>JARKOU010000256.1 GCA_029975645.1 Actinomycetales bacterium
CCATTACGGCTTTGCAGCACCTGGAGCAGCCGGACGTGCTGGACACGCTCGGCGTGGAGTTTCTCCCCTGACCGGCGGGAATCGGCGGCCTGCTGAGCCATCATCGTGGTTCGAGTCACCCTGACCTCGCGCCAGGCGAAGACACAGGCAACGATGCCGCCGATGACGGCTACCACGATCCCGGCGCGGGCCATCCAGACCCCACCGAAACCGGCAGCAACTGCTACGACGGCCGACCCGAGCAACGTGAGCCACGCGTAACGGCGCAGCGGGGAAGGATTCGCTTTTCTCGGTGTGACGGCGGTATTCACGCCCCGGAGTCTAGTCAGGCGTATCCGGACTTCCCGGAATGGTCGACGGCGTGGCGTCCTCCTTTCGGGGACGTGGAATCCGGCAGGAGCGCTCCAGAAACGCCCCCGCGACGGCCAGCCCAGCGCTCGCCACGATCGCGACCAGGGGGCTGACCAGACGCTCGCGCGGCAGGTTCACCTCCAGCCGCCGCCACAGGAACGCCGCCACGGCGGCGTAGCCACCGACGAGCGCGGTCCCGCCGAGCAGGCAGGCCTTGCCCAGCTCGAGCAGGGCCACCGCGCGACGTGGCGGCACCGGCAGCCGACGTACCTGGATGGTGCGGTGGGTGCGGACCGCCTCGATCCCGATCACGGCCGCCAGCACGGCGATCACGGCGGTCATGGCCAGTGGCAGCTGGGGCACCTCGCCGGTGAACCGGTCGAGCGCGGTGAACAGCGACCAGCCCAGGCCGATCCCGACCACGAGCGCCACCCCGATCGACTGCGAGCTGGTCGGGGTGACCGTGCCCGGAGGGGGCGCGGACTCGGGCATCAGTCGAGCCGCAGGTCGTCCCGGCGCCGCACGCCGGACGCGTCCAGCCCGGCGAGCAGGTCGGCGATGCGGCCGTGCCCGACCAGCACGGCGTCCGGCTCCACCTCGTGCCACGGCACGAGCACGAAGGCACGCTCGTGCGCCCGCGGGTGCGGCAGTGTGAGGTCTTCGCCGTTGAGGACGCGGTCGCCGACGGCGATCAGGTCGACGTCGACCGTCCGGGGCCCCTGGGGCACCAGCCGGACGCGCGCGAAGGCGTCCTCGATCGCAAGGGCCCGCTCGAGCAT
>JARKOU010000257.1 GCA_029975645.1 Actinomycetales bacterium
GTGCTCGAGCCGGGACTCACGGACGGCGACGTCGCGGCCGTAGGCGCTGAAGTACCGAGACGCCGTCGTCGGCTCGGCGCGCGCTTCGCGAACGAGGTTCCAGACGGCGTCGGGCCAGTCGAGGATCCGAGAGTCGCCGCGCGAGCGTTCCGAGCCGTGCCCGTGGTGGTGCACCACGAGCGCCTCGCCGATCCCGGCCTCGGTGAGGAGCTCGTCGAACGCCTCGAGGAACCGGCCGGCGTCGCGGTTCTCGTCGAGCCCGAGAGCGTCGAGAGCGGGGCGCTGGCAGTCGAGGACGAGCACGTCGGCGGGCCCGAGATGCTCGGCCCACGCGGAGCGCGTGCCGGCGTCGAGGACGTCGAACGTCGACAGCCGACCGCGCAGGGGAACCAGGTCGACGACCTCCTGGCGGCCGATCCGGTGGTCCCGCAGCCAACGTCGGAGCATCGCGCGGTCGAGCTCGTTGTCGAGCAGGACCACCCGCCCGACGGAGTGGGCGGGGAACTGCCCGAAGAGGGCATCGCCGTCGGCGAGCGAGCGCAGGACGTTGCCGACGGCGGTCGACTTGCCCGCCTTCTGGGCCGCGGCGAGCACCACCCGCCCTCCGGCGGGCCACACCCGCTCGATCCGGTACGCCGTCGGCGGGTCCGGCTCGGCCAGGAAGCCCCGGAGACGCTCGACCGCTGGCAACGGACGGCCGGACCGTTTCTCGGCCGCCACAGCGGCGCGTGCGGCCTCTCGGACGTGGATGCGCCGGGCCTCGGCGACGACCGCCTGTTCGAACGTCCACGTCTCGTCGCGTAGCTCGTCCAGCGGCGAGAGCGGCAGGTCGAGGTACGGGTCGACGCTCACGACCGACCCCCGGACGCGACGTCTCGCGCAGCGCGGCCGACCCCGCGGGTCCCCTTGCCGACTGCGGTGCAGGACCGGGTCACGCGGCCGCGCCACCGGGCGGCCCCGGCTCGAAGCCGGGGCGGCGCCGGGCACGGACCGACGCCTCTCGGGCCTGCCGGCGCGCCTGCGCGGACTTCAGAGCCAGGCGCGCGAAGTACGCCTTGCGCGCACTCTCCGCGCGCACCGCACGCTCGGCCGGCGACAGGACGCCGTGCGGGTCGACCTGCAGCTCGAACGTCGCCATGATCGCGGCACGCGCCTTGGCGGTGCGGGCAGTGCGGTTCGGGGTCCTCGCCCAGGACTCGTGCGCGGCGATGCGAGCCATGAGCGTGCGCTCCGTGGCCGACGCCGACGAGGTGCCTGCCGACGCCGGTGCCGGCGTGGAGGGCGAGGGCGAGGACGGCTGCGGGTCCTCCGGTGCACCAGGTGTGTGTTCCATACCTATAGGGAGCGACCGAGGTGCGCACAGCGCCCGCCGTTACGGAATTCCCTCACATGCCAGAGGAGTGTCGGCGATCGGCTTCACGAGTGGTGAGGCGCCGGTGGCAAGCCGACGACGGGAGTGCTTTCGCGGGAGCCACAGCCGGCCGAGACGAGGTTGGCCCGGGCAAGGGGGGCACGCATCCGGCGGTGCAAGATGAGTCAAGGGTCGCCGGGCAGCTGGCCTCGGGTTGCCGGCGTTCGGCTTGACGCAGTGCTAGACGCGGTCCCCGCGCTTGAGTCGTTGGGCGGCGGCCTTGGCACGGGCGTCGGCCGCGCTGGCGCCGTAGCGCTCGAGCATGACGTCGGAGGTCCAGCCGGCAAGTCGCTTGAGGTCGCGCTCCTGGCCACCGGCGGCGAGGAAGTCGTGGGCGAAGGTGTGCCGGAACCGGTGTGGATGGAGCGCCTCGATCCCCGCGGCGCGGCCACGGGCGCCGATCCTGTCCCGGGCGCCGTCGGGCGTGAGCGCCCCGCGCTGGGTGAGGAAGAGCGCGTCGAGGTGCGCCCACCGGTGGGTGGCGCGCGCCCGCAGGTAGCGGTCCACGGCCCGCGTGGTGCGTGCCCCGAAGTAGACCGCCCGGACCTTGGCGCCCTTGCCCCGGACGATCGCGGACCCGCCGTCGAGGTCGACGTCGGTCACCCGCAGCCCGCACAGCTCCGAGACGCGGACGCCGCAGTCGAGCAGAAGCCGGATCATCGCCTCGTCCCGCCGGTCGGCGAACGACCGGCTCGCGCAGTTGCGCAGCAGAGCGGTCAGCTCCTCGTCGCGCAGGACGGGGACGGGTTTGAGCGACGCCTCGGGCTGCTTGAGGGTGCGCATCGGGTTCTCGGCGAGCTCACCCTCGTCGACGCACCAGCCGCAGAACCGGAACATCCCCCGGTACCGGGTGCGGACGGTTCCCGGCTCACGCGTGTCGGCGAGCCCGGCCAGCCACTCCCGGATCGCCGCTCGGGTGAGCTCGTCGACGACTGGAGGTCGCCCCTGCGCCTCGAGCCACTGGCTGAACATCCGGACGCTCATCCCGTACAGGACGACGGTCCGCTCGGCGCGACCCTCCGCACGCAGGTGCCGGGCGAACGACCTCGCGAGGTCGTCGAGGCGGGCTCCCATGGTCGGAGGTTATCAGTTGAGTCTCCGGTGTACCGTCCTCGCCACGCGGCCCAGGGACGGTCTATTCGCTGGTCACGGGCCGTGCGCGGCTGGGCTGGACCCGCTTCGGCTCGCCCGGCATCTTCGGGTACTCGGGGGGATAGGGCAGGTCACCGTGGCCGTGGTCACGCTCGTCGCGGGCGGCCATCTCGAGCAGCGGCTCGATCGCGTACCGCGGCGCAACCCCCGCGGCCACGGGCGCGAACAGATCCCCCACCTCCGCGAACCGCCGCGGCACGGTGAGCACCGTGAACTCGTCCGGCCCGAACGCACCCGACGCCGCGCCGTCGACCTCCTCCCACGTCAACGGCGTGGACACCGTCGCCCGGCGGTTGGCCCGCACCGAATACGCGGATGCGATCGTGCGGTCGCGCGCCATCTGGTTGTAGTCCACAAAGATCTTGGCGCCCCGCTCCTCCTTCCACCACTTCATGGTCACGAGGTCCGGCAGGCGCCGCTCGATCTCCCGCCCGAGCGCGATGGTCGCCCGGCGCGCCTGCACGAACGACCACCCCGGCTCGATCGGCACGAACACGTGCAGCCCGCGTCCGCCCGAGGTTTTCGGGTACCCCTCCATCCCCACCTCGTGGAGCAGTGCCCGCACCTGCGGGGCCACGCGCGCGGCGTCGGCGAAGTCCGTCCCGGGCTGGGGGTCGAGGTCGATCCGCAGCTGGTCCGGCGCCTCGACGTCGGCCGACGTCACCGGCCACGGGTGGAACGTCAGCGTCCCGAGGTTCACGCACCAGGCGACGACGGCGAGTTCGGTGGGGCAGATCTCGTCGGCCGTGCGCCCGCTCGGGAAGGCGATCCGCGCCGTATGAACCCACGACGGCGCGCCCTGCGGGACGCGCTTCTGGTAGAAGGCATCGCCGGTGTTGTCGATGCGGGTGGACAGCCGCGCGCCCTCGAACCAGCCCTTGGGCCAGCGCTCGAGGGTGGTGGGGCGGTCGTGGAGCGCGGCGAGGATCCCGGGGCCGACGGCGAGGAAGTAGTCGACGACGTCGCGCTTGCTGAGCCCCGCGCCGTCGCCCACTCCGGGGAAGTAGAGGCGGTCCGGGTTGGAGATACGCACTGCGCGGCCCCCGACGTCGATCTCCACCGCGGGCGTCGTCACCATCGCCCCACCGTAGGCGAGGCGTGCAGGCTGCGTAATCCCCCCGCCTCCGGCACACTCCGCCGAACACGTGGTTAGTCGTCCTATGGGAGGTCATAAGACGACTAACCACGTGTTCGGCGGAGGTGGGAGTGACCGGCGGGGGTGGGAGTGTTCGGCGGAGTTGGGGGTGTTCGGCGGAACTTCGGAGGGACGTTCGGCCGGCCCCGGGGGTCCGGCGACTGAGAGGTGAGGTGGGGTCAGGACTTCGCGCGGCTTCGGGCCGCCGTGGTCCGGGTCCCGGTTCCGGCGCCGCTCTTGGCCGTGCCCGCCTTCGCGGAGGCCGACGACGACGCCCGCGTCCCCGAGGACGCCCGCCGCGCCGGCGCCTTGGCCGGCCCCTTCGCGCGCTTCTCGGCGAGCAACTCGGCCGCGCGCTCCGGCGTCACGGTCTCGACCGCGTCCTCCTTGCGCAGGGTCGCGTTCGTGGTCCCGTCGGTGACGTAGGGCCCGAACCGCCCGTCCTTGAGGAGGATCGGCTTGCCCGAGACCGGGTCGGGGCCCAGTTCGCGCAGCGCCGCGGTCGACGCCGCAGCCCCTCGCCCCCGCTTGGGCTGGGCGTAGATCTCGAGCGCCTCCTCGAGCGTGATGTCGAAGATCTGGTCCTCGCCGCTGAGCGAGCGAGAGTCCGTGCCCTTCTTCAGGTACGGCCCGTAGCGCCCGTTCTGCGCGGTGATCTCCGCACCGGACTCCGGGTCCACGCCCACCACGCGCGGCAGGGAGAGGAGACGCAGGGCCTCCTCGAGGTGGATCGTCTCGAGCTGCATCGTCTTGAACAGCGACGCCGTGCGCGGCTTCGGCTTGGCGGGAGCACGCTTGCGCGCGGCCGGCTTCGCGGGCGCGGTCGCCGCAGCTCCCTCCGCCTCAGCCGAACCGGCGCCGCCCGAGCCCGCGCCGCCCTGACCGGCCACGGCGGCGTCGTCGTCCTCGATCACCTCGGTGACGTACGGCCCGTACCGCCCGGTCTTGGCGACGATCGTCCGGCCAGTCGCGGGGTCCACGCCGAGCACGCGGTCGCCGTCGGCGCCGGTCTCGAGCAGTTCGCGCGCCTTGGCGGGGGTCAACTCGTCGGGCGCGACGTCGTCGGGCACACTCGCCCTGCGCGGATCGCCGCCCTCGGCGTCCGGCACCTCGAGGTACGGTCCGTACCGGCCGACCCGCAGCGTGATGCCCTCCCCGATGTCCACCGAGTTGATGTCACGCGCGTCGATCTCGCCGAGGCCCTCGACGAGTTGCTTCAGGCCCTGCCCGCCGCCGGGCGACACGGCCCCCGCTCCCCCCGCCCCGATCCCGCCCGGCCCGGCGTCGCCGAAGTAGAAGTGCGTGAGCCAGTCCACGCGATCCTGCTGACCCGAGGCGATGCGGTCCAGGTCCGCTTCCATCGCCGCGGTGAAGTCGTAGTCCACGAGCCGCCCGAAGTGCTCCTCGAGCAGCCGGACGACGGCGAACGCCAGCCACGAGGGCACGAGCGCCTGGCCGCGCGGCACCACGTACCCGCGGTCGATGATCACCGAGATGGTCGCGGCATACGTGGACGGGCGCCCGATCCCCCGCTCCTCCAGGGCGCGCACCAGGCTCGCCTCGGTGAACCGCGGGGGCGGGGTCGTCTCATGGCCGTCCGCGACCAGCGACTCCGTGGCCACCCCATCCCCGACGGCGAGCGCCGGCAGGCGCTTCTCGCCGTCCCTCTCCGGGCGAGCCGCTTCGTCGTCGTACCTCTCGGCGTCGCGGCCCTCCTCGTAGGCGGCGAGGAAGCCGCGGAACGTGATGACGGTTCCCGAGGCCGCGAACTCCGCGTCCCGCCCGTCCGACGCCGTCGCGCCCAACCGGACGGATGCCGTCGACCCGCGCGCGTCAGCCATCTGCGAGGCGACCGTCCGCTTCCAGATCAACTCGTAGAGGCGGAACTGCTCGCCGCTGATCTCGCCCGAGACCTGGGCCGGCGTGCGGAAGTGGTCACCGGCGGGGCGGATCGCCTCGTGAGCCTCCTGCGCGCTCGCCTTGCCGGCGTACAGGCGCGGCTTCTCCGGGACGTACTCCGCCCCGTACAACTCCGCCGCCTGGCGCCGCGCGGCGTCGATCGCCTGCGTGGACAGCGCCGGGGAGTCCGTGCGCATGTACGTGATGTAGCCGTTCTCGTACAGGCCCTGCGCCACGCGCATGGTCTGCTTCGAGGACATCCGCAACTTGCGGGACGCCTCCTGCTGCAGCGTGGAGGTGGTGAACGGCGCCGCCGGGCGCCGCGTGTACGGCTTGGTCTCCACCGAGCGGACGACGACGGCGACCCCCGCCAGCGCGTGGACCAGGCCTTCCGCAGCGGCCTGGTCCAGGTGGACGGCCCCCTTGGTGCGCAGTGCGCCGCGGTCGTCGAAGTCCCGTCCCGTCGCCACGCGTGCGCCGTCGAGCGCGACGAGCCGGGCTCCGAAGGTGGTGCTCGCGGGCGCGCCGCCGGCTCGCCCGGCCGGCGCCGCGGCGTCGGGCGCGCTGAACTCCCCGCGCACGTCCCAGTAGGACGCGGACCGGAACGCCATCCGCTCCCGCTCGCGCTCCACCACCAGCCGTGTGGCGACCGACTGCACCCGGCCCGCCGAGAGCCCCTGGCGCACCTTGCGCCACAGCACCGGCGAGACCTCGTAGCCGTAGAGGCGGTCGAGGATGCGGCGGGTCTCCTGGGCGTCGACCAGTTGCGTGTCCAGGTCCCGCGGCTGGGCCAGCGCGCGCTGGATCGCCTCGCGCGTGATCTCGTGGAACACCATCCGGCGCACGGGCACCTTCGGCTGGAGCACCTGGAGCAGGTGCCACGCGATGGCCTCGCCCTCGCGGTCCTCATCGGTGGCGAGGTAGAGCTCGTCGGCTTCCTTGAGCGCGCGCTTGAGCTCGGCGACCTTCTTCTTCTTGTCGGCGTCGATCACGTAGTACGGGTCGAAGCCGTGCTCGACGTCGATCGCGAACTTCCCGTACGGGCCCTTCTTCATGTCCGCGGGCAGCTCGCGCGGCTGGGGCAGGTCCCGGATGTGCCCGATGCTCGCCTCGACGTCGAAGTCGCGCCCCAGGTACCCCGCGATCGTGCGGGCCTTCGCGGGCGACTCGACGATCACCAGCTTGCGACCGGACATCAAACCCCTCTGATCTCTTGCCGTTACGAACGTGCTCCGGGCACGACGTGCCCGCGCACACTACGCCGGATGGACGTGGGCCGGTCAACCGGGACGCGCGGGGTTGTGGATCAGTCCTGGCGGGGGCGCGCGGTGGACTGCCGGATCAGGAGCATGACCGCGAAGGCCGCCGCGGCCGCCGCCACGACCCCGAGCGCCCCCGCCACGTACGTCTGCACGGGCGCGATCGCGGCTCCCGCGCCGGCCGCGAGGTACGCCTCGCGGAGGCCCCAGGCCGCCGGGAGCGCGGTGAGGAGCGCTCCGAGGCCGAGGAAGCCCACCGCCAGCCCGGTGCCTGTCCGGGCGTCCACGCCGGGCGGATCGGCAGCCGACGACGGCCCGAGCGCGCACACCACGGCCGTCCATGCGAGCACCACGAGGATCGCCGCGATGGCGTCGCTCGGCCGATGCCACTGGCCGATCAGCGTGGAGACCCCGGTTGCGGCCGTGTATCCGGCCCCGAGCACGGCGACCAGCGGCCGCGCCCGCCGAGGGACGGTGAGCAGGAGCGCGGCCGCGAACGACGCCGCCACGGTGGTGTGCCCGCTGGGCAGGCTGTTCGCCCCGCCGTCACCTCCCAGCGCCGGACGCTCGAAGTATCCGTACTTCAAGACCTGGGTGGTGAGGTTGGCGCCCGCCACCAGCACGAACGCCTGGATCGCCTGCACCCAGCGCCGGCGCAGCAGGGCGACGAGGATGGCCACGGCGGCGCCGAGCACCACGAACGGGACCGAGACCACCTCGAGGATGGGCTCACCCACCTGCCAGAGGCGGTTCTGGCCGTAGGCGGCCCCGGCATAGGCCGCCTTCTCCACCGCCTGCCCGACGGCGGTGTCCACGAAGGCTCGCCAGGTCACCCAGACGCCCGCAGCCGCGGCGAGCGCGGCGGCGAGCGCCACCGCACGGGCCCCAGCGGCGCGTGCGGAGGGACGCGAGCCGCCCACCGAGGCGATCGTGGATGCCGTGCTGAGGCCGGGCGACCCGGTGGACCGCTCGGAGGCGCCGGCGCCCGTGGGGGACGAGAGCAGAGACGTCACCCCTCCACGCTACGTCGGTGATGTGGCGGCGCCGGTGACCGGATGTGACGGAAGTGTGAGCAGACCGTCCCGGACCAGGTCCCGTACGGCCGGGAGGAGGTCCGCGGCGAGGTCGGAGGCGGGGACGTCGAGCAGCGCCGCGAGCCCGCCGACGATCTGCCCGACCGTCAGCTCTCCGTCGCACGCGCCCACGAACCCGGCCAGGGCGGTGCCCGCCCGGACCACGCGCCCGAAACCCCCGCCCTGGCGCAATAGGATCACGGACGGATCCGCCTCGCCCGGTCGGAGGTATCGCTCCTCGGTCACGTCCGCCGCGGCCACGAGTTGCTCGTCCGCAAGTGACCTGTCCCCGAACGCCCAGTCCCCGAGTGCCCCGTCCCCGAACGCCTCGAGCCGGTCGTGCGCCCGCAGCGCCGCGGCCAGGTGCGGCCCGAGCGGCTGCCGTACGGCGCCGTCGTGCTCCTCGACGCGCCGCAGGGTGACCGTTCCGGACGCCGGCCGCCGCAGGAGCAGGTAGCCGAACCCGACGGCCTCGACGCCGCGCGCGGCGAAGTCGTCCAGCCACGCCTCGTAGGCGGCGCGCCACCCGGACGGGTCGCGGTCCGGGGTCAGGCCGCCGTCGCGCAGCCACGTCTCGGCATACTCCGCCGGGTCGGAGACCTCGCGCTGCACCACCCACCCGTCCAGGCCGGACGCCGCGAGCCATTCCTCGACCCGCTCGCGCCAGCCCTCCCCCACCCGGTGCTCCCAGTTCCCGAGGATCTGCGCCACACCGCCGGGCGCGAGCGCCGCGCCGACGCCGGTGACGAGGTCCCGAACCAGGTCGTCGCCGGCCCGCCCGCCGTCGCGGTAGGTGTAGCCGCCGACGGCGCCCGGGAGCCGCGGCGTGATGACGAACGGCGGGTTCGAGATCACGAGGTCGAACCGCTCGCCGTCGACCGGATCGAGCATCGAGCCGGTGCGCAGGTCCAGCGTGACCCCGGCGAGCGCCGCGTTGAAGCGCGCGAACGCCAGCGCCCGGGTGGACAGGTCCGTGGCGACGACGGCGCCCGCGTGGCGCGACGCGTGCAGCGCCTGGATCCCGCACCCCGTCCCGAGGTCCAGGGCCCGCCCGACCGGCTCGCGAATGGTGATCCCGGCGAGGGTGGTGGACGCCCCGCCGACGCCGAGCACGTGCTCGGGGGCGAGCGGTGCACCGGAGGCCAGTTCGCCGACGTCGGACGCCAGCCACCAGGTGATCTCGCCCGCGTCGTCGGAGGCTCGGTAGGGCGAGAGGTCGACGACGGCGCGCACCTGGTCGTCGGCCGCCTCGCCGGCGCTGCGGACCAGGCCGCAACGCTCGGCGCCGTCGGACCTCAGGCGCGGCAGGGCGCCGTCGAGCGTCCGGCGAGGGACCGCCTCGCCGAGGAGGAAGAGGCGGGCGAGCACCCCCGCCGGCTCGCCGCGGCCTCGCAGCGCGCGCCGGGCCGGGACCGCCTGCTCGCGCCTCAGGGCGGCCGAGGCGACCGGTCCGAGCAGGTCCTCGAGCGCCTCGACCGTGTAGGGCGCGGCGATGAGGTCCGCGCGCAGCGCCTCGGTGTCTGCGCTGCTCGCGCGAGGTGTGGCTCCCGCACGTCCGCTGCTCACGGCGCCCCTGTGCCCCTCTGAGCCGGTTGCGAACATCTGGCCGGTCGCGAACATCTGGGCAGCTCGCGAACATCGGGAGTTCGCGATCCGCCAGTTTGTTCGCGATCTGCGGCGAAGGCGCCAGGCGACCTCCTCACGGGACCGCGCGCTCCAGGGGGTGGTCCCGGTCCACGGCCGCAGCGCGGAGCCGCGAGAGGATCACGGCCCCCGCCGCCCCCAGGCCCGCGACCAGCGCGATCGCGATCCGCACGGCGTGGTTCACGTCCTCCGGCGCGCTCAGCGCCACCACCGCCGGCGCGATGAGCAGCGCGACCAGGTTCATCACCTTGATGAGCGGGTTGATCGCCGGCCCGGCGGTGTCCTTGAAGGGATCGCCGACCGTGTCGCCGATCACGGTGGCCTCGTGCGCGGGTGTGCCCTTCCCGCCGTACGCCCCGTCCTCCACGATCTTCTTCGCGTTGTCCCAGGTGCCGCCGGAGTTCGCGAGGAACACGGCCATGAGCACGCCGGCCGCGATCGCGCCCGCGAGGAACCCGGCGAGCGGCCCGACCCCCAGCCCGAATCCGACGGCGATCGGCGCCAGCGCGGCGAGCAGCCCCGGGGTCACGAGTTCGGACAGCGAGTCCTTGGTGCAGATGTCCACCACGCGGCCGTACTCCGGTCGCACCTCCCCCGTCATGATCCCCGGCATCTCGCGGAACTGACGCCGCACCTCGAGCACGATCGCCCCGGCCGCGCGCGTCACGGCGTCGATCGCGAGCCCGGAGAAGAGGAACACGGTCGCCGCCCCGAGGATCACACCCACCAGGGTCATCGGCGAGATGATCGAGTACGAGAGCATCGCGCCCACCAGGCCGTCCGCTCCCGACGCCGCGAGCCCCGCGCCGTCGGCCACGTCCCGCAGCGCGTGCGCCACGGCGTCGCCGTACGACCCGAACAGCGCCGTCGCCGCCAGCACCGCCGTCGCGATCGCGATCCCCTTCGTGATCGCCTTGGTGGTGTTGCCCACCGCGTCGAGTTCCGTGAGCACCTGCGCACCGGCGGCGTCCACGTCCCCGGACATCTCCGCGATGCCCTGCGCGTTGTCCGAGACCGGGCCGAAGGTGTCCATCGCCACGATCACGCCCACCGTGGTGAGCAGGCCGCACCCGGCCAGCGCCACGAGGAACAACGCGAGCCACACCGAGCCGCCCGCGAGGAGGAACACCGCGCAGATCGCCGCGGCGATCGTGCCGGCGGTGTAGACGGCGGACTCGAACCCCACGCCTACGCCCGAGAGGATCACCGTGGCGGGACCGGTCTGCGAGGTGCGGGCCACGTGAAGCGTCGGGTTCGTGGTGGTCCCGGTGAAGTAGCCGGTCATCCAGAGGATCACGCCGGCCAGGACCACGCCGACGACGACGGCGCCCGCCGCGACCAGGCGCGGGTCGCCCGGGTGGTCGGCCAGGTCCGCGGACACGCCGCCGATCGCGGCGAAGGACGAGGGGAGGTAGACGAAGGCGGCAGCGGTGGCGAGTCCCGCGCCCACCAGCGCGGAGACGTAGAACCCCCGGTTGATCGCCCGCAACCCGCTCTCGCCGTGCCGCACCCGTGTGATGAGGACGCCGAGGAGCGCGACGAACGCACCGATCGCCGTGACGATCAGCGGGAACACGAGGCCCTGCTCCCCGAACGCCGTCCGTCCCAGGATGAGCGCCGCCACCAGGGTCACGGCGTACGACTCGAAGAGGTCCGCCGCCATGCCGGCGCAGTCGCCCACGTTGTCGCCCACGTTGTCGGCGATGGTGGCGGCGTTGCGCGGGTCGTCCTCGGGGATGTGGCGCTCCACCTTGCCCACCAGGTCCGCGCCCACGTCCGCGGCCTTGGTGAAGATCCCGCCGCCCACGCGCATGAACATCGCGAGCAGAGCCGCGCCGAAGCCGAATCCCTCGAGCACCGCGGGGGCGTCGACGCCGTAGAGCAGCACCACCACGGACGCGCCCAGGAGGCCGAGGCCCACCACCGACATCCCGACCACACCACCCGTGCTGAAGGCGATCCGCGCCCCGCGGGTCCGGCCATCGGGTCGGCGCGCCGCCGCCGCGACACGCACGTTCGCGCGCACCGCCAGCCACATGCCCAGGTAGCCGATCGCCGCGGAGAACGCCGCGCCCAGCAGGAACGCGACCGAGCGGCCCGCCCGCACCGCGCCGTCGCCCGGCAACAGGAGGAGGAGTCCGACGACGACGACGGCGAACAGCGCGAGGGTGCGGAACTGGCGGCTGAGGTACGCAGCAGCGCCCTCCTGGACCGCCGCGGCGATCTCTCGCATGCGCGGCGTGCCCTCGTCCTCGGCGAGCACCCGGCCCCGCAGCACGACGGCGACCACGAGGGCGCCTACGGCGATCACCGCGATCGCGGCGACCACCACGACGCTCCCGGTTCCCAGGCTCTGCATCCAGGCTCCTTGCCAGCAGGGGTCACCTCGCGGACCACGCTGTCCGCGAGACGTCCCGCGAGACGTCCCGCGAGTCTAGGGGAGGCCACCCACACGCGCGCGACCTGCGCGAATGATCACGCGGCGCGTGTCACGGGTGCCGGCGCCCGCCGTCGTCCGCGGGAATGTGCCGGCACCCGCCCGGACCGTCAGGCCCCCGAGGGCTCCGTCGCAAGGATGTCCATGACCGGTCGCATCTCGGTCCACCACTGCTCGAGCGGCCGGGAGTACTCCATGTCCACGAGGTCCGGCATCGTCTTCAACGGAATCGACGCGAGCGCGCCGTCCTGCATGCCGATGAATCCCCACTGCGAACGGCCCAGCTCGATCTGCGAGGAGAGCCAGTCGACGCTGAAGGCGGCCAGGCGAGTGGCGTGCACGCGGTCGAACGGCGTGGGGTTCCCGCCCTGCTGGAGGTGGCCCAGCACCATCGGGCGGACGTCGAAGTCGTGTCCGGACTCCTCGTCGAACAACTGGCAGAGGAAGTCCGTGGTGTACCCGACGCTGGCCTCCTCGTTGCGGATCGCCAGGTAGAAGCGCCGCCCGTGCTTGAAGCTCGTGGTCATCTCGGTGACGTCGCGGATGAGGTCCTGGAGGTGCACGCCCTCCTCGTGGAGGTAGACGCGCTCGGCGCCCACGGACATGCCGCCGACCGCCGCGAGGTAGCCGCAGTAGCGCCCCATGACCTCCACCACGAACGCCCGCCGGGAGGCCATGGCGGACTGCTTGATGCGGTCCACCGCGTAGACGATCTCGTTCAGCGCGGTGTCCGCGCCGATCGACTGCTCCCAGCCGGGGAGGTTGTTGTCGATGGTCGCGGGGAGGCAGATCACCGGGACGTTGAAGCCGGGGTACCGGTCGCGCTGCTGGAGCATCTGGTACGCGGCCTCGTACGCGCGGTGCCCGCCGATGATGAGGAGGGCGTCGATCTCGTTGTTCTCGATCGCGCGGCTCACCGCGTAGAACTGCTCGATCGTGGGGATGTGCCGGCTGGTGCCGAGCTCGGCGCCGCCGATGGCCACCCAGCCTTCGACGTCGCCCCAGCTCAGCTGCTCGATCTTGCCGTCGATCAGGCCCTGGAAGCTCCCCCGGACCCCCAGCATCGTGTGACCGCGGGAGATGCCGAAACGGACGGCGGCGCGCACCGCGGTGTTCATGCCGGGCGCCAGGCCGCCCGCGTGGAGCACGGCGATGCGGGCGGACTCCTCCGCCGGGTTGGCGGGCTTGGCGTGGGCGATCCCGTCGAAGACGCGGACCATCTCGCGGAAGGACGAGCCGCGGGCGGCCATCGCGCCCTCGTAGTCGCCGGCCGAGATCAGCGTGGGGATCTCCCGCGTGCGGGCCACGGCCTCCATGAGCGGCGTGCGGGCGATGCGGTTGTTCCGGACGCCGATCACGTGCGGGACGTGGTCCTCGCCCGCGTCGAGCACCTCGAGTGCGGCGGCGTAGCCGACCAGCGTGGGCATCCAGCGGTCATAGGCGCTCGGCGTGCCACCGCGCTGCACGTGCCCGAGGATCGTGACGCGCACGTCCTCGCCCAAGCGTTCCTCGAGCAGGTCCCGCACCATCGCGCTGGTGATCGGGTCACCGTTGCGGTCGCAGGCGCCTTCCGCCACCACGACCACCGAGTCCCGGCGCCCGGCCGCCCGGCCGGTCCGGAGAAGGTCGCACAGGTCCTCCTCCCAGCCGGGCGGGGGCGGGTTCTCGGGGATGAGGGCGTAGTCGGCGCCGCCCGCGATCGCGCTCATGAGCGCGAGGTAGCCGCAGTGCCGGCCCATGACCTCGACCACGAACGAGCGCTGGTGGCTGGCCGCCGTGCTGCCGAGGGCGTCGATCGCCTCGATGATGCGGTGCAGGGCGCTGTCGGCACCCACCGTCATGTCGGTGCCGACCATGTCGTTGTCGATCGAGCCGACGGTGCCGGCGATGATCAGGTTGGCGTGCCGATCGGCCTGCTCCTGGGTGATCCCGCCCGTTTCCACGAGTTCGGCCAGCAACCCGGACCACTCGCTGCGGAAGAGGTCGGTGCCGGAGAGCGAACCGTCGCCGCCGCAGACCACGATCCGGTCGATGCCGTGGTCGACCATGTTCTTGGCGGCCTTGAGGCGGCCTTCGCGCGTGCGGAACTCCTTCGAGCGCGCGGTCCCGATCACGGTGCCGCCGAGGTGGAGGATCGAGCCGACGGAGCTCCACGTGAACTTCCGGATGCGGTCCCCGCCGTCCACCAGGCCCTGCAAGCCTTCGTAGACCGCGTAGACGTCCGCGCCGTTGGCGATCGCGGTGCGGACGACGGCGCGCACCACCGCGTTCATGCCCTGGGCGTCCCCGCCGGAGGTCAGCACCGCGATCGCTCGACGGGGGCTCGTGGGGGCGGGCTCGTGGGCCGCTTGCTGGTCCATGGCGATGTTCCTCAGGGTTACCGGCACTGGTCGAGCCGAGCCTATTCGGGACCTCGCTGCCGCGGGCGGCGCCGAGGTCCCGAATTCTTCCGAACCTCTTCGACTCTCCCGGCCCGCCCGACCCCGAGGGCGGGTGGTGACGCGGTCGGCGGGTCGGCATGCACGCGCCCACCGCGTACCCACCCGCCCTCGCGGGGGTCGGGGGGTCTCGCGGAGGTCGGGACGGTCTGGCGGAGGTCAGGAAGGGGTAGCGGGGTCAGGAGGCCCGGCGTAGCGCGAACCGGTCGAACCCGAGCGAGCGGGCGCCGTCGGCCAGGGCCTCGACCTCGGCCTCCCAGCCAGGCGCCGACGCCGTGAACCCGGCGCGGGTGCCGAGCGCGCGCGCCTGCTGGACTGCGAACGAGCGCACGCCCGCCGCACGCAGCCGCTCCGCGATCTCGGGGAGGTGCGCCGCGGCCGGGGAGCCGGGGTGCACCGTGGTCCGGACCTCGTGCTCGACGCCGCTCGCCAGGACAACCTCCAGGCTCCGCCAGGCCCGTTCCCCGCTCCCCGGGCGCCCGACGACGTCCGCGTAGTCCTCGGGGAGCGCCTTGATGTCCAGGCCCACCCAGTCGACCAGACGCACGGGTTCCAGCAACGCCTCGAGGCGCCGCGGGTACGAACCCCCGGTGTGGAGGCCGACGGCGAAGCCCAGGTCGCGTACGTCGGCGATGGCCTGCGGCAGGCCGGCGCTCCGCAGCGGCTCGCCCCCGGTGAAGACCACGCCGTCGAGCAGCCCGCGCCGTCGACGCAGGAAGTCGACCACCTCCGACCACGCCATCACACCCGGCGCACGGGGATCGATGAGATCGGGGTTGTGGCAGTAGACGCACTGCCACGGGCAACCCTGCAGAAAGACGGTCGCCACGAGCCGCCCGGGCCAGTCGCACGACGACATCCGCACGAGCCCCGCGACGGTGACCGAGTTCGGGTCACCGTCCGGGGTGGCTGGCTCGTCCGGCGCGGGCCAAGCACCCGACGCGAAAGGCGAGGCGACAACCGGGGGTGAGGCAACGCGCGCCGACGGAGGGCTAGCGGGCCCGGGTGAGGGAACGGGCGCGGGCCGTGGCGGGCCTGGCGGGAGGCGCGAGGAACGAGCGCCGGATGGTAGATCGGCGCGCGTTGCCTC
>JARKOU010000049.1 GCA_029975645.1 Actinomycetales bacterium
TGGGCCTGGCCGTCCGGCGAGGAACGAGCCGGACTGGTTGCCCGCCCGCCGGCTTCCCCGTCCGCCCGGCGGGACCCACACGAAAGGCGACGCTCCTCGGCGAAGCTGCCCCTACGCAAGCCCGTGGCGCACGCGGCTGGCCCGCTCCTGGTCGCGGAACTGCGCGAACCGCGGCAGGAACTTGTCCCAGTCGATGAGGTGGGAGTCGATCTCCGGCCCGTCGATGCAGGCGTGCTTGCGGATCAGTTTCCCGTCGATCACCACGGGCACCATGCAGGCCCCGCACATCCCGGTGGCGTCCACCATGATCGAGTTGAGGCTCGCCACGGTGGGCACGCCGTACGGCCGGGTGAGGTCGGTCACCGCGCGCATCATGAGCGGCGGCCCGATCGTCACCACCTCGGCGATGCGCCGGCCCTCGCCCCGCCGGTTCGCCTC
The DNA here is from genome assembly GCA_029975645.1 of Actinomycetales bacterium. Lineage (GTDB taxonomy): Bacteria > Actinomycetota > Actinomycetes > Actinomycetales > JAHECE01 > JAHECE01. The sequence continues at coordinate 439 of JARKOU010000049.1, forward strand.
GAGCATCTCCTGGAGCGGTGTGGTGACGAACCCCTTCACCCCGGCCGTGCCGTCGTTGGTCGCGACCACCACGTCCAGGGCATCCCCGAACTCCGCCTTCAGCCGCCCGACGCGCTCCTGCTCGCCCATCCAGAACATGAGCCCGGCACTCCGGAACCCCGCGATGAGGGTCACGTGGTTCCCGGCACGCAGGTGCTCGCGCATGATCGGGTACACCGGCGGCAGGCCGAGCCCGCCGGCCGTGAACACCACGGTCGCGTCGGCGTCGTAGCGGTGGATGTCGCTCGGCCGCCCCAGCGGGCCGGCGATCCCCGTGAACGCCTCGCCGGGCGCCATGCCGTTGATCTCGATGCTGCTGGTCCCGACCCCCTGGACCACCAGGCCGATCGTCCCGGCCTTCGCGTCCCAGTCCGCCAGCGTGAGCGGGATCAACTCGCCGTCCTCGCGCGGCAGCACCCGCACGAATTGCCCCGCCCGCGCTGCCTGCGCGATGAGCGGCGCGTAGACCGTGAACTCCTCGATGCCGTCGGACAGGTGCGTCCGGGCGAGGATGCGCTGCGCCGTCATGCCGAGGTCGGTGTACGCGCGGGCGCGCGCCACCATGTCCCGGACCTCCTCGGCGCCCAGGTCGATCGCGCCGAGGATCTCGCGCGCCGCGGCCTGACCGTCGCCGGCCGCCCGGATGGCGGTGGACCCGCCGCGGGCGGCGTCGCCGCCGGTGTAGATGCCGGGGAGCGAGGTCTCCTGCGAACCGGTGTGGTCGAGTTCCAGCGTTCCCCAGCGCGAGGTGTGCAACCGCGGCTCGGAGTCCTTGATGATCGGGTTTGCGTCGTTGCCGAGCGCCATGATCACCAGGTCCGCGCGCATGGTCTCGGAGCGGCCCGTGGCGATGGGACGACGGCGCCCGGAAGCGTCCGGCTCGCCGAGGTCCATGACCTCCAGGGTGGCGGCGGTGACGCGGTGCGTCGCGGTGTCCCCGAGGAACTCCGACGGCGCCCGCAGCACCGCGAGCCCGATGCCCTCCTCGAGCGCGTGGTGCAGTTCCTCCACCCGCGCCGGCATCTCGGCCTGGGTGCGCCGGTAGACGATCGTCACGTGCCCGCCGAGGCGCCGCGCGGTGCGCGCCGCGTCCATCGCGGTGTTCCCGCCGCCGATCACGAGCACCTGCTTGCCCTCGGTCTCGGGCAGCGGGGTCTCGTACTCCGGCCGACGCGCCTGCATGAGGTTGACGCGCGTGAGGAACTCGTTCGCGGACATGACGCCGAGCAGGTGCTCGCCCGGCACGTTCATGAACCGGGGCAGGCCGGCGCCGGTGCCCACGAAGATCCGCCAGAACCCGGCGTCGCGCAGGTCCTGCAGGCTCGCCGTCTTCCCGACCACGAAGTTCTCCACGAACCGCCCGCCGAGCAGTCGGATCTTGCCGACCACGTCGTCGATCAGGTCGTTTGGCAACCGGAACTCCGGGATGCCGTACCGCAGCACGCCGCCGAGGGCGTGGAACGCCTCGAACACCGTCACCGGGAAGCCCTCGGCGGCCAGCAGGTAGGCGTTGATGAGGCCCGAGGGCCCCGAGCCGACGACGGCGACCGGCGGCCTGAGCGCCGCCTCCCACGGATCGGGGCGCCCGGCGAAGCGCCGCGCGTCGCCGTCGGGGTCCACGAGTTTGGCCCGCTCGGGCAGGAACCACTCGATCTGCCCGATCGCGATGGGCATCTTGTGCTGCAGGCACACGCCCTGGCACTGGAGTTCCTGCGGGCAGACCCGTCCCGTGACGTCGGGCAGCGGGTTCGCCGACTGGATGAGTTCCAACGCCTCGCGGAACCGCCCGGTCCCCACCAGCTCCAGCATCTGCGGGATGTGGATCTTGACCGGGCAGCCGCCCTTGGGCTCCTTGTGATTGGCCAGGAAGATGCCCAGTTCGCACGGCTTCTCGGCGCACTGCTTGTCCCGCAGCGCCTCGAGCCACACGAACAGGTCCACGTCCCGGCGCGTGTAGCCGAGGTTCTGGTAGCCCAGGTAGCCCTGGTTGACCAGGCCGAAGTCTTCGGCGCGGGCGTCGGCGTCCCGGACGTAGGGCGGGATGGCGTTCCCGGCCGGCCAGTCGCGGGAGAGGCCGTCGAACATCGGGTACTGCTGGGACAGGTGCGCGTCGATCGCCCGGATGAACATCCGCTTCTTGCCCAGCGGCAGGTCCCAGATGAACCGCATGAGCACGGTCGCGGCGTCGTCGTCCCGCGACAGCGCCGCCCACAGCGCCCGCGTGAAGTCGGGGCCGAGGTCGGACTGCCGGAACTCCCACGCCACCGCCTGCATGCCCTCGGCGACGAAGAGGTCGCGGAAGGCGCGCGGGTCGGCGAGCAAGCGGCGCTGCAGGAGCGCGAGGCGGTGCTGGTAGGCCGTGACCTCCTCGCTGCCCTCCAGCCCGGCCACCTCGGCGCTGCTGCTCGCGAGCGCCGCACTCGCCTCCAGGTAGCGCGTCAGGTCACCGCGCTCGCCCGGCCGACCGGGCGCCGTCGTCGGCGTGGTCATCGCCGGTACCTCCCCTCGGCCGCGCCGTTCATCGGATGATCTCTGCGTCGCAGGTGGCCCTGACGCGCTCGATGCGCGCGGCGATCTCCGGCGTCACCTTCACCTTCTCGACCGCGCCCGGGATCATCCGGGCGACCGTGCGCGCCTCGCCGTCGATCACCACGGTGGCCTTCTCGAAGAACTGCGGGAGTTCCTGGTAGCAGGTGCCGCAGTCCGTGCAGCGAGCCTGGTCCGCGGGGTCGAGCCAGACCGGCGCCCCGGCCGGCACGTCCAGCGTCGCGACCGGAGCGGCCGACGACGGCGCCGCAGTCCCGCCGGCAACGCCCCCCGCCGCACCGCTCGCCCCGAGGCCGCCGCCCAACCCGCCGAACGCGCCCAGCCCGAGCCCGCCGGCCGGGGCGGCGCTCGCCGTCGCCAGGTCGGCCATGGCGCGGGCGATCTGGTCGAGGGAGGTCTCGCGTGCCGTCGTCGCCTCGTCGTAGCGAGCCTGGAGCGCCTCGAGGTCCGCGCGGTGCAGGGCGGTCAGGCGGTCCTCGTGGATCCCGGCGAGGTACTGCAGCGTCTGCCAGTACCGGCGCCGGTCCTCCACGAGCGCCACGATCGACGGGGAGCAGGCCACCTTGATGAGGCGGCGGTCGTCGTCCGTGGCGTGGACGAACGGCACCCGGCCCTCCCGCTGCGCGACGGGCAGGTCCACGTACTCGTGGATCGGCACGCCGGCCTCCTCCTGCGCCGCGGCCAGGCGGCGGAACTGCTTCTTGAACCGCACCTCGCCCAGCGCGAACTCCGCCGGGGTCAGGGGCGTGGTCAGGAGCGCCGTCGCGCCGTCGTCGTCCACGTACTGCAGCGTGCTCGTGGTCCACGTGGACTCGACGTCCGGGTTGCCGTCCAGGTCGAACCAGTCGCGCAGGCTCTCCCCCCGCCGCGGGTCGTGCACGAACAGCGGGTTCATCCGGCTCTCCACGGCCAGGCGGGCGCGGGCGTTGGAGGACGCCTCGGGCACGCCGTGCTCGGAACCGCACGGGGTGTAGGTGTCCATGACGGCCGGCGCGCCGGTGTAGGAGAGGAAGTCCATCGTGGACTTCAGGAAGTGCCCGTGCAGCGCCGTGCTCGTGGCGCACACGAACACGCCGGGGTGGAACGAGGCGAGCAGGGCGAGTTCCTTGCGGGCCTCGTGCTTGCCGTCGTGCGCTCCGCCGAACCGGGCGAGGTCGGAGTCCTGGCCCGTGTAGGAGGACGTGGACGCCTGCCCGCCGGTGTTGGAGTAGACCCCGGAGTTGAGGACCAGCACCTTGATGGGCGTCTGCGTCGCGAGGATGCGCGAGAGGGCGCCGAAGCCGATGTCGTAGGACGCGCCGTCGCCGCCGATGGTCACCACGGTGGGCAGGAGCGCGATCTCCTCCGGCGTGAACCGCTCCCAGGTGAGGGTGCGCAGGTCGGCGTCGTGCCGGGCGGGGTCGTAGGCGTCGGCCAGTTCCAGGCGGGCCGTGCGCAGGGCCCGGACGTCCGCCACGGCCTGCGCCGCGATCCCCTCGAAGATGCCCTTGGCCAGCGGCTGCGCGTCCTGGAAGAGGCTGTTCACCCACGGGTCGAGGTAGGAGTTGTACGGCATGGTCGAGGCGTAGACGCTGCTGCACCCCGTCGCGTTGGCGATGACGGTGGAGGACGGCCCGTTGCCGGTGGGCCCGCCCTCGTAGCGGTACAGCCGGCTCTCGAGCGTGGCGAGGGCCCGCGTGAGGCGCTCGCGGCGCGCGACGTCGACGGCGTTCTCGCCGAGGGTCGCGATCTTGGCCTCGACGGCATCCACGAGGGCCTCGAGGTCCCGCCGGTGCGCCCGACGGCGTTCGTCACCCAGGGCGTGGCTCGTGGAGGTCACGAGCCGGATCGCGGTGACCTCCCCGCACCCGCGGCACGCGCCGTGCCCGCCGGTGGTGGCGTAGTACGCGCCGTGGTCCAGGAGGAGGCGCTTGGCGTCGCCGCCGGGCGCGGTCGCCCCCGCGCGGAACCGGGTGGGCGTGTTCGGCAGGGTGGTGAGCACCTCGAAGCGGTCCTGCAGAATGCCGAGCAGGTCGTCGTCCTGGTCCATCGGGGTCAGGGCGCTGGGCCCGCAGACGTCCACGCACTCCAGGCAGCCCGTGCACTTCCACGGGTCGATGGTGGCCGCGAACAGCCCGCCGGTGCCCGGCGTCGCCTTCTCCATGGCGTCGAAGAACGGCCGCGTGCGCGCCACCGGGTAGGTCGCGAGCCGGTCCACCAGGGCGGTGACCGTGCGCGCGAAGGCGGGGCCGCCGTCGTCGGCCAGGTCGGCGGACAGGGCGGCCGCGGCGTCGCGGACCACCTCCGCGAACGGGCGCGCCGACTTGTCCTGCCGGAGCGCCTCCCGCACCCGCTCGGACAGGGGGTACACCTGCCGGCGCAGCGCCTCGCGCTGCGACCCGGTGGCCTCGATCGCGTCGATCCCGGCGAGCAGCAGGTCATGGATCTCGTGGACCGTGTTGGGGATCGCGGCGTCGGGGCAGACCAGCGCGCACTCCATGCAGCCCGTGCACAGCGCCGGGTCGAAGGACGGCACCGTGCGCCGGAACAGGCCCTTGTCCTTGCCGACGGCGGTGCCCGCGGGCATGAACAGTCCCGCGCCCGGGAGCACGGGCGCCTCGCTGATCGTGCCCTCGCGGAAGGGCCGCGCCACGAGGTCCTCGTAGTAGCCGGGGTCGAAGAGGCGCGACGGCGCGCTGGTGGCCGCCGTCGGGCACATCGACGCCGAGACGGCCACGCTGCGCAGGGCGCGCCGGGACGCGGGCTCGGCGTCCACGGCGAGGAACTCGGGGGCGTCGTAGTTCACCACGTGCGTGGCGTCGATGCCCTCCTGGATCACGGCCATGTTGCCCTCGACCACGGCCTCGCCCTTGGACCCGAACTTCTTGACGATCTGGGCGCGCACGCGCTGGGCGATGACGTCGCCCTGGGCGCCCGAGGAGACGCGGTCCACGTAGCCGACCACCGCACCGATGAAGGCGATGCCCATCATGCGGGTCTCGAGGTCCTGGGTGGGCGCGTGCGCCTTGGCCACGCGGAACGCGTCCACCACGAGGAAGCGGATCTTCCGCTCCCGGATGGTCCGGCGGGCGTACGCGGGCAGGTCCCGCCAGACGTCCACGGGGTCGAGGTCGGACTGGAGGATGAACGTGCCGCCCTCCACCAGGCCCTTGAGCGGGTTGGTGTGGACGAACGCCCGGTGGTCCGGGGAGATGACCACCTCGACGTCCTCGAGTTCCGCGTTCGTCACGAGCACGGGCTCGGGGCTGAGGGTGATGTAGTAGTTGGTTGGCGCGCCGGACTTCTCGGAGCCGTACTTGGGCGCCGCCTTGGAGTGCATCCCGAGCACGCCGGCGAGGATGTCCGTGAGGAGCTTGCCCGTGGCGATCGTGCCGTACCCACCCACCGAGTGGAACCGGATCCGCAGCGCCGAGGGGGCCAGGATCACGGGGTTGGGCTCGGTCTCCAGGGCCATGACCTCGGTTTCCGGGTAGGCCGCCCGCAGCCGGTCCTGGATCTCGGCCATCTCCGGCGTCGGGTTCGCCGCGAAGAACTGCGAGCCCAGGTACACCAGGGGCGCCGGGGCGCCGTCGGCCATGTTCCGCGCGGCGGCCACCAGGTGGCGCGGCTGGAGGTCGTGCCCACCTAGGCCGAAGATCGCCGTCGTCAGCCGAGGCACGCTCGTCAGCGCCGGGATCCCCGCGTGTCGCGGTTCGGCGCCGCCGTCGGCGTTCTCCCGGGCCTTGAAGAGCGCGCGCGTGACCAGGGAGGTCAGTGCGGTCTGGTCGGAGCGCTCGAGCACAGTGACGTGCCGCTTGCCGGCGAGCGCCGCGGCCACCTCCGCCTCGGGGAACGGCTGGAGCAACTTGACCGAGACCACACCCACCTTGAGGCCCTGCGAGCGCAGGTAGGGCAGCACGGCCCGGACGTCGTCGGTCACGGAGCCGAGGCCGATCATCACGTAGTCGGCGTCCTCGACGTCGTAGGTGAGCACCGGGGCGTAGGTGCGGCCGGTGAGCGCGGAGTACTCGGCCATCGCCTGCCGGGCGAGCGCGGGCACGGCGGAGGCGAAATGCGTGCGGTGGTCGACGGCGCCCGCCTGGAAGTCCGGCTGGTTCTGCACCGGGCCGGTCAGGCCGGGCGCGTCCACGTCCACCAGGGCCGGGACGAGTTGCCGCGTGCCCGCGCGGGGCGCGTTCACCCAGGCCCGGCGCCACGAGCCGCGGAGTTCCTCCGGCACCCAGGGGAGGGTCTCCGGGACCAGGGCTCCGCCGTCGTCGGCCTCCACGTCTGCCGACTTCGCGGCGAGGAACGCGCGCAGAGCGCGGGCGTCGTCGGCGGGGAGGTCACCCGCGTGCCGGTCGAGGTACTGCCCGAGCATCACCACGCGCCCCTTGGCGCCGAAGAGGATCTCCTGGGCCACGGTGGGGCACGGGATGCGGCCGGCGGGGTCGCCGAGGTACTCGCGCAGCAACGCCGGCTCCGGCAGGCGCGCCTCGCTGAGCATGTGGCTGGTCGCGAAGCCGTCCATCGCGTTCGCCACGGGGATGAGCGAGAGCGCGGAGGTGCGGTACGCGATGGCGGCGAGGTCGGCCGCCTCCTGGGGGTTGGAGCCGAAGAGGATCGTGTAGCCCGAGGGCAGGAGGGCGTACACGTCGTCGTGCCCGGCCATGACGTTGAGGGAGTGCTTGGAGACCACGCGCGCGGCGACCTGCAGCACGAAGCCGCCGATCTTCTTGCCCACCGTGACGTAGTGGGACTCCATCGCGTAGAGGATCCCCTGGCTCGAGGACGCGTTCGAGATGAACTGGCCGCCGGTGAGAGCCGCGCCCAGGGCACCCGACTGCGCCGAGTGCTCACCCTCCGTCTCGAAGAAGAACGGGTGCGCGCCCCACACGTTGACGGCGCCCTCGGCGCGCGCCGCCTCGAACAACTCGCTGATCTCCGTGGACGGGGTGATGGGGTAGCCGATCACGCCGCCGCAGACGTGCCGCATCACGTGCGCCACCGCTCCGTTGCCGTGGATGACCGCCGGGGTACCGGGGTAGGCGGGCCCGCGGGGGTGGGCGGGCTGCTGGTCCTGCTCGTGGCTCGTCATGATGCCTACGCACTCGTCTCGTTCCTCGACAACCGTGATGCTCTGGCTTACCTCCCGCCTCGCTGGCCCGAGCGGGACCTACGGCCCCGCACCCGCGTTAGCCTGCTCGAATGGCCCACAAGCGTGAGTCCCGCTCCGGCGCGCCGGTGCGCCCGGCCGCCCCGACGGCGTACCGCGAGGTCGAGCGCAAGGTCCGGGTGCCGGAGGACTTCGCCCTGCCGCGCCTGGGGGGCGTTGCCGCGGGAGTGGCGCGGGTGGAGCAGGGCGAGACCGTCACGATGGTCGCCGCGTATCACGACACCCCGGACGTGCGGCTCATCCGCTGGGGGGCCACCCTGCGCCGTCGTGAGGGTGGGCCGGACGAGGGCTGGCACCTCAAGTTGCCGGTAGAGGGCGAGGGCCCGGGCGTCCGGGACGAGTTGGCGGTGCCGCTGGCCGCCGGCGAGGTGGGCGCGGTCCCCGCCGAGATGGCCGACGTGGTCCGCGCGTTCGCGCGCGAGGCGCCCCTGGTGCAGGTCTCCACCGTCCGCACCGTCCGCACGCCGTATCTCCTGCTCGACGGCGCGGGGCAGGCGGTCGCCGAACTCGTGGACGACCACGTCGCCGTGGTCGAGGACGGGGAGGTGGTCCGGCGCTTCCACGAGATCGAGGTCGAGTCCAAAGGCACCGGGGGCGGCGAGGTGCTGGACGCCGTCGTCGGCCTCCTCACCTCCCAGGGTGCGGTACCGGGAACCGAGGGCAAGGCGGCGGCCGCGCTCGGTGCGCGGGCGAGCGGTGCGCCGGAGGTGGTGGTGCCGCCGTGGCCTGGACCGGACGACGCCGCGGGCGAGGCCGTGCGCTCCGTGCTCGCCGGGCTCGTGCGCAAGTTCCTCCTCCAGGACGTGCGCGTGCGCCGCGACCTCCCCGACTCCGTGCACCAGATGCGCGTGGCGGCCCGGACCCTGCGCAGTGCGCTGCGCGAGTTCGGCTCACTCGTGGACGCGGACTGGGCGGCGGCGCTGCGGGCGGAGCTGAGCTGGGCGGCCGGGGCGCTCGGAACGGCCCGCGACACGGAAGTGCTGCTCGAGCGGCTCGAGGCGCACGCGAAGGCGCTCGGGGCCGACGACGCCGCGCGCGCCGTCCCCGTGATCGACGCCTGGCTGCGGGCGGAGCTGGACGACGCGCGAGCGGCCGCGCTGCGCGAATTGCGCAGCGAGCGGCACGTCACGCTGCTGGGCGACCTGGTCGCGGCGGCCGCCGAGCCCCGCCTCACACCCGAGGCGGACCGGTCCTCGCGCGAGGTCTTCCCGCGCCTGGTGGAGCGGGCGTGGCGCCGGCTCGCGAAGGCGGTGGACGCCCTCGACCTCGCCGGCCCGGCGGAGGACTGGCACCGCGCCCGCATCCTCGCCAAGCGGGCGCGCTACGCGGCCGAGTCCGTGGCCCCGGTGCTGGGGCCGGAGGCGAAGCGCCTGGGTGACGCCCTCGAGCGCGTCACCGACCTGCTCGGCGACCACCACGACGCCTGGGTGGCCCAGCAGCGCCTGCGCGACCTGGCCGCGCTCCCCGCCGTCGACGGCGCGACGGGCCTGGCGCTGGGGCTCCTCGATGCCCTCGAGGCTCAGCGCGAACGCGAGGACCGCGAGTTGTTCCTCCTGGTCTGGCCCGAGGTGCGGGCCGTGCACCGCGCCGCGCACCTCGGGTGACGCGCCGTAACTCGGCCGCACCAGATCTGCACGGTGGGGCGTTCCGGCCCCCGGCCACGCCCCGGAACGCCGAACTCGGGTGTTCCTGCGCGCCGGGGCCGGGCGTCCGGCGTCTCCTCACGCCTCCGAGTTGCGCCCCTTGACGAAGTAGGCGATCGGGCCGACGAAGTTCACGCCGATCGCCAGCGCCCACGCCGCCTTCGGGCCGTTGACCTGCGACGCCGGCCGCTTTGCCAGGTCCGTCCAGGCCGCCGCGGCCAGCGCGAGCTGGATCGACGTCATGACGACGACGCCCACCTTTTCGCCCGTGGACAGGTCCGACCACTTCTTCTTGCCCATCATTCCCTTGCCCATCATTCCCCCACAGCAGACGTCCTTGGACGCCTCGTCCTTGCCCTTGCAGCGGCACATGGGCCTCTCCTCTCGTTCTCCGACACAGTCATCGTCGCCCCACACACAGCACGGCACCAGGGACAGGACCCACGAGATGTGCGTTCTGGGGCGTGGGGCGCGACCCGGACGCCCCAGAACGTCGATCTCGGGTGCCCGTCCGCGCCAGGTACCGTGGTGTCATGACCACCAGCAATGTTTCGATCCAGACCCGCGACGAGACCGCCGCTCCCAAGGCCGGAGGCTGTGGCTGCGGTGGGTGCGGCTGCGGCGGCCAGGCCGTCGAGCCGGAGCTGAACATCCAGGCGATCCCCCGCCAGATCCGCCACGGCGCGGTGCTCGGGGCCCTCGCGAGCCTCGCCCCGGGCGAGGCGATGGTCCTCGTGGCGCCCCACGAGCCGCGCCGCCTCCTGGCCCAGGTGGACGCCACCTTCCCGGGCATCTTCGAGATCACGCCGCTGGAGTCCGAGATCGACTCCGTGCGGGTCCGCTTCGCCCGAGTCGACTGAGCACCCAGCCTCGCCCAGCTGCACCGGCTCCGCCTCGACCGCCCCGGCGCGTCGAGCCTCCAGATGCCACGGGTCCGATTCGCCCGAGTCGACTGAGCACCGAGCCCCGCGCGCGGGGCTCGGTCGGCCTCGCCCCCAGGCCAACCGAGGCGAGCCGAGAGCGAAGGGCGGGGCTCCGCGCGCGCGGGCGTGGATGGGCCTGGCCGTCCGGCGAGGAACGAGCCGGACTGGTTGCCCGCGCGCGCGGGGCTCCGCCCCCCCCAACCCAGCCGAGCCGCCCCCGCCGACCCGCCCCGCCCGGCGACGCGACCCGTCTCAGTCGAGCAAGTCGTGCCGCACGATCGTCGCCTCGCGGTCCGGCCCAACGCCTACCGCCGACACCCGGCACCCCGAGATCTCCTCGATCGCGAGCACGTACCGCTGCGCCGCCGGCGGCAGGTCCTCGAACGTGCGCGCCTCCGAGATGTCCTCGGTCCAGCCATCGAACTCCTCGTAGACCGGCCGGGCGTGGTGGAACGCGGTCTGGGTGGGAGGCATCTCGGCGCAGCGCTCGCCCTCGACGTCGTACGCCACGCAGACCGGCACCCTCTCGAGGCCGGTGAGGACGTCGAGTTTCGTGATCACGAGGTCCGTGAGCCCGTTGACCCGGCTCGCGTAGCGCGCCACGACGGCGTCGTACCAGCCGCAGCGCCGCGGGCGGCCCGTCGTCGTCCCGTACTCCCCGCCGACGGAACGCAACCGGTCGCCGTCGGCGTCGAACAACTCCGTGGGGAACGGCCCCTCGCCCACGCGGGTGGCGTAGGCCTTGGCGACGCCGATCACGCGGTCGATCCGCGTGGGCCCGACGCCGGAACCGGTGCACGCCCCGCCCGCCGTCGCGCTGGAGGACGTGACGAACGGGTAGGTTCCGTGGTCGACGTCGAGCATGGTCGCCTGGCCGGCCTCGAAGAGGACGGTGTCCCCGCGGTCGAGCGCCTGGTTCAGCACGAGCGTGGTGTCCGCGAGCATCGGGCGGATGCGCTCGGCGTAGGAGAGCAGGTCCTCGACAGTCTCCTCGACGCTCACGGCGCGCCGGTTGTAGATCTTGACGAGCAGCGGGTTCTTCTGGGCCAGGGCGCCCTCGACCTTCTGGGCGAGAATGTGCTCGTCGAACAGGTCCTGCACGCGGATGCCGACGCGGTTCATCTTGTCCGCGTACGTGGGTCCGATCCCGCGGCCCGTGGTGCCGAGTTTGCGCTTGCCGAGGAAGCGCTCGGTCACCTTGTCCATGGTCCGGTTGTACGGCGGGATGACGTGCGCGTTCGAGGAGACCAGGAGGCGGGAGACGTCGACGCCGCGGGCGTCGAGCGCGGTGAGCTCCCGGAAGAGGACCTCGAGGTCGATGACCACGCCGTTGCCGATCACCGGCGTGCACCCCGGCGTGAGGATCCCCGAGGGCAAGAGGTGCAGGGCGTACTTCTCCTCGCCCACCACCACCGTGTGCCCGGCGTTGTTGCCGCCGTTGAACTTGACCACGTAGTCCACACGGGCGCCGAGCAGGTCCGTGGCCTTGCCCTTGCCCTCGTCACCCCACTGAGCGCCAACGAGAACGACGGCGGGCATGGCGATTCCTCTCGACTCGCCCGGGGCCCCGGGCGCGCGACAACGACCCACCGAGGCTAGCGCCGAATCGTCCGCCGCGCCCTGGCCGAGGGGTACCCGGCCCGTCGGATCCCTGCCCGTCCTCGCCCGAGGCCCGCGCATCCCGGCCCGCGGCGCTCGAGATGCGGGGTGCAGCGTCCGGGTCTAGCCTCGAGAGGTAAGCCCGGCCCGCGCCGTACTTTGAGCGCCGGCCGAACCATTGGGCAGGAGTCCTGCGTGATCCAGATCGCCACGTCGCCAACAACCACCACGGTGGCGATCTCGGGCGACCTCGATCTCGCCGAGCGCACCCAGTTCCCCGAAGTGGTGGCGCGCGTCGGAGGCCTGCGGCGTCACCTCCTGGTGATCGACATGTGCCGGACCACCTTCATGGACTCCACCGGCGCGGCCTTCCTCATCCATCTCGCCGACGCCAGCCGACGGCGCGGCGGCACTACCGTGCTCCGCGGGTGCGACGAGCGCGACCTCTTCGTCCTCGAGGTCTGCGGCGCGCTCGAGTTGTTCCGGCTCGACGGCGAGCACCGCTGCGACGACGCGTCCTCGCGCGGCGTCACGCGGATCGCGACGTAGGCGCCGTCAGCCCTCGCGCCGGTCGAGACCTCGGGCCTGGGCACGCCGGGGCCGCACGAGCGCCCACACCACCTTGCCGCCGTCGACCGGTTCCCATCCCCACTCGGCGAGTCGACCGATGATCGTGAGGCCGTACCCTCCGATCCCCGTCTCGTGCCCCTCGAGTTCCGTCGGCGGCTCCGGGTTCTCGTCCTGGACCTCGATCCGCAGGCCCGCAGGGGTGTCCTCGACGCGCAGGCCGATCCGGCCCCACCCGTGCATCACGGCGTTCGCGACGAGTTCGGACACCACGAGTTCCGCCGCCGCCGTGTCCTCGATGCCCCACGCCGCGCAGGAGCCCAGGACGGCGTGCCGGGCCCGGCCGATCGACGGCGGGTCCGAGGGCAGTTGCCAGCGCCGACGGCGCGGAGTTGCCGATCCGTCCAGACCGGTGGTCCCGGGTTCGGGAACCCGCACGACGACGACGGCGACGTCGTCCTCCGGCGCGTCCGCCAGGGTCTCGAGGAGTTCCTCGCCCACACCGGCCGCGTCGCGCGCCGAGAGGTCCGCACAGGTGGCTTCCAGGGCGGCGACGCCCTGACGCATGGCCCGGTCGCGGCGCTCCACCAGCCCGTCGGTGTAGAAGACCACGACGTCGCCCGGGAGCAACCGGGCGTGCGCGGTGGCGCGGGGGCGCACGCCGAAGCCGATGAGCGAGCCTCCCGCACCGGCCAGCGCGGTCACCGCGCCGCCCCGGATGAGCAGGGGCGGAAGGTGGCCGGCGCGGCTGTAGGCGACGTCCCACTCCTTCCCCGCGGGCGTGAGGGCGGCGTAGACGAGCGAGGCGCTGCGGGGCACCCGCATCCCGGCCACGAGCGCGTCCACGCGGTCGAGCACCACGCCCGGCTCCACGAGTTCGCAGGCGTAGGACCGCACGATCGAGCGCAGCTGCCCCATGGTGGCGGCCGCCTCCACGTCGTGCCCGGCGACGTCGCCGATCACCACGCCGACCGCGTCCTCGCTGACGTGGATGACGTCGTACCAGTCGCCACCCACCTGGGCGTGCTCGGCGTTCGGGGCGTAGTACGTCCACACGTCCAGGTCCGCCACGTGCGCCTGCTCCGGGAGCATCGCGCGCTGGAGAGTCTCGGCGAGCCGGTGCTCCTGCGCGTAGTAGCGGGCGTTCTCCATCGCGAGGCCCACCCGGCGTGCGACGAGTTCGATGATCGTCGCGATCTCCTCTGCGGACTCGGCGTCAACCATGTCGGTGGCACGGGGAAGGACGGCCAGCACGCACAGCGTCCGACGCCGTCCCACCACGGGGACCACGAGCACGCGGTCCGCGGCGCTCGCGAACGCGGCCCGGTGGGGGCGCAGCATCGCCTGAAGGTCGGCAACGGGCGTCTCGGGCGGGGAGTCGACGGCCAGGTCGACCCACCCGCGCTCCGGCTCCTCGCCGGCCAGGACGGCGGTGATCGGGTCCTCGACGTCGTCCGGCGAGCCGCCCTCCCGACCTGCGGCGCGCCGTCGTCCGCGGGAGTCCTCCGGCGGCTCGACGCCGACCAGCGGCCGCAACCGGCCGCCGTCGACGTCGAAGAAGCCGGCCCAGGAGACGAGGTCGCCGGAGAGCATCTGGGCCACGGCGCGCAGCGGCGCAGGGTTGTCCACCTCCGCCATGAGGTCGGAGGCCACACCCACGGTGGAGAGACCGATCCGCGCCCGGCGCTCCAGCTCGTAGGAGCGCCGGTCCTGCTGGGAACGCCGGATGAAGTCGGAGACGTCGTGCTGCACCCCGACCCAGCCCACCACCATGTCCCCGGTGAAGACGGGCGACATGGTGAACGAGGACCAGAAGGTGGTGCCGTCCGCGCAGTAGGCGGTCACGGTGACCGAGGCGCGGTTGCCCCGGCGCACCTCCTGGTACATGCGGTCGATCTCGGCCATGTCCGTCTCTTCGCCCATGAGCCGGTTGAGGGCGAAGTCGTGCATCTGGTCGAGCGTGTAGCCGAACACGCGCGTGAACGCCGTGTTGACCCAGGTGACCCAGCTGCCGCCGTTGATGATGTCGGCGACCATGACCGCGACGTCCATCGCCTCGAGGATCTCGAGGGCCTCGGCCCTGGTCAGGCGGTTGACCACGGGCCCCTCCGATCGTCTAGCGTGCATCCCAGACCGCTACCCCTCCCTTCCGGGGTGGCAGCGCGTGAGGGAAGGAGCACCGTGCCCGACGGTAACAGCCCCACGAGCCGCCCACCGGCCCGGGAGGTCCGGCCGACGGCGCCAGGGGACCCCGGCTCCGTCCACGTGATGGTGGCCCCGTCCCGCACCCGGATCGTCCTGTGCGGCGAGATCGACGCCGCCCTCGGCGCGGAGCTGCACGAGGCGGCCGCGGACGCCGAGGCGGCGCGTCGCCCGGTGGAGGTGGACACGCGCCGCGTGACCTTCATGGATTCCTCGGGCTTCGCGCTCCTCGCCCGGCTCGCGCACCGCGGCCCGGGCCGGCTGCGCATCATCGAACCGCCCGACGTCGTCCGCTTCCTCCTGGACGTCACCACGATCCGCGACCTCGTCGACGTGATCGAGCGGGACCCCGGCTTCGACGAGGAGCCGCCGGACGGTTCCGACGACCCGCTGCCGGACCTGGTTGCCTGACCCGCACGCCGCGAACACCTCGCCAGACCGCGAACATCTGGGCGCGTCGCGAACACCTCGCCAGACCGCGGACACCTCGCCAGACCGCGGACATCTGGGCGCGTCGCGAACATCGGGAGTTCGCGATCCGACCGGATGTTCGCGGTCTGGCGAGGTGTTCGCGATCCGACCGGATGTTCGCGATCCACGTCCGGTCGCCGGTGACCGCAGACGACGACGGCGCCCCGGGACGTCCCGGGGCGCCGTCGTCAGGCAGTGCGGCCGTGGGAGGTGGCGCCTTCAGGCACCCCGCCCGTCAGGCGGTGCGGCTCAGAGCTTGTTGCCCGCCGACCGCAGCTGCTGGCAGGCCTCGACCAGGCGCGCGGCCATGCCGGCCTCGGCCGCCTTGCCCCAGACGCGCGGGTCGTAGGTCTTCTTGTTGCCGACGTCGCCGTCGATCTTCAGCACGCCGTCGTAGTTCTTGAACATGTGGTGCACCACGGGGCGGGTGAAGGCGTACTGGGTGTCGGTGTCGACGTTCATCTTGATGACGCCGTTGTCGACCGCCTCGGCGATCTCCTCGGCCGTGGAGCCCGAACCGCCGTGGAACACCAGGTCGAACGGCATGTCCTTGCCGATTGCCTCGCCGACGGCCTTCTGGATGTCCAGGAGGATGGACGGGCGGAGCTTGACGGCGCCCGGCTTGTACACGCCGTGGACGTTGCCGAAGGTCAGAGCCGTGAGGTAACGGCCCTTCTCGCCGGAGCCGAGCGCGGCGACGGTCGCGAGGCCGTCCTCGGGGGTGGTGTAGAGCTTCTCGTTGATCTCCGCCATGTGGCCGTCCTCTTCGCCACCGACAACGCCGACCTCGATCTCGAGGATCGTGCGCGCCTGCTGCGAGAGCTCGAGGAGCTCGGCCGCGATGCTGAGGTTCTCGTCGAGCGGCACGTTCGAGCCGTCGTACATGTGGGACTGGAACGTGGGGAGCTTGCCGGCCTTCACCTGCTCGATCTCGAGGGCGAGGAGCGGGCGGACCCAGCTGTCGAGGTTCTGCTTGGTGCAGTGGTCGGTGTGCAGGGCGATGGTCACCGGGTAGTTCTTCGCGACCTCGGCGGCGTACGCGGCCAGCGCCAGCGAGCCCGTGACGCGGTTCTTGATCGTCGAGCCGGACGCGTACTCGGCGCCACCGACGGAGACCTGGATGATGCCGTCGCTCTCGGCCTCGGCGAAGCCCTGGATGGCGGCGGTGACCGTCTGGGACGAGGTGATGTTGATGGCCGGGTAGGCAAACTTGCCCGCCTTGGCCCGGTCGAGCATTTCGTTGTAGACCTCGGGGGTTGCGATCGGCATCGCGGAACTCCTGTACTCGGTAGCCGGGTTGGATCAGAGCCGAGTCTTGCAGATGGGACGGACCTTCGGGCTGGGCCCGGAGCCCCATTTCGGTGCGGCGGCACCCCCGCTCGGCGCGGCCGTCACCGCAGGAGCGACGGGCTCGCCACCCCGGTCCCGGGTCGCACGAGCCGCGCGAGGACGACGGCGACGCCCGCCAGGCCCACGAAGAGCCCGGTGCTCCCCGACGCCCGCACGCCGGCCGGCCACGTCAAGGGGTCGGGGTCGAGCGCATCGACGACGGCCGCCGCGAGGTGGCGGGCCGCGTCGAGGTGCTCGGTCACACCCCACTCGTCATGGGCGAGCAGCAGCACGTCGATCGGCCCGCCGAGGCCGTGGCACAGGGTCAGCCCGCCGGCAAGCGCCGCTTCGCCCATGTGCGCGACGGCGCCGACGGCGCGCGCGAGTTCGACGCCGCAGGCCCGGACGCCCTCCTCCGCCTCGGCTCGCAGCGTGTCCGCAGAGAGGGCGCCCTCGCTGTCGAGGCCGTCGCCGGCATCCACGTCGAGACCCTCCCGGAGGAGCCGGCCCAGGCGGAGGCGCGTTGCGGCGATCCCCGCGGCGCCGTGGCACCACAGGGCCGGATAACTCGGCTCGGAGCCGCGCAGGTCGGGCCACCCGCCCCGGACGGGGTCGAACCACGCGGCCTCCCATCGCAGCGCCTCGGCAGCGAGCGCCAGGGCGGGCCGGGCGCAGGCCGGATGGACGGCGGCCGCCTCGACCAGCGCCAAGGCGATGCCGCTGTTCCCGTGCGACAACCCGCACAGCGGCCGGCCCTCGACCGGATCGGGCGTGGTCGGGTCAGGCCAGGCGACTCCGATCGGCCCGCGGCGCGAGCGGCGCTGCAGCTCCTCGACCGCCACGAGCGTCTCCGGGCCCAGGGCGCGCGTCCTCGCCCGAGCGAGGAGAAGCCCCGCGAGGCCGCTGGTCAGATCGCTGGCCGCGATCGACGCCGCAGCCGGCAGGCGTGCACCGAGGGGTGCCGCCGAGGGCGCGGGCCGATCGGCCACCACCTCCTGCACGGCCGCGAGCGCGACGGCGACCCCGGCGGCGCCGTCGAGCAGGCCACCGCCCCCGCCAGCCCGTCTGCTGGCCACGTCCGCCGTCCTGGCCGCACGCGCTGCCAGGTCCAGGAGGTCCGTGCGACCGGTCGCCCGGGCGAGCTGGGCCAGCGCCCAGGCGACGCCGGCGTCGCCGTCGTACAGGCACGCCCGCCCGCCGACCAACCGCTCGGGTCGGCCCTCCGGCCCGAGGTCCCAGGTCAGCCAGCCGACCCGGTCACCGGCCCGGACTGCGGTTCCCGTCAGCGCGTCCACGCAGCGTTCGAGTGCTGCCTCCAGCACGGCGACGTCTCGCGCTGCCCAACCGTCGTCGGGCGCCTCGAGGGGAGCCGCGTCCTCGCGCGTCGCTCCGGTCGGCGTCGCCGTCGTCACGCTCGGTCCTCCTGTCACCGTCGCCCCCTCCCCGTGGAGCCGGCCCGCAGGTGGGGTGCCGTGGGATCGAGGCCGGCCCGTGCAAAGGCCGCGGCGCACGCCGCGAGCGGATCGAGGCCGGCCTCCGGGTCTGCGAGTGCCGCGGCGAGGATCGCGCACCTGTTCTCGCCGAAGCTCTGCCCGTCGCCGGGGTCGTGCGACCAGGCGACGCCGGGTGCCACGGCGCGGGTGAGCGGAGGCCCCGACGACGGTCGGACCAGGTCTCGGACCAGATCAGCCACCCTACCGAGCACCTCCGCGGCCACGGCGTCCGGGACGTAGACCACCACGGCGTCCGGGCGGTCGAGCGTCACCTCGGCCACGCCGACCTTGAGGTACCACGGCGAGTGCGGGATGCGGGCTGGGTGGGGCGGTGGCCCGACCGGGGTGCGGACGTCGGTGTCGGCGTCGGCGTCCACGTCCACGTCGCGACCACGGCCGAGCAGCCCCGTCAGCGCCGCGACGAGGGCCGGGAGCCGGGCCGTGTCCGGGGTGAGGTAGATGCGCGTCACGTCTGCGGGGAGGCGTCGCGGATCCCAGCCGCCGCCCCACGTGCGCCACCACCCGTCGACGACGACGGCGCCCTCCCGTTCCAGCACGCGGAGGCCGTCGCCGGCTCGCGGCACCAGGCCGAGGTCCTGGGACGCGGTGTAGTGCGCGTACGCCCCCCGCTCGGCAGCCCGCACGCGACCGTCCGCGCCTCGAACCGCGACCACTCCGCCCGGACCCACCCGGACCACCACGCCGTCGGCCCAGCGCCCGGTCGCTGCGTGGGACTCGCGCAGGACGCCGGAGAGCGGCGGATCGAGGGGGTCGAGCCGCTGCCGACCGGCCACCGGGGCGGCGTACCATGTGGCGTAGAGGTGGGTTGCCAGGCCTTCCACGGTCCGGTCGGGTGCGTCCAGGGCGGAACGCACTGCCCGGCGGACCGCGGCGGCGTGATCGACGGACCAGGCCGCGCTCATCTCGCGACCGCCAGGTGGTCCTGCCGCGTCGCGGTCGCCGCGGCAGCATGTGTGCGCGCAGCGGAGACGTGCCTGCGCCACGATTCCCCCTGGTCGCCGGCGCCCTGGTCGCTGGCGCCGCCGGCGACCACCGCGCACTGCCACGCCGTCATCAGGGACCTGACGCAGCCGAGGGCGTGGTCGAGCCGCCCCGGCCCGCCGCACCTCACGTACTCCGCAACGAGGGCGTCGGCCGCGTCGTCCGCCGCCGGTGTCCCGACCCATGCGTCGCGCACCGACGCGACAACGGTCACGAGGTCCCAGTCCGGATCGCCCAGCCCGGCTCCCTCGAGATCGATGAACGTCACGCGGCGTGCCGGCTCACCGAGCCCGGGATCGGCGTCGGGCTCGGCGTCGGCGTCCTGATCCACGACGGACTCGGCGACCAGGACGTTCGAGGCGGCGAGGTCGCCATGGATCCAGTGCGAGCGCCGCCAGCCGGACGCCGCCAGGGCGAGGGCGAGGCCCACATCGGGTTCGGCCGCGACGTCGAGCACGGCGACTCCCGCGGAGCCGGGGTCCCCGCCGCGCATCGAGGGAGGAAGGTGGTCAGGGCGCAGAGCCCACGGCTCGGGCGCGACCGGCGCCGCCCCGCCGCCGGCATCGACGGGCGCGAGGTGCAGGTTCGCCAGGGCCCGGCCGACGGCGCGCCCCGCCGCCCGCAGGCTCGCCGTGTCGTCGGCCACGGACCAGAGCTCCCTGCCCTCGGCAGGAGCCACCCAGACCGAGCCCGGGCACTCGACGGCGATCCGGCGCGGCACGCACGGCAGCGACCGGAGGAGATCGAGCGCCCGAGCCTCGTTCGCGACGGCCTCGTCGCCGTCGAGCAGCGAGGCCGCGCCCCTCTGCTTGACATACGCCACTGGGCGGGTATCCACGTCGATCCGGTGGACCACGTTGCTCCGGGATCGTGGCAGCACCACGACGAGCCCATCCAGCACCGCGGCCGGATCGAGCAGCCCGGCGGCGATCGCGTCCACCACGAGTCCCGGAGCCGTGCGCATCTCAGGGCCGCCCTGCCTCGCGCTCGTCGCCCGCCTCGCGCTCGTCCTCCGCGGAGACGTCCTCGATCGCGGCGAAGTAGCCCGCCCAGTACGTCGCCTCCGCGTCCACCTCACCGGTGGAGTACTGGGCACCGAACCGGCCGATGCCGGGTATCTCGCGAGGGATCTCCACCGGGATCAGCGGACCTTCGTCGAAGCACCCACCACGAGTGGTGATCTGGCAGGTCGGGCGGCTGATCTGGACGTCGCACACAACCGGGCGGGTCCGGATCTCACACACGACGGTCCGCGTGGTGCAGACCGTGAACCGACTCGGGTAGCACTGCGCGATCACCCGCGTGGGGCACAGCGGGTCGAGCCTGGTCTTCAGGCAGGTGACGATCGGGCGTGTCTTCGGGAGCAGCGGCCGGACGAGCAGGTCAACTCCCAGTTCGTCCAGCGCCGCCTGGATCGGGTTCGCGAAGGTCATGCTGCCGTCGTTCGAACCGGCGAACAGCAGGCCCACCACGTTGCGGTTGTTGTCCAGGACCACGGACCCGGAGTCGCCGTGGTCGGAGAACCGCGCGGAGCGCGCGGTGTCGGTGTCGATGCGGATCTGGTGCCGGAGCACGCGCACGCCCAACCCGTCGCCGTAGTCGATGCTCACCGTGAAGTCGGTCGAGGCCACGGTCCCGAAGGTGTGCTCGGTGGTACGGCCTCGCTTCTGCACGGCCATCCCGACCGCCGCCGCCGTGGACCCAGCGACGTCACCGACCTGGTGGACCGTGTAGTCCCACGCCTTCCCCGCGTCCACAGCGACCACGGCGCCGTCGACGTTCTCCGAGAGAACGGCCCGGGTGAGGCTGCCGAACTGCTGCGTCGCTGCGCTGCCACCGTCTACCAGGGAAGGCTGGACCATGCGGTCGCCGACGGCCCACCCGGTGTTCACAGCGGCGACGTGGAAGTTCGTCATCGCCATCGTGGCCCCGGTCGCACGGTCCCGGACCATGGCGCCGAGAGTGCCGACGAAGACGTAGTTCCCCGCGGCCGGCACCTCGGGTGGCGTGAGGTAGACGCTCCGGACCGGTCCCATGCCGATGCCGCCGACGAGCGTGGGGTAGGCCGCGGTGTCGATGAGCGCGGTCCCCTCCACGAGCACCCGCCACTGCTGGAGCTCGATCGTCAGTTCCTGGACGTCCGTCTTGACGCCGTTGACCTGCTCGGGGATGCGCTCGGCCTCGGTCAGGTCCGCGAGCGGCTTCTTCTTCCGGACGAAGACGACGATGCCCAACTCGCCGGTCTTCTCGCCCGCGGTCTCCTTCTCGCCGATGTCGACGCCGACCACGCCGGGATGGGCGATCAACTCGTCTTCGACCCGCTCCTTCACCGGGCGGATGGCGGCCCGGGCCTCGTGCTCCGCTTCGTGCGCCATGGGATTCCCCCTCCTCGTGCGACCTCAGCTCTTGAGGCCTCACCACGAAGGAGGGGATCGGGTGCCGGTTTGTGACACCCGTCACAAACCGGCACGGGCTCCGGGCTCAGCCGCCGGGGACGGCGACCGCGTGCCGGACGATCCACGCGTGCATCGCGATGGCGGCCGCCGCGCCGGCGTTGATCGAGCGCGTGGAACCGAACTGGGCGATCGCGAGCACGTCGACGCATCCGGCCTGCGCCTCGGGCGTCAGCCCGACGCTCTCCTGACCGAACAGCAGGACGCACTCACGAGGCAGGTGGTACCCCTCGAGCGGCACGCAGCCGGGCGTGTTGTCGACGCCGAGCACGGGGAGGCCACGATCCGCGGCCCACGCGAGCAGGCCCGCGACATCGTCGTGGTGGTGCACGTGGAGGTAGCGATCGGTGACCATCGCGCCGCGTCGATTCCACCGGCGCCTGCCGACCACGTGCACGCCGGCCGCGTTGAACGCATTGGCGGTGCGGACGATGGAGCCGATGTTGAAGTCGTGGGCCCAGTTCTCGATCGCCACGTGGAACGGGTGCCGACGCTGGTCCAGGTCCGCGACGATCGCCTCCACCGTCCAGTAGCGGTAGCGGTCCACGACGTTGCGCCTGTCGCCGTGGGCCAGGAGGTCCGGGTCATAGCGACGTCGGCCGGCGACGTCGAGGTCCGGCCAGGCGCCGGGCCCGCCCGGCCAGGGTCCGACGCCGACGACGGCGCCCGCGTCCTCCGCGCCGGCCGCCGGGTGGTCGCTCGGGCGGGGACTGGGCGGCGCAGGCACGGGGGCGAGCCTAGGAGCATCGGTGAGGCGACGTGGGGTGCCGGTGTGGCCAGAACCACAGCGTCACTCACAGGACCGTCACCTGCGGACCAGGGGGCGCCCGCATCCGCAGCCGTACCCTGGAACGGTGACCGCCCTGACCTCGCTCACCAGCGCGCTTCCGGCGCTCGGGCCCGTACCCGCGCTCGGGCCCGACTGGCTCGACCCCGGCACGATCCTCACCAACCTCATCAGCTGGCTCGGCCCTTGGGCCGTTCTCGGCGTCTGCGCGATCATCTTCGCGGAGACGGGCCTGCTGGTCGGGTTCTTCCTCCCCGGCGACTCCCTGCTGTTCACTCTCGGGATGTTCGTGGGTGCCGGCCAGATCGGCGTCCCACTCCCCGTGGTCCTCGCTCTCACGTTCCTCGCCGCGGTGCTCGGGAACTCGACCGGCTACCTCATCGGCTACCGCGCCGGGCCCAAGGTGTTCGACCGCCCGGACTCACGGTTCTTCAAGCGGGAGTTCGTGGAGCGGACCCAGGCGTTCTTCGCCAAGCACGGCGGGAAGGCGATCATCCTGGCCCAGTTCGTACCCATCGTCCGGACGTTCACCCCGGTGATGGCGGGCGTGGGGAGGATGAGCTTCCGCCGGTTCATCTCCTTCAACATGATCGGCGCACTCTTCTGGGCGGTGGGCGTGACGCTCCTCGGTTTCTGGCTGGGCAGCTTCCCGTTCGTCCAGAAGAACATCGAGTTCATCCTCCTGACGATCATCTTCGTGTCCGTCGCGCCGATGCTGATCGAGTACCTGCGCAAGCGCGCCGAGATGCGCCGGGTCCAGGCGCTCGGCGAGGCGACCCAGGCGCCTGTGGCCACGGCTCCGGTCTCCCCGGACGAGGCCGTCTGACTCCCCGCCCGTCGCGTCCGACCACGACGCGCACGGCGACCGCGCAGACTCCAGGACCACCTCGACTCAGAGCCACTCCAGCCCTGGACCCTCCCACGCGAACGCGGCCCGCACCTTCTCGGTGCGGGCCGCGTTCCGTTGTGGTTCGGCCTCGTGCGTGGCGGCGTCCGGTGTCCGCGGGTCCCGTCCGCGCGTGGGCTCCCGCGTCCAACTCGCCCTGGCGGTGGGGGCGCCGGTCTTCGGTCCTCCGCCTCAGCGTCCGGGCGGGTATCCGCCGGGCTCGCCGCCCCAGGGCGCGCCACCCGGGCTGTCCTGGGGCCCGGGCGCCGGCGGGGTGGCGCCGTAGACGCCCGTGGTGCCGGCCGTGTTCTCGAAGCTGACCCGAGGGGCTTGCCGCACGGCCGGCTCGTTCGCCTCGAAGTACTCGGCCCGGTGGAAGCCGAACATGCGGGCCACGATGTTGGGCGGGAACGTCTCCACCCTCGTGTTCAAGGTGCGGACGTTGGCGTTGTAGTACCGGCGCGCCGAGGCGATCCGGTCCTCGGTTCCGCTCAACTCGGCCTGCAGCGCGGTGAAGTTCTCCGTGGCGCGCAGTTGCGGGTACGCCTCGGCTACGGCGAACAGGCGACCGAGGGCCTGGGACAGCACGTTCTCCTGCTGCGCCTGCTGCGCCGGGCCCTGGCCCGGCGTCGCCGCGGCCGCCCGGGCGCGTGTGACCTCGTCGAACACCGCACGCTCGTGGGACGCGTATCCCTTGACGGTCTCCACGAGGTTGGGGATGAGGTCGTAGCGCCGGTGGAGCTCGACATCGACCTGCCGCCATGCCTCCTGGACCAGGTTCCGGAGTTTGACGAGGCCGTTGTAGGTGGCGATCGCCCAGATGCCGACGATCACCACGACCGCGACGACGACGATCCCGATGATGACTCCTGCACTCATCCAGCCCTCCCGAGGTTCGCTGTGGGTGCGTACGTCGATCGTAACGAGCCGGTCCGACATTCCGGGGGACCCCCCGGATTCCGGACGTGCGCGACGGCGCCCGGGGACGCCGTCGGCGCTCGCGCCGCCGGTCTCAGGCCGGCGCGCCGGCCTCAGGCCAGGCCGCCCGTCTCAGGCCAGACCGAGGTCCTCCAGGCCAAGGACGGCGAGGTACGGCACGCCCTCCGCCTCGATGCGTTCCTTCGCTCCGGTCGCCCGATCGACGACGACGGCGACGCCCACCACCAGCGCCCCCGCCTCCCGGAGGGCGGCGATCGCGGTGAGGGGGCTGCCACCGGTGGTCGAGGTGTCCTCCACCACCACCACGCGCTTGCCGACGACGTCCGGCCCCTCGATCCGCCGGCGCATCCCGTGACCCTTGGCCTCCTTGCGGACCACGAACGCGTCGAGGGCGAGGCCCCGTGAGGCCGCGGCGTGCAGCAGGGCGGCCGCGACCGGGTCCGCGCCCATGGTGAGCCCGCCCACGGCGTCGATCTCCCCCGGCCCGAGGCCGGCCTCCTCGAGCGCGTCGAGCATCACGTGGCCGATCAGCGGCGCCGCCGCGTGGTGGAGCGTGGCCCGGCGCATGTCGACGTAGTAGTCGGACTCCAGCCCGCTGGCCAGCGTGACCTTGCCGTGCACGACGGCGAGGTCACGGACGAGCGCGGCGAGTTGCTCGCGGGGAGTCGGGGAGAGGGCATCCTCGGTGCTGGTCACGGCCGCCAGCGTAGCCAGGGCCGACGGCGTGCGGCGCGGCGCCGTCGGCCGGCGCCGCTCTCCCCTGCGCGCCTCAGCGGTCCGGGCGCACCCGCTCGAACGCCCGCACGGCCGAACGTGGCAGGGTCCGGACCGTGCCGGCCACCACCCGGTAGCGCTTGCTGGGGGTGTGGATCACGGCCCCGCGGCGCACTGCGGCGAGCGCCTCGCTGACCACCCGCTCGGGGCGCAGCCACAAGGCCTCGGGCGTGGAGTCGAAGTCGATCCCGGCGCGGTCATGGAACTCGGTGCGCACCAGGCCGGGCGTGATCACCGTGGCGCTCACCCCGGTGTCCTTCAGCTCGGCAGCGAGCCCCTCGGTGAAGGTGCGCACCCACGCCTTGTGCGCGGAGTACGTGCCGCCCGCCGTCAGCGCGGCGATCGAGGAGACGTTGAGGATCGCGCCGTGACCTCGCGCTGTCATCTGGCCCACCGCCGCATGGCTGAGCACGAGGACGGCGCGCACCATGACGTCCAGGCCGCGCTCCTGGTCCGCGATCTCCGAGTCGCGGAACGCCGTGCCGAGGCCGAAGCCCGCGTTGTTGACCAGGAGCCCCACGGGGTGGGGCTCGATCCGGCGCAGCCGCTCGGCGACCGCCTCCACCTGCTCGCGGTCCGCGAGGTCCGCCGGGAGCACCTCGACCTCCACGCCGGCCGCCGCGCGCAGCTGCCCGGCGAGCGCCTCCAGCCGCGGCGCGTCCCGCGCCACCAGCACGAGGTTGTGCCGCGCCGTCGCCAGTTGCCAGGCGAACTCCAGGCCCAGGCCGGAGGTCGCGCCCGTGATGAGAGCCGTACCCATGCCCCCAGCCTAGGCCCGGGCCCTGGGAGTGGTCCCGCCGACTGCAGCCGTCCCGCCGGGAGGTGACGTCCCGCCGTCGTCCACCTCCGGCACTCGGGGCACCGCGCCGACGCCGGGTAGCGTGCGCTCCATGCAACTGGCCACCTGGAACGTGAACTCCATCCGCGCGCGCGTGGACCGCGTGGTCGCCTGGCTGGAGCGGACCAGGGTGGACGTGCTCGCGCTCCAGGAGACCAAGTGCCGGGACGACCAGTTCCCCTACCTGCCGTTCGAGGCAGCGGGGTACGAGGTGGCGCACGTCGGGACGAGCCAGTGGAACGGCGTCGCCATCGCGTCCAAGGTGGGGATCGACGACGTCGTGGTCGGCTTCCCCGGCCAGCCCGGCTTCGGGGACGACGGCGCGGCGGAGGCCCGCGCGCTCGGCGCCACGTGCGGCGGGGTGCGGCTGTGGTCGCTGTACGTGCCGAACGGACGCGACCTCGCCGACCCCCACTACGCCTACAAGTTGGAGTGGCTCGCGGCGCTGCGGACGACGGCGGCGGGCTGGCTCGAGGCCGATCCCGCCGCGCAGATCGCCCTGGCCGGGGACTGGAACATCGCGCCGCTGGACACCGACGTCTGGGACATGGCGGCCTTCGAGGGCGCCACGCACGTCTCGCCCGCGGAACGGGCGGCGTTCGCGGCGTTCGCCGACGTCGGGTTCGCCGACCCCGTGCGCGACCTCGTGCCCGGCATGTTCACGTACTGGGACTACAAGCAGTTGCGCTTCCCTCGGAACGAGGGCATGCGGATCGACTTCGCGCTCACCTCGCCCGCGCTCAGGGAGCGCGTGGTGGGGGCCCGGATCGAGCGCAACGAGCGCAAGGGCAAGGCGCCGAGCGACCACGTGCCCGTGGTGCTCGAACTCGCCGACTGACGGCGGGCCCGTGCCCGACCCCATCCCGCCGCGCGCCCCGCACCCCGCCGCGCCTCACCCCGCCCGAGGTAGTCGGTTCGGCGCGAGGTAGTGGGTTCAGACCGACTACTCCGCGCCGAAGCGACGACCTCGGCGGGGGGTCGGTGGGCGGACGGCCACCCCGGGCCCATTGACCGCCCCCGACCCGCGCCGACCCGCGCGAGGTAGTCGGATCGGCGCGAGGTA
>JARKOU010000059.1 GCA_029975645.1 Actinomycetales bacterium
GACCTCGCCCGCGCCGCGCGGTCCGTCGTGGAAGGTGGGAACCTGCTGATCGTGCGTGCCACCGGTGAACCACGTGCACGACCCCGGGCTGCTCGGCGCACCTGCCGCGCAGTCGATCATCGTGAACGGACCGGGCCCCTCGACCGTGGCCTCGAACGTCTCGACCGGAACGTTGAGGCCCTGCAGGAAGCGCCACGAGACGGTGGTGGTGTGCTCGGTGCGGATCGCGGCGCCGGTCACGGTGTAGTTAAGCGTGACGGGGACCGTCACGTCGGGCACCGTCACGACCGTGTAGCCGCCGTCCGGGGTGGAGACGGCCCCGGCATCGGCGCCGTCCGCCGTCGTGGCACTCACGTCGGCGATCGTGAACCGGTAGCGGTGCCCGTCGTTCGTGTCGAGGGTGGACGCGAAGCGCTGGACGAGGTCGCCCGGCGCGCCGTCGGGGGTGATGGTGGCCTGCACATGGATCGCGCCGGCGGCGTCCACCTGCGCTGCGACGAGGTAGGACGAGACGCTCGTGACGGCGGCGGCGCGCGGCGCGGCGCCGAAGGCGAGCACCCCAGCCGCGAGCAAGAGCGCCGCGAGGAACCGGCGCGCGGCGAGCTGATGTCTGGTCACACCACGAAACTACCTCACTAGTCTGACACTGTGAGCCAACAGCCGAGCCCGTGGCCGGGCACCCCCGCGCGGTACACCCGGCCGCCCCAGCCGCAGCCCTACGGACGTCAGCCGTACCCGCCGGCTCCCTGGCCCCAGCAGCGCGCGCCCTGGCCGGGCCCGCAGACCCCCCCGGCGCAGCAGCCACGGTGGCCCGCGCCGCCGGGTCAGTGGCCGGCGCCGCAACCGCCGCGCCGACGCGGAAGCTGGCTGGGGCCGGTGCTGGCGACAGTGCTGATCATCGCCGGCCTCCTCTTCGCGGCATCGCTACTGCGGGGCCTGCTCGCCGCCGGCACGCAGCAGACCGGCGGCACGTCGGGCGGGGGCGGCGGCACCGGCAGCCAGACCACCACGACCGGCACCACCTACGCCAACGAGGACTACACCCCGCCCCCCGCCGACCTGAGCCCCCCGCCGCTGCCCGGGCCGCGCACCCTGAGCGCCGCCGAGCAACTCGTCACCGACAACCCGCTCTACGGACAACCCGTCGTCACCCCCACCAACTGCGCCATGGGTCCGCTCGACATGGTCAACAGCAGCCGCGGCGCCATGCAGACGCACCTCAACGACCTCATGGGCTGCCTCATGCGGGTCTACGACGAGCCGGTGACCCAGGCCGGCTTCGAGATGCCCCGGCCGCCGGTCACCGTCTACGACCAGCCGATCACCACCGCGTGCGGCGACTTCAACGAGGTCAACGCCGCCTACTGCAGC
>JARKOU010000033.1 GCA_029975645.1 Actinomycetales bacterium
GCTTCGGGGCACGTGGGCGTCTTCTCCGATCCGCTGACCGAATGCCTGAAGTGTCACAAGCGCTTCCGCTCCGACCAGCTGGAGGAGGCCTTCGAGTTCAAGAAGGGTCGCGCACCCGAATCGCTCGCCGAGATCAACTGCCCCGAGTGCGGCAACCTCGGTCAGTTCACCGAGCCGCGTGACTTCAACATGATGCTCAAGACCTACCTCGGCGTGATCGAGGACGAGTCGGGTCTGCACTACCAGCGCCCCGAGACCGCCCAGGGCAACTTCGTCAACTTCGCCAATGTGCAGCAGACCTCGCGCATGAAGGTGCCGTTCGGCATCGGCCAGGTGGGCAAGATCTTCCGCAACGAGATCACCCCCGGCAACTTCATCTTCCGCACGCGCGAGTTCGAGCAGATGGAGATGGAGTTCTTCGTCGAGCCCGGAACGGACGAGGAGTGGCACCAGCACTGGATCGACGCCCGCCACGACTGGTACGTCGACCTCGGCATCGACCCCGCCCACCTGCGGCTCTACGAGCACCCGGCCGAGAAGCTGTCACACTACTCGAAGCGGACGGTCGACATCGAGTACGACTTCGGCTTCACCGGCGGCGACGGCTGGGGCGAGCTCGAGGGCATCGCGAACCGCACCGATTTCGACCTGGGCACGCACTCCGAGCACTCCGGGCAGGACCTGTCCTACTTCGACCAGGCGCAGAACAAGCGCTACCTGCCGTACGTCATCGAACCCGCAGCCGGCCTCACCCGCTCGCTCATGGCGTTCCTCGTCGAGGCCTACACCGAGGACGAGGCGCCGAACAGCAAGGGCGGCGTCGACAAGCGGACGGTCCTGAAGCTCGACCCGCGACTCGCGCCCGTGAAGGTGGCCGTGCTGCCGCTGTCGCGCCATGAGGACCTCTCACCCAAGGCACGCGAGCTGGCTGCCCAGCTGCGCAAGCACTGGAACGTCGAGTTCGACGACGCCCAGGCCATCGGCCGCCGCTACCGCCGCCAGGACGAGATCGGCACGCCGTACTGCGTCACCGTCGACTTCGACACGCTGACCGATCAGGCCGTCACGATCCGCGAGCGCGACACCATGACCCAGGAGCGCGTCTCGCTCGACCAGGTCGCCGGCTACCTCGCGCAGCGCCTGATCGGCTGCTGAGGCCGCCGCTGGTCCAGCTCGCCGAGACCCTCGGTTCTAGGCTGGGCGCATGACTGCTCAGCTCCGCTTCGCCCTGCGCGCCGGGGGCGTCTGCCTCGCGCTGGACGCCTCCGCCGGGCGCCTTCCGGCCGTCCTCCACTGGGGTGCCGACCTCGGTGAGTTGGACGCCGCCGCGTTCGACGGTCTCGCCGCGGCCACCGCGCCCAGCATCGCGCCGAACGAGCCCGACGTGCCCGTGCGCGTGGCGCTCGTTCCGGAGGTCTCGACGGGCTGGATGGGACGCCCCGGGCTGACGGGTTCCCGCGGCGGCCGCGACTGGTCACCGCGCTGGCAGGTGGTGTCGGTCACCGCCGGCGGAGAGCCGGTCCCGGACGCCGCCACGCTCGGCCCCGCGGCGGTGCGGGTGGAGGCCGAGGACGCCGATGCGGGGCTCACGCTCGTGCTCGAGATCGAACTGACCGCCCAAGGGCTCGTCCGGACGCGGGCCGCCCTGAGGAACGAGGGCGCCGACGACTACGAGGTGAGCGAGCTGATGGTCGCCCTGCCCGTGCCGCGCCGCGCGCGCGAACTCCTCGACCTGACCGGCTCGTGGGGGTCCGAGCGGCACCCGCAACGCGGACCGATCCTCGTCGGCGAGCACCGGCGGGAGGGGCGCCACGGCCGCACCGGCGCCGACGCGCCGACGGTGCTGCACGTGGGCGTCCCGGGCTTCGGCTTCGGGGCGGGGGAGGTGTGGGGCGTCCACGTCGCCTGGAGCGGAAACCACGTCCACTACGCCGAACGCACTTCCGGCGGCGTCCAGGTGATCGGGGGCGGCGAGCTGCTGCTGCCCGGCGAGGGCCGCCTCGGGCCGGGGGAGACCTACGCGGGCCCGTGGGTGTTCGCCGTGTACGGGGACGGGCTGGACGCCGTCGCCCGCCGGTTCCACGCCTGGCTGCGCGCCCGGCCGACCCACCCGGACCGGCGGCGTCCGGTGACGTTGAACGTATGGGAGGCGGTGTACTTCGACCACGACCTGGGCCGGCTCACCGACCTGGCCGAGCGGGCGGCGTCGGTGGGGATCGAGCGGTTCGTGCTCGACGACGGCTGGTTCGGCGCGCGCCGCGACGACACGGCCGGGCTCGGCGACTGGGTCGTCAGCGGCGAGGCGTGGCCGGACGGGCTGGGGCCGCTGGTCGACCGGGTGACCGGGCTGGGGATGCAGTTCGGGCTGTGGGTCGAGCCGGAGATGGTGAACCTCGACTCCGACGTGGCGCGGGCGCACCCCGCGTGGGTGATGCAGCCCGGGCACGGGCGGCTGCCGGTCGAGTCGCGGCACCAGCAGGTGCTCAACCTGGGCATCCCGGAGGCGTACGCGCACGTGCTCGACCAGCTGCTGGCGATCCTGGGGGAGTACGACATCAGCTACCTCAAGTGGGATCACAACCGCGACCTCGTTGAGGCCGGCACGGCGCCGGACGGGGTGCCCGGCGTGCACGCCCAGACGCTGGCGGCGCACCGCCTCATGGACGAGCTGAAGGCTGCGCACCCCAGGCTGGAGATCGAGGCGTGCTCCTCGGGCGGCGCTCGGGTCGACCTGGCGGTGCTGGAGCGCTGCGACCGGGTCTGGACGTCGGACAACATCGACCCCCACGAGCGGCAGCGGATGCTGCGCTGGACGGGGCAGCTGCTCCCGCCGGAGCTGCCGGGCTCGCACGTGGCCTCCGGCGCCTCGCACACGACGGGGCGGGTGCACTCGCTGGCGTTCCGGGCGGCCACGGCCGTCTTCGGGCATCTCGGCGTGGAGTGGGACCTCGCGGCCGCGTCGGCCGAGGAGTTGACCGAGCTGGCGGCCTGGATCGCCTGGTACAAGGAGAACCGCGAGCACCTGCTGGGCGGCGAGCTCGTGCGCGTCGACGTGCCGGACGCCGATGTGTGGGTCCACGGGGTGGTGACGCCGGAGCGCGGGCTGTTCTCCGTGGTGACCGGGGCCATCCACGGCGCGACGAACCTGGGCGACGTGGTCCTGCCCGGCCTGGAGCCGGACGCCGTCTACGACGTGCGCCCGGTCCAGGTGGGTGGGACGCCGACGCCGTGGTCGCCGCCGGGCTGGGCCGGCGGCGTCCGGATGACGGGCCGGGCGCTGGCGTCCGTGGGCCTGCGGTTCGGGGCGATGTGGCCCGACCACGTCGTCCTCGTGGACGCCACGCGCGCCTGAGCCGGCGGCCTCAGAAGGTGGGCTTGCCGCCGGTGACGCCCAGGACGGCGCCGGAGACGTAGCTCGCCTCGTCGGAGGCGAGGAAGACGAACGCCGCGGCCACCTCCACCGGGTGGCCGGCCCGGCCGAGCGGGGTGTCGGAGCCGAAACCGTTCACCTTCTCCTCGTCCATGGTGGCGGGGATCAGCGGCGTCCAGATGGGGCCGGGCGCGACGGCGTTCACGCGGGTGCCCTGCTCGCCCAGTTCGGCGGCGAGGTTCACCGCGAGGTTGTTGAGGGCGGCTTTGGTGGCTGCGTAGTCGAGGAGGTGCTCCGAGGGGGAGTAGGCCTGGACCGAGGTCGTGATGATGACCGAGCCGCCCTCCAGTTCGTCCGACAGCTCCTTGACGAGCCAGAACGGGCTGAACACGTTCGTCTCGAACGTGCGCGCCACCTGCTCGTCGGGGAATCCCTCGAGTTCGGCGTGCGTCATCTGGTAGGCGGCGTTGGGCACGAGCGTGTCGAGCCCACCCAGGAAGGCCACGGCCTCACGCGCGAGCCGGCGGTTCTCGTCCGCGGTGCGCAGGTCGCAGGCGATGGCCTTGGCGCGCCCGCCGGCCGCCACGCAGAGCCGGACCGTCTCGTCGGCGTCCGCCTGCTCCTCCGGGAGGTGGCCGATGACGACATCGGCACCCTCTTTGACGAAGGTGATCGCGATGGCGCGACCGATGCCCGAGTCCCCGCCCGTGATGAGCGCGCGCTTGCCGTTCAGCCGGCCGCGGCCCACCCACGACGTCTCGCCGTGGTCGGGCGCCGGATCGAGGTCGGCCACGGTGCCCGGCCACTCCTGCTTCTGCCCGGGGATCTTGCTCAAGTCAGCTCTGGTCATGCATCGACCCTAGTCGGAGGCCGCCGCAATCGGATTCTGCGGGCAGCATTGCACCCCAACGGGTGGGATCAGGGGAGGTGCAGGGTCATGCCCTCACGCGTGTCCTCGACGACGGTGCCGCGCGGCTGGCGGCCCAGCACGGTCATCATCATCCAGTCGCCCACGCACCCCGACACGTGCACCACCGTGGGGATCACCAGCCACACCCCCCACGGAAACGCCGCCACGAGCCAGAGCAGCATAGCGTTGACG
>JARKOU010000039.1 GCA_029975645.1 Actinomycetales bacterium
GGCGACATCGGCTCCTCGGGCAACTCCACAGGTCCGCACCTGCATTTCGAGGTCCGCCTCGGCGGCACGAGCGGTGAGCACACCGACCCCGCCGCCTGGCGCAACTCCCAAGACGCAGCCGACCTGCCCGAACCCGAGACCGGCACACCGGGCCAGGACTGCGACCCCGACAACGGCGGCACGCCCGGTGGGGCGCCGGAGCCGGTCGACGGCGACCCGAACCAGATGGTCGACGACCCCACCACAGGCGGGCAGATCACCGCCCGCATGCGGCACCTCTACCAGCAGACCATCGCCGCGGTCCCCGACACGAGCTGGGCCTGCTACTCACCCCGCCCCGGCACCGTCTCCGAACACCCCCTCGGCCGGGCCTGCGACGGCACCTTCGGCAACGCCATCGGCTCCCAGCCCACCCCGGCACAGCGCGAGCTCGGGTGGGAGGTCACCAACTGGATGAAGGACCACGCCGAAGCTCTGGGCGTGGAGTACCTGATCTGGGACGGCCGCATCTGGTCCATATCCCGCGACGCCGAAGGCTGGCGCCCCTACGACGGCGGCGGGATGCACGACCCCGGCGACGTCACCGTCGGCCACTACGACCACCTGCACGTCACCGTGTCTCAGAATCCGTGATTGTTCGCTTACCTCTGATGCACGAATCTTGCGTCAGAGGTAAGCGACGGGTCGGCCACCGCCCGGGTCACCGCGGCCCGCTGAGACGGCGCGGGCGATCCGAGCGAGTGCCCTGGTCGCGGCGTTCCGCAGGACCAGGCGGGCGGTCCCGGCGCAGTTGGGCCAGCGAGTCGCACCTACCGGCATGAGGGCTATTCCGGCAGTTCGATCATCGGACACCACCAGCATCGCGTCTACCCGCTGCACCCGCGAAGGGCACGCCAGTGGTGATGCGGCATGAACGTGTTCCCCGACTTCGACGGGCTCGGCGGCATCGGCGACCTGCGGGCCGTGATCGGCGCGCTGCTGACGTTCGTGCTGATCGTCGCGGTGCTGATGCTGATCGTCTCCGCGATCGTGTGGGCCATCGCCGCCGCGAACGGCAACCACGTCATGGCCGGCAAGGGCCGCACCGGCGTCCTCGTCGCCCTCGGCGCCGCCGTGCTGGCCGGCGGCGGAGTGGCATGGATGAACTGGCTTATCGCCCTCGGCGACCAACTCTGACACCCGCCCTGCGCAACCATCGCCACCGATGCCGTCTCACCCTGCCCCGGGTGCGACATCCGTCTGTCGCGGGCCTCTCGGCGGGCGGGCGCGGTGCGTGGACGTGTGCGCGCACCTGATGCGTGAACCCCGTCCGTGTTCCCCGCCTTCGCGGCGGGTCCGCATCCGTCAGGAGCCCATCGTGTTCGACCTCGCCACCGCCCTTCTCGCCGCACCCGTCGTGGTGCCGATGGACATCAACATCGACCCCAACAGTGACGGCCTGCCCGGCATCGCGCAGTTGCGCACCATCGTCGGCGCCGTCATGACGGTCGGCCTCATCCTCTCCGTCCTCGCCCTCATCATCAGCGCGATCGTGTGGGGCTTCGGCGCCAACAGCTCCAACCCCCACCTCGCGGGCAGAGGCAAGATCGGCGTCCTCGTGAGCTGCGGCGCCGCCGTCATCTGCGGCGCCTCGGTGACGCTCATCAACTTCTTCTGGAACGTCGGCCAGCAGGTCTGACCCACCCACCAAACGTCTCAACTTCTGAGGAGTGATCTGCGGTGGGTGTATGCGATATCCCCCTGGTCTCGACCGTCTGCGACACCGCCGGCGAAGCCGCAGCCAGCCTGGTCTCCGCCCCGTTCGACTGGCTCGCCGGCGCGATGGGCGCCGCCGCCGGCTGGCTCTTCGAGGCCGTCTGGTCGGTGTTCGACACCACCACCCTCTTGGATGTCACCAGCGATGAGTACGTGGCGGTCTACAACATCCTGTTCGGCATCGCGATCTTCGTGATGCTGATCTTCTTCTGCCTCCAACTCATCACCGGACTCATCAGACGCGACCCCACCGCACTGTCGAGAGCGGCCCTTGGGCTCGCCAAGAGCGTGCTCGGGTCGTTCGTGGTCATCACCCTGACCGCCCTGCTGCTGGAGATCGTGGACCAGCTCTGCGTCGGGATCATCCAGGCCGCCGGGGAGACCACCGAGAGCATGGGCGACAAGATCGCCCTGCTCGCCGCCGGCCTGGTCGGAATCAACATCGCCGCACCAGGAGTCGGCGCGATCATCACCATCTTCCTCGCCGGCCTCGCCATCGCCGCTGCCGCGATCGTCTGGCTCTCACTACTGGTGCGCAAGGCGCTGCTGCTGGTGGCGATCGTGTTCGCCCCCCTCGCCTTCTCCGGGGCCTCGTGGGACGCCAGCCGGGGGTGGATCAGCAAGTGGACGATGTTCGTCATCGCCCTGATCTGCTCCAAGCTCGTCCTGGTCGTGATGTTCCTCGTCGCCATCACCCAGGTCAGCGCGCCGATCGATGGGGACCTGGCCTCGGTGGCCGACCCGATCGCGGGGATCGTGCTGATGGCGATGGCCGCGTTCGCGCCCTACCTGACGTATAAGTTCATCGCGTTCGTCGGGTTCGACATGTACCACGCCATCGGCTCCGAACAGGACGCGAAGAACGCCCTCAACCGACCCGTCCCCACCCCCTCGAAGCCGCAGGGCGGCGCGGAGCCGAAGAAGGTCCTCGACGGTGACAACGACGGCGGCGGTCCTGGAGGTGGCGGGAAGAAGCCGCCGGAGCCGAAGAACCCCGCACCCGCCTCCAGCGGCACGGCTGGCGCAGGCGGCAAGACCGCCGCCGGCAGCTCCGCAGGAGCCGGTGCCGGTGGCGGGGCCGGAGCGGGCGCTGGGGCTGGGGCGGGTGCGGCGGCTGGCCCAGCCGCCGCCGCGGTGGTGGCCGCGAAAGTCGCCAAAGACGCCGCCACCGCCGGTCCCAAGGCCGGCAAGGCTCTCGGCAATCAGGGTGACAGCGCCGCCGACTCCGCGGGCCAGACCGACACCACCCCGCCACCGGCCGCGCAGGCACCCCCGCCCTCGACTCCGGCTCCCAAGACGCCATCGGCAGGCCCCTCGGCGCCGGGTTCGCGTCCGCCGAAGCAGCCACCGCCCCCGGCGCCGAAGCCGACCGGCAAGGAGTAGCCGCCATGTCCGCGAAGCAGAACGAGCCCGCCGCGTCGTCGGGCGAGCTGGTGCCGGTGAAGTTCTCCCGCCTCACCCGCCGCGGCATCCTCCTTGGACTCTCGCTCTCGCAGCTCATCACCCTCGCCATCGGCATCCTCTCGATTGTCGGTGCCCTCTACGCCGGGGGCGGCCTCCTGCTCGCCTACACCGCCCCCGTCTGGGTGATCGCCGCCTGCCTGACGTGGATACCCGTAGCGGGGCGTCCGGCGGTGGAATGGCTGCCGGTCGCGGTCTGGTGGCTCTGGCGCACCACCGGCGGACAGCTCCTCTACCGGCGCCGAGTCGTCAAGCCCCGCCCGGTCGGGACGCTGGCACTGCCCGGCGACCAGGCGCGGCTGCGGGAGTACACCGACCCCGAAACCGAGGCTGGGATGATCCACGACCCCACCGCCGGCACGCTGACCGTGGTCTGCGAGGTCACCCACCCCGCCTTCGTGCTCCTCGACCCGGGCGAGCAGGAACGACGGGTCACGTCCTGGGGCCGCGTGCTCGCCACCGTGTGCCGGTCGGGACGCATCGCCACCTTGCAGGTGCTGGAGCGGACGCTGCCGGACTCCGGCACCGGACTCGCGGAGTGGTGGGAAGCCCACGGCACGGCGGATGACTCCTGGGCCGCACAGACATATGCGGAGCTGATCGACCGCGCCGGCCCGGCCGGGGAACGGCACGCGACCACGCTGTCGCTGGCGCTGGACATGAACGCGAGCGCGCGGCAGATCAGGACCGCCGGCGGCGGCCTGCGCGGTGCCGCCGCGGTGCTGCGACAGGAGATGAACACCCTGGTCGCCGCCCTGCGCTCGGCCGACCTGTTACCGTCCGGGTGGCTCTCGCCGGGACAGATCGCGGTGATCCTCCGCAGCGCGTATGACCCGGCGATCGCCGCCACCCTCGAACGCCACGGGCAGCTTGGCCAGTCCCTCGCCACCGCCGGCCCGGTCGCCGTCAACGAGTCCTGGGCGCGGCTGCGCACCGACTCGGCCCACCACGCGGTGCTGTGGGTCTCCGAATGGCCCCGCTCGCTGGTGTATCCGGGGTTCCTGTCCCCGGTGCTCCTCTCGACGGGGATTCAGCGGTCGTTCTCGTTGCTGTGCACGCCGATGCGCTCCGATCAGGCCGCCCGCGACATCCGCAAGAAGAAGGTCGAGCACATCTCCGACCAGGCGCAACGGGCGAAGATCGGACAGATCGAGGACGCCGCCCAGACCGCGGAGTACCACGACGTGCTACAGCAGGAAGCCGACCTCACCGCCGGCCACGGCGTGCTGCGCTACACCGGCCTGATCGCCGTCTCCGCCCCCACCGTGGAAGAACTCGACGCGGGCGTGGCGGCGATCGAGCAGGCCGCGATCCAGGCCTCCTGCGAGACCCGCCTCCTGGTCGGGCAGCAGGCCGCCGCGTTCACCGCCGCCGCCCTTCCACTCTGCCGCCGCG
>JARKOU010000041.1 GCA_029975645.1 Actinomycetales bacterium
GTCCGGGGGTGCGATCGGCCTGATCCGCGACGGCGACATCATCGCGATCAACATCCCCGAGCGGACGATCGACGTGGAGGTCTCCGACGCCGAACTCGCCGCCCGGCGCGCCGAACAGGACCAGTTGGGCTGGAAGCCGAAGGACCGCGTCCGCGAGGTCAGCAACGCGCTGAAGATCTTCGCCTCGCTGGCCCAGTCGGCCGACAAGGGCGCCGCCCGCCGGCAACTGGACTGACGCCGCCCGCTCCCCCCGCGTTCCCCCGCCACCCGGGCAACCTCGCGGGCCCGTGACACGTAGTGCCGGCAGAAGACCGGGAGCGAGGAGCAACCCATGTGGGGCCTCACGCGAGAGCGGGACGCGTCCTTCGCACAGTTCGCGCAGGACGCCGCCCCGTCCCTGACGAGCACGGCCTGGCTCGTGGCGGGCATCCGTGAGGTAGCCCGCGACCTGGTCCAGACCGCCCTGTTGAAGACGTACGTGGCCTGGCCGCGGATCCGGAGCGACGATGCGCTGGCCTATGCCCGGCGCGTCGTGGTCAACACGAACATCGACCGGTGGCGCAAACGCCACGGCGAGGTCGTCTCCTCCGACGTCGTCGCCTCGCGCGCCCCCACCAGCGCGGACGCCTACGGGCAGGTCGACGACCACGACCGCGTCGCCCGCATGCTCGCGGCGCTCCCGCACCAGCAGCGGACGGTCGTCATCCTGCGGTACTACGCCGACCTCAGTGAACGCGAGGTCGCCGACCAACTGGGGATCTCCGTGGGAGCCGTGAAATCGGCCGCCTCCCGTGGCCTCGCCACCCTCCGTGCCCACTACGCCGAGGAAGGAAAGCTGCCATGAACACCTTCGAAGACCTGATCCGCCGCGACCTCCAGACCGCCGGCACCCGCGAAGCGTTTGACGTCGACATCGACCCCGTGCTCGAGCAGGGCCACCGCACCCTGCGGCGCCGCGTCCTCGTCCCGCTCGCGGCGGCGGCCGCGCTGCTCGTTGGCGCCACCGCCAGCGCGCTCGCGCTCCGCCCCTGGGAACGCCCGGCGACGCCGATCGCCTCGCCCACCGCGCCCGCCCCCGTGCTGGACGCCGCCCGGTACGGCGCGTTCGCCCAGTTCGCCTCGCCCAGCACGCGGGTGGCCTGTTCGCTCGGCCCCGAGGGGGTGGCGTGCAACATCCCGATGGACTATGCCGGCACCCTGCCGCCCACCGACGAGGCGTGCGAGCCGGGGCTCGAGGCCGTGAACGACGTCCTGCTCACCGAAAGCGGGCCGGTCGTCTACGGCTGTGGCACCGACCCGGCGAGCCTGCCGTACCGGTACAACGACGCGACGGCGTGGATGGAGTCGGGTCTGGGCACGTGGGTGACCAGCGAGTACTTCGGCGGCGAGGAGGTCGCCGTCCTGCCCGCCGGCAGCACCCTCGAGATCGGCAACTACCGCTGCACCGCCGAGGACGATGCGATCACCTGCGGGAACACCGTCACCGACCACTGGATGCGCGTTGCGCCTGAGGGCATCACCGAGGGGTGAGGACGACCCCCACGTACACGGCCACGTGCGGGGCTCCTTGGGGGCGGCGTCCGTTGACGGACGGACTACTCGGCGGGGACGTCCGGGTCGACCGCAGCACCCGCTGCCGTGCCCGTGACCACCGCCGGCGGCGGCTTCATCGCGAGCGTGAACAGGCTGACGGCGCCCGCGACGACGGCGAGACCGAGGATGATGTGCACCCAGAACCACCCGATCTCGCCGATCGCATACTGGGCGACGGCCAGCACGAACACGCCGAACCCGTGCATGACGAGCCCCTTGTTGCGCGACTGGCGGCTGAAGCTCAGCGCCGAC
>JARKOU010000060.1 GCA_029975645.1 Actinomycetales bacterium
GCCGCGAGCGCGGAGGGCAGGACGACCTCGAGACGTTTGCCGCCCACCTCCACCACCACCCGCTCGGTGGGCTCCTCCTCGTCGGCCTCGGCCGGTACTACCGGAGCCTTCGGCGCGGCGGCCGCCAGGCGTTGCATGAACTCGGACTCGATCCAGGTGGTGTAGACGCCGAACCGGCCGTCGGCGGCCACGAACTCCGGGGCCTCCAGCACGGCCGTGTGGAATGGGAGAACGGTGACGATCCCCGCGATCTCGGTCTCCGCGAGGGCGCGACGCGCCCGCTCGATCGCCTGCTGCCGCGTGGCCCCGGTCACGATGATCTTGGCGAGCATGGAGTCGAAGGCACCGGAGAGGGCGTCGCCGTTGACCACGCCGGAGTCCACCCGCACGCCCGGTCCGCTCGGCCACGTCAGCTGCGAGAGCGTGCCGGGAGTGGGCAGGAAGTTGGCGGCGGGGTCCTCGCCGTTGAGGCGGAACTCGATGCTGTGCCCACGGGTGGGGACCTCGGTGTAGCCGAGCGGCTCACCGGCGGCGATCCGGAGTTGCTCGCGGACCAGGTCGATGCCCGAGATCTCCTCGGTGACCGGGTGCTCCACCTGCAGGCGGGTGTTGACCTCGAGGAAGGACACGGTGCCGTTGGAGCCGACCAGGAACTCGCACGTGCCGGCGCCCACGTAGCCGGCCTCGCGCATGATCGCGACCGAGGCCTCGCGGACCTGGCGCTCTTGCTCCTCGGTCAGGAACGGGGCCGGCGCCTCCTCGACCAACTTCTGGTGGCGGCGCTGGAGCGAGCAGTCGCGCGTGGAGACCACGACGGCGGTGCCGTACTCATCCGCGAGGCATTGCGTCTCGACGTGACGCGGCTTGTCCAGGAACTGCTCCACGAAGCACTCGCCGCGCCCGAACGCCCCGACGGCCTCGCGGACCGCCGACTCGTACAACTCGGCGATGTCCTCGGCGTCGCGGACCACCTTGAGGCCACGGCCGCCACCGCCGAAGGCGGCCTTGATGGCGATGGGCAGCCCGTATTCGGCGACGAAGGCCTCGACCTCCTCGGCGCTCTCCACGGGGTCCGGGGTGCCGGCCACGAGCGGCGCGCCCGCGCGCTGGGCGATGTGCCGGGCGCTGACCTTGTCGCCGAGGGCCTCGATCGCCGACGGCGGCGGGCCGATCCAGACGAGCCCGGCATCGGCGACGGCGCGGGCGAAGTCGGGGTCCTCGGAGAGGAAGCCGTAACCGGGGTGGACGGCGTCCGCGCCGGATCGCCGGGCGACGTCGAGCAACTTGCCCATGTCGAGGTAGGTCTCGGCCGCCCGGGCGCCGTGGAGGGCGAACGCCTCGTCCGCGAACTTGACGTGCTGGGCGTCGCGGTCGGGGTCGGCGTAGACGGCCACGGAGGCGATACCGGCGTCCTTGCAGGCGCGGATCACGCGCACCGCGATCTCGCCTCGGTTCGCGACGAGCACCTTGGTGATGGTGCGACGGGCGGTGCTCGCGGTCATTCGCGCTCCTGAGGTGATCCGGTCGGGGCGGGGAAGGCAGGTGGGCCCAGCGATCCACGCTAGTGCCCCGGAGGCGCGTGATCGGGCGCGTCCCGGGGCACGTCGGCAATTCTGTGGGAGCGCAACAGGGCAGTCGGCAACGCTTGTGGGATGCCGACAACGATCGGCAAGGCGTGCCGGTCTCGCGGCCGTGCGTTTGGTGGCCGATGCACAAAGCGCGGCGCCGTCGCCGGACCCCTCTGCCGGGGCGGGCGGCCGGGGTGCGGGCGACGGCGGCTGCGGCTGCCGGTCAGCGCCAGAGGTCGGTGATGCCGACGCCGATCTCCCGCAGGAGCTCGCGCAGCAGCGGCAGGCTCAGGCCCACCACGGTGTGGGGGTCGCCGTCGATGCCGTCGATGAAGGGCCCGCCGAGCCCGTCGATCGTGAAGGCGCCGGCGACGGCCAGCGGCTCGCCGCTGGCGACGTAGGCGTCGATCTCGGCGTCCGTGATCGACGCGAAGTGGACCTTCGTGCTCGACGCCGCGCCGAGGGTCCCACCGGTCCCGCCGTGCCGGGCGTCCCGGGCGTCGATGAGCCAGTGCCCGGTGTGCAGCACGCCGGTGCGCCCGCGCATGGTGCGCCAGCGCTCGCGAGCCTCCGCGGCGTCGGCCGGTTTGCCCACCACCTCGCCGTCCAGTTCCAGCATGGAGTCGCAGCCGAGGATGAGGAGGTCGCCCAGTGGCGCCTCGGCCGGGACGAGTTCGGGGTCGTCCTCGGCGAGGGCGTCCGCGATCGCCGAGGCCTTGGCGTGCGCGAGGACGAGGACGACGTCGCCCGGGTCCATCGCACCGAACCTCGCCCGGGCATCGGCCAGGACGGCCTCCTCGTCAACGCCGGACACGCTGACGAGGGCGTCGATTCCCGCGGCGTCGAGGAGCGCGCGCCGTGCGGGCGAGGCGGAGGCAAGGAGCAAGGTGGCCACGCCCCGACCCTAGGCGACCCACCCCCGGTCCGTCGTCGAGCGCCGCGTTGTCAGGCCCCAAGCCCGCCCCTGCCCGACGAGTGCTGCGAAATGGGGCGTGCGAGCCCCCCCGACGCCCCAGA
Source organism: Actinomycetales bacterium (assembly GCA_029975645.1). GTDB lineage: Bacteria > Actinomycetota > Actinomycetes > Actinomycetales > JAHECE01 > JAHECE01. The sequence goes on from JARKOU010000060.1 coordinate 2,586, forward strand.
ACGTCGATCTCGACGGCGAGGCGGAAGCGGTTGGCGGGAAGGACACGCACGAAGGCAAGGTGAAAGCGGGTGGAGGGGTCGGCGCGCGCGAAGGCAGGCAAGAAGCGAGTGGCGAGACCGGGCCGCGCGAAGGCGAGGCGGAAGCGGTTGGCGGGAAGGACGCGCGCGAAGGCGAGGTGAAGTGGGTGGAGGGGTCGGCACGCGCGGGCGTGGATGGGCCTGGCGGGAGCCGCGAGGAACGAGCGGCGGAT
>JARKOU010000062.1 GCA_029975645.1 Actinomycetales bacterium
CCGGACTTCCGCAGCTGGTGGGCAAGCGATCGTGTGGTTTCGGCCGTTGATCAGCGAGGACGCTGCCAGCGCGGTGAGGGGGCGTGTATCTACGGCGGTTCGCCCCCGGGGTTCGGGGGTGTGCGTCGCTGAGGACGCGAGGGCTGTCAGCTGGCGCTCGGGCTGATCTCGAGGATGCGGGGTGGTTCGGCCACGCCGAGCGCGGACAGGATCGTCTTCTGCCCGGCCGTGACTGCGGAGCGCTGAGCGACCGTGCCGTCGGGTGTGGCCAGGGTGACCAGGTGCATGCGGTCGAGCTCGTGGCGGACGTTGCGCCAGGTGTCCGCGGTGGTGTTCTCCACGACCCGGATCAGGAGCAGGGCGAGCCAGCACAGCTGGACGTGGGCGCGGATCCGGTCGGGCCGGTGGTGGAACACCGGGCGCAGGCCCAGGCTCGACTTCAGGTCCCGCCAGCCGCGTTCGACCTCGATGAGCTGCTTGTAGGCGGCGGCGAGGTCGTCGGGAGTGAGGGTGAGGTCGGAGGTGCGCAGCAGCCACTTGCCGTCCAGGTGCGCCTCGGCCTTGGCGGCGGCGCGGTCGATCCGCAGCATCCCTGAGGGGGTGCGGCGCAGCAGCCGGCGCAGGCCCGGCTTGCCCTTGAGGGACCCGCCGAGCTCGTCCCGACGCCGCGGGGTCCAGGCGTCCGAGCCGTCGATCAGGTGCTCGAGGTGTTCGACCAGGTTGGCGCGCACCTGGGCGTCGCGCTCGGCCTGGTCCGGGTTGTGACAGACCACGAACCGCTCCGTGCGCACCCCGCCGTCCCCGTCTCCCTTACCTCCCGGGGCGACGTGGACCTCCTTGACCCGCAAGTTGCCCGCCACCTGGTGGTAGCGACCGGCCCTGGCCAGCGCCGCGGCGGCCTCGGCGTTCGTGTGGCGCAGCTTCTCGGCGTGGATGTAGTGCCCCCCACCCCGGGTCAGGTAGGACCGGTTCGGGGCGGAGGCGAAGCCGCGGTCGGCGACCCAGATCATCCGGCGCAGCCCCCACGCGCCGAGGTCGTCCTTGACCGTGCGGATGATCGCGGTGTCGGTGGTGTTGCCGTCGAAGGTCCAGCACCGCACCGGGACCCCGTCCCGGGTCACCGCCATCGCGATCACGACCTGCGGCAGATCGGAGCGGTGGTCCTTGGAGTGCCCGAACGTCCTGCGTGCCCCCTCGACCGGATTGGTCACCTCGTCATCGTCGAGGACACCCTCGGCGGTCTCGACGTCGTCGTCGGCGACGTCGAGCTGGAAGTACGTGGACGTGGTGTCGACGAACACGATGTCCAGGTCGAGGTTCAGCAGGTGCGCCACCTGCGCGAACACCTCCGAGGCGACCTCGCTCAGAGCGTCGAGCAGGAAGTCCATCCCCCGGTAGGCCGCGTCGTCGGACAGTCCCACCAGGCCGGTGATCGCGACCCGCTGCTCCACCCACCTGGTCGCGGCCAGCTTGCTGCCCGGTTCCAGGGCCCGCTGCGCGACGAGGGCGAAGATCACCCGCTCCACAGCCTCGCCGTCCAGGCGCCGGCCCGCCGCGGCGCGGCGGATCGCCGCCCCGATCCCGAGCCGCTCCCACAGGCGGTCCAGCGTCCACGCCCCACCCAGGCGCCGCGAGTCCAGGACCTCCACGTCACCGGGGCCCACACCGGAACCGGCACCGTCGCCCGCCTCGACCTCGCCGCCGGGGGTCAGGAACCGCGAGATCGACGACACCAACCGGCCCAGCGCGTCCCGATCGACCTTCTCCGCCCGCCCGAAGTTGTGGATCACCTTCGCCGTGGACACCCCGGTGACCGGGTGCCGCTCGTTGTGCGCCAGCTGCAGATACGCCACGACCGACCCGTCCTTGTTGGTCCGCCGCGTCTCCCGCAGGTACATGCCCACACCATGCCACACAACACACCGGAATCAGTAGACGACACACCCAGAACGTGTGCCTACAGAATCGCCGCGCGCAGCGAACCCCCGTCCCGCTGACCAGCCACAACGCGCACGATCAAGCCCTCACATGCCCACCAGCTGCGGAAGTCCGGTCTGGCCCGTGGACCGGGCCACCGCCGAGGCCGGCATGGAGTACGGCGGCATCACGCCGATCGGGCTGCCCGCGCACTGGCGCCTGCTCCTGGACGCCCGCGTCCCCGGGCGCACCGCGATCATCGGCAGCGGCGTGCGCCACTCCAAGGTGGTGCTCCCCGGCGACCTGCTGGCGCGGATGCCCGGGGCCGAGGTGCTCCCCGGCCTCGCGCTCGGTTGAGCCGCCCCATCAGCAGGTGACGTGCAGGATTGCTCGCACGTCGCGCGCGGGCAGCGGGGCGAGGAGGCGACACGCCTCGGCGGTCGGCACCGCGACCACGTCGATCCCTCGGCGCCGCGCCTCGGCGAGCACCTCCGCCATCACCGGCAGCGCGCCGTCGACCCCCGTGCCGATGATCAGGTGGTCGCCGCCCCAGGGGATGTCCTCCCCGACCGAGAGGGGCGTGTGCCCGTACCGCTCCCGGTAGGGCTTCGAGGGCTTCTTGGAGCGCTTGCGCACCTCACCGCGGTCGATCACCACGTCGTGGTCGTAGCGCCGTCCCTCGACCTCGATCGATCCGAACGCCAGCAGCATCGCCTCCACGCCGTCCAGGGTCCCACCGAACGGCGAAGCGTGGCGGCATCGGCGGCCGTCCTTCAGAAGGCCACGCTGGGCGCCCTCACCGGGTGGCCCAGAAGGCAACCGCGCTTGCCGCGGCGACGTTGAGGGAGTCCACTCCCCCGGCCATCGGGATTCGGACGACGACGTCGGCCCCCGCCACCGTCGCCGGGGCCAGGCCGTCGCCCTCGGTCCCGAGCACCAGCGCAACCCGCTCGGGAAGCGCTGCCGCGAACGCGTCCAAGGGGACGGCGTCGTCCGCGAGCGCGAGCGCGGCGACGGTGAACCCGGCGGCCCGCAGATCGGCGATCCCACCGGGCTCACCCACGCGGCCGGGCCACGGGTCGATCCGCGTCCACGGCACCTGGAACACGGTGCCCATGGAGACGCGCACCGCCCGGCGGTAGAGCGGGTCGGCGCACCGGGGCGTGACGAGCACCGCGTCCACCCCGAGCCCCGCGGCCGAGCGCATGATCGCGCCGACGTTCGTGTGGTCCACGACGTCCTCGAGCACGGCCACGCGCCGGGCGCCGTCGAGCACGTCGGCCAGCGCCGGTAGCGGCGGGCGGTGCATCGCGGCGAGTGCACCCCGGTGCACGTGGAAGCCGGTGATCGCCTCGAGCACGCCCTTCTCGGCCACGTAGACCGGCACATCGCGGGCGCCGTCGCCGGGGCCGTCGTCTGGCATCGCCGCCAGCATGGCCTCGACGTCGGGCAGCCAGCGGGGCGCGCACAGCACGGACCGCGGGCGGTGCCCCGCCGCGAGTGCGCGGGCGAGCACCTGGGAGCTCTCGGCGATGTAGAGGCCCTTCTCGGGCTCGGACCTCGACCGGAGCGCCACGTCGGTGAGGCGGAGGTAGTCGGCCAGGCGGGCGTCGTCGGGGTCGCTCACGGGTATGACGGGCACGGCCCCCAAGCCTGCCACCCCGAGCCCCACGTCCCCGCCGCCCCCCTTCCCCACCGCCCCCCTTCCCCACCGAACGCGGGGTTGTTCGGCGAATGAGGGCTTGTGAGCCGAAGAACCCCCGCGTTCGGCGGAGAAGGAGCGGGGCGGGACAGGCAATGGGGCGAGAGGGGCTTGGGCCTCTCGCGGGGGCCCGGCGTCTGCCCTAGGGTCGTTGCCGCAGACACGTCGCGGTCGCGAGCACGGGAGGACGACATGACGACGGCGCAGCCCGGCCCCTCGTACGCACCCACGCCGCACAACCATCCCGCGGCCCCGCCGCGCCGCCGCCGCTCACGGGCGGTGCGCCGCTTCGGCTACCTGGTCGCCGCCGGCGTCAACGTGCTGATCTTCTACCTGGCGAACGTCTCGCCCGGCTGGCAGGCGATTCCGTTCCTGACCGACGGCGTCGAGCAGGTGCTCGGGCTCTTCAACCTCTCGCTCGCCGCGGGCGCAGTCGCCAACCTGCTCTTCGTGCTCTACGACGGCGCGTGGTTCCGCGCCGGCTGGGACCTGGTGCTCTCGGTCATCAGCCTCGCCCTCTCGCTGCAGGTCTACCGGGTGTTCCCGTTCGACTTCAGCGGGCTCGCCTACGACCTCACCGGACTGATGCGGATCCTGGTCGTGCTCGGCGTGATCGGCTCCGCGATCGGGCTGCTGGCGGCGGCGGTGCGGTTCGTCCGCGCCGTCGCGACCGGCGTCGGACGGGGCTGAGCATGGGTCTCTCGCGCTTCGGCGCCGCCGTCGAGGACGGGCTCAACGTTCGCGCGATGACCCACCTGGCGGGCCGCGGCTGGCGCCCGCGGATCGTCCCGTTCACGGGCTACGGGTCCACGAGGAACCTGCACGTGATGGGTCGGGTGGTGCTCGGCCGGCCGGGCGAGGACCTCGACCGTGCCCGCCAGCGCGGCTGGCGCTCGTTCGCGACCACCCAGGTGGGCGACCTTCCCGTCGTCGTCCGCGTGGGCGACCGGCAGGTTCGGACCACCACGGACGCGGGAGGCTACCTCGACGTGCTCCTGCGCGACCACGGCCTCCCCGCCGGCCGGCACGACGTGACGATCGCGGCCAAGGCCGCCGAACCGGTCCTCGCGCCGGTGCTGGTGGTGGATCCGGCAGTGCGTCTGGGCATCGTGTCCGACGTCGACGACACCGTCATGGTGACCATGCTCCCCCGCGCGCTCGTCGCGGCCTGGAACACGTTCGGGCGGCGCGCGGGTGCCCGCCGCGCCGTTCCCGGGATGGCCGAGTTGTACCGCGCGCTGCTCGCGGACCACCCCGACGCGCCCGTGTTCTACCTGTCCACGGGCGCCTGGAACGTGGTGCCTACCCTGCGCGCGTTCCTGCGGGGGCACGGGCTCCCCGAGGGTCCGATGCTCATGACCGACTGGGGCCCCACGAACACCGGGTGGTTCCGCTCGGGCATCGAGCACAAGCGCACCCGACTGCGGGACCTCATGATCACCTTCCCGGAGATCCGGTGGGTCCTGGTGGGCGACGACGGTCAGCACGACCCGATGATCTACGACGACGTCGCCCGCGCCCATCCGGGCAAGGTCGCCGCGATCGCGATCCGCGAACTGACCCCGGCCGAGCAGGTGCTCTCGCACGGCACGCCCGGCTCGATGCGGACGCCCGGCGCCCTGCGCAATGCCACCGCGGAGCACGGCGTGCCGACCGTCCGGGGACGCGACGGCTTCGACCTGCTGCGCGCGCTCCCGCCCCTGGTCCACGACCTGCCCTGACCCCCGAGGACATCCCGCCCGACCCCCGCGCCCTCCGCCCGACCCCCGCGCCCATCCGCCCGACCCCCGCGCCCTCCGCCGAACATGTGGTTGGTCGGCTCAAACCGCCAGATGAGGCGACCAACCACGGGTTCGGCGGAGACAGGTGCGCGCTCGGCCTCAGACCTCGACTGCGGCGGACTCGAACTGGCTCGCGTAGAGGCGGGCGTAGGCCCCGCCCGCGGCGAGGAGTTCCTCGTGCGAGCCCTGCTCCACGATCGCCCCGTCCTCCATCACGAGGATGGTGTGGGCGTCCCGGATGGTCGAGAGGCGGTGCGCGATGACGAAGCTCGTGCGACCGGCCCGCAGCGCGCTCATCGCGCGCTGCACGAGCACCTCGGTGCGGGTGTCCACCGAACTCGTCGCCTCGTCGAGGATCAGGATCGCCGGGTCCGCGAGGAACGCGCGCGCGATCGTGACCAACTGACGTTCGCCGACGGAGAGCGTGCCGCCGTCCTCGTCCACCACGGTGTCGTAGCCCGCAGGCAGCGTCCGCACGAACCGGTCCACGTACGTCGCCTCGGCGGCGGCCACCACGGCCTCGTGCGGGACGGACTCCGGGTCGGCCCCGCCGTAGGCGATGTTTGCCTCGATCGAGCCGTCGAACAGCCACGTGTCCTGGAGCACCATGCCGATCTCCGATCGGAGGTCCCGGCGGCTCATGGTGGCCGTGTCGACGCCGTCGAGGGTGATCCGGCCGGCGTTGACCTCGTAGAACCGCATGATGAGGTTCACGAGCGTGGTCTTGCCGGCGCCGGTGGGCCCCACGATCGCGATCGTCTGCCCGGGCTCCGCCACGAGCGAGAGGTCCTCGATCAACGGGACGTCGGGTGCGTAGCGGAAGGACACGTTCTCGAACGCCACCCGGCCACGCACCTCCTCGAGCCGGGAGGGCTCGACCGGGTCCGGAACCTGCTCCTCGGCGTCGAGCAACTCGAACACCCGCTCCGCGGAGGCGACGCCGGACTGCAACAGGTTTGCCATCGACGCGACCTGCGAGATCGGCATGGTGAGCTGGCGCGAATACTGGATGAATGCCTGGACGTCGCCGAGGGTCATCGCGCCGGACGCCACGCGCAACCCGCCCACCACGGCGATCGCGACGTAGTTGAGGTTGGCGATGAACATCATGGCCGGCTGGATGATCCCGGAGATGAACTGGGCGCGGAAACTGGAGTCGTAGAGGTCGTCGTTCTCCGCGTGGAACGTCGCGATGGCGGACTCCTGCTGACCGAACACCTTGACCAACGAATGGGCCGTGTACATCTCCTCGATGTGCCCGTTCAGCTGCCCCGTCACGCGCCACTGCTTGACGAACTGCGGCTGCGACCGCTTCGCGATCATGGCCGCCACCACGCCGGAGAGCGGAATCGCCACGAGCGCCACGACTGCCAGCAGCGGGGAGATCCAGAACATCATCACGAGCACTCCCACCACCGTGAGCACGGCGTTGATCACCTGGCTCATCGTCTGCTGGAGGGTCTGGGAGATGTTGTCGATGTCGTTCGTGACCCGGGAGAGGATCTCCCCGCGTGGGCGCCCGTCGAAGTACTTCAACGGAAGCCGACCCAACTTCTCCTCGACGTCGGCGCGCAGGCGGTACGACGTGCGCTGGACCACGTAGGTGGTGATGAGGCCCTGGAGGTAGCCGAACACCGCCGATCCGACGTAGATCGCCAGGACGGCGAGGAGGACCAGGGCGAGACGGTGGAAGTCGACGCCCTGCCCGGGCACCACGCCGGGAACGCCGGAGAGGAAGTCGGCGAGCTGGTTCTGGCCGCGGGCCCGCAACCCCGCCTCCGCCTGCTCCAGCGTGACGCCGGCAGGCAGCTGCTTACCCACCACGCCCGCGAGGATCACGTTCGTCGACTGGCCGAGCACCTTGGGCCCGAGGACCGCCAGCGTCACGCTCGCCACCGAGAGCACGACGACGACCGCGAGCCAGAACCGCTCCGGGCGCAGCATTGCGAGCAGCCGCTTGCCGGAGCCCTTGAAGTCCAGAGCCTTCTCGACCGGCACCCCGGCGCCGGCCATGTGTCCGCCACCCCGGGGACCTGGCATGCGCATCGGAGCCGGACGACCGCTGTCGGCGTCGCCCCTCGGCGCCTCACGTGTGGCGCTCATGCCGCCTCCTCCTCGGTGAGCTGGGACAGGACGATCTCCCGGTAGGTCTCGTTGCTCTCCATCAACTCGTGGTGCCGTCCAACGCCCACCACCCGGCCGCCGTCGAGCACCACGATCCGGTCGGCGTGGAGGATCGTCGAGACGCGCTGCGCCACGATGACCACGGTGGCGTTCCGCGTGAAGGGCACGAGCGCCGTGCGCAGCCGTGCGTCGGTCGCGAAGTCCAGAGCGGAGAACGAGTCGTCGAAGAGGTAGATCTCCGGCTTCTTGACGAGCGCCCGCGCGATCGCGAGGCGCTGGCGCTGGCCGCCGGACAAGTTGGTGCCGCCCTGGGCCACCGGGGCGTCGAGACCCTCGTCCAGTGCCGAGACGAAGTCCGCGGCCTGGGCCACGCGCAAGGCCTCCCAGATCTCCTCGTCGGTCGCGTCCGACTTCCCGTAGCGGAGGTTCGAGGCGATCGTGCCGCTGAAGAGGTAGGGCTGCTGCGGGACGAGCCCGATGCGGGACCAGAGCACCTGAGGGTCGAGGTCCCGTACGTCGACGGCGTCCACGAGCACCTGACCCGACGTCGCGTCGTACAGCCGCGGGATCAGGCCGAGGAGCGTCGACTTGCCGGAACCGGTGGAGCCGATGATCGCCGTCGTCTCCCCCGCCCGTGCGTGCAGCGAGACCTCGTGCAGCACCGGCGCCTCGGCTCCCGGGTAGGTGAAGGTCACGTCTCGCAGCTCCAGGTCACTGCGCTCGCGCAGCCGGCGGACCGGCTCGGCGGCCGTCACCACACTGGACTCCGTGCGCAGGACCTCGGTGATCCGGTCGGCGCACACCTCGGCGCGCGGGACCATCATGAACACCATCGTGGCCATCATCAGCGAGAACAGGATCTGCATGAGGTAGCTGAGGAAGGCGACCAGGCCGCCGATCTCCATGTCGCCCGCGTCCACCTGGCGACCCCCGAACCAGAAGACGGCCACGCTCGAGACGTTGATGATCAGCATGACGGCGGGGAACATCAGCGCCATGAGACGCCCCACCCTGATCGAGGTGTCCATCAACTCGTCGTTGGCCACCGCGAACCGCTGAGCCTCGGTGTCCTCACGGACGAACGCCCGGATCACCCGGATACCCGAGATCTGCTCGCGCAGCACCCGGTTGATCCGGTCGATCCGCTTCTGGACCAGGCGGAACTGCCGTCGCATCGGCGGGATCAGCAGCAGGATCACGCCGAGAAGCACGGGGACCACCACCACCAGCAGCCCCGAGAGGCGCACGTCCTGGCGCAGCGCCATGATGACGCCGCCGATCATCACCATGGGGGCGGCGATCGCGATGGTGAACGTCATGACCACCAGCATCTGCACCTGCTGGACGTCGTTGGTGGTCCGGGTGATCAGTGAGTGCGTTCCGAACCGGCCCACCTCTCGCGCGGAGAAGGTCTGGACCCGTTCGAACACCCCCGATCGGAGGTCGCGCCCGACCGCCATCGCGGTCCGGGCGCCGTAGTAGACGGCGGTGATCGCGGCCGCCGCCTGGATGAAGGTCACCGCGAGCATCACCGCGCCTATGCGCAGGATGTAGGCGGTGTCGCCCTTGGCCACGCCGTTGTCGATGATGTCGGCGTTGAGGCTCGGCAGGGCGAGGTTGCCGATCGCCTGGATCAGTTGCAGCGCGATGATCAGGGCGATCACGGACGTGTACGGGCGCAGGTAGACGCGTAGCAGCCGGGTCAGCATGTCGGCTCCGGGGTGGTCGGGGGAGTGGTTCCGCCCATGGCCGCCGACGCCGGAGCGGGCAGCTCCGGAGCGACGAGTCCGTGGGTGAGGCAGCGTGCGAGGTCCGCCGGCGCCACGCGGGCGGCGTCGGGGAGGCCTGGCATCCGTTCGCCGAGGACGACGCCGCGCAGGACGCCCGCAGCCTGGAGCGGGCTCACGCGCAGGCGTGGCGCGTCCGGGGCGAGGACGTCGGCGATGGCGCCGAGGATCCGCGCGTCGCGGCTCTGCTTCTCCTCGGGGTGATCGTGGGGTCGGTGCCCGTGATCGTCCGGGTCACGCGCGAGGTCGTGCAGTGCCGTGACGAGTTGCATGATTCCGTCCATCCGGGCGGAGACGAGTTCCACCACTCGGCCGACCCGTCGCTCGAACGGCCACTCTCGGTCGATCCGCGCGAGGTCGGACAGCAGCGGCTCGGGGTCCATGGCCTGGGCGACGGCGGCCCGCAGGAGCGAGCGCTTGTCCGGGAAGACCCGGAACAGAGTGCCCTCGGCAACGCCGGCCGCCTCGGCGAGTTCGCGGGTGGAGACGTTGGCGCCCCGCTCGCGCAGGAGCGGTACGGCGGCCGCGAGGACGGCGGCGCGGCGCTCGTCCGGGGGCATGGGCGCCGCTCGCCGGGGGGCGCACTCGTCGTGGATCACCCGGGGAGTCTAAGTGAGTGAGCACTCACTCATCTACTCCTCGTCGCCCACCCCCGCCCTACCGCCCCACCACCTCCCCCCGCCCGGCCGCCCCACCACCTCCCCCCACCGCGCCGAACACGGGGTTAGTCGTCTCATTCGGGCGAATGGGACGACTAACCCCGTGTTCGGCAGGAGGGCGTGGCTGAATCCGTCGAACGCGGGGTTGTTCGGCTCACCGACCCCCATGGGCCGAAGAACCCCGTGTTCGGCGCAGGTGGTGGCGCCTCGGCGGGAAGAAGGCCGGGGAGGAACGCTTCAGATCTGGCGCGGCGGCGGGGGCGGCGGCTCGAACCGGGCCTCCTCCGCGGCCTGGCCCTTCTCGGCGACCGGGCTGAACGGCACGCCCGAGCGGGTCCCGGCGGACGTCGCCTCCGAACTCGCCTCCCGGACCTGGCTCCGAGCCTCGGCCAGGGCCTCCGCCGGCGAGGCGAGCGTGGTCTCGGGCAGGTCCACGGCCAGTGGCGGGCCGGACAGCCGCCCGCCCCTGCCGCGCGGACCCCCGGGCTCGCCACCCCCGTGCTCCCCACCACCGGACGGCGCCCCGCCGCCGGCCCCGCCCGCGCCCCCGAACGCCGACGAGATGGTTCCGAGCGCCGCCGTGAACTCGGTGGGGATCACCCACAACTTGCTCGAGGTCCCGTTTGCGATCTGCGGAAGCATCTGCAGGTACTGGTAGGCGAGCAACTTGGGGTCGGGGTCCCCGCGGTGGATCGCATCGAAGACCTGAAGGATGGCCCGCGACTCGCCCTGCGCCTTGAGGATCGCCGACTGCGCCTGACCTTCGGCGCGCAGGATCGCCGCCTGCTTCTCGCCCTCGGCCGTGAGGATCTGGGACTGCTTGACGCCCTCGGCGGTGAGGATCGCGGCGCGGCGGTCGCGCTCGGCGCGCATCTGCTGCTCCATGGAGCCCTGCACGGACGCCGGCGGGTCGATCGCCTTGAGCTCCACGCGGTTCACGCGGATGCCCCAGCGCCCGGTCGCCTCGTCCAGCACACCACGCAACTGGCCGTTGATCTGGTCGCGGCTGGTCAGCGTCTGCTCGAGGTCCATCGAGCCGATGACGTTGCGCAGCGTGGTCACCGTGAGCTGCTCGATGCCCGTGATGTAGTTCGCGATCTCGTACGTGGCCGCCTTCGGGTCCGTGACCTGGAAGAAGATCACGGTGTCGATGCTCACCACGAGGTTGTCCGAGGTGATCACCGGCTGCGGCGCGAAGGACACCACCTGCTCGCGCAGGTCCACGCTGGCCCGCACCCGGTCCACGAACGGGATGAGGAAGTGCAGCCCGGCGTACAGCGTGCTCTGGTAGCGGCCCAGCCGCTCCACGATGAACGAGACCGCCTGCGGCACGATCCGCACCGCGCGCACGATCGTGACGACGATCAGGATGATCAGGAGCAGCAGGACGATCGCGGTGGCGATGGTCCCGGGGGCGGTCAGGTCCACAGGGCTTCCCTTCGGTCGGTTCCGTCGGTGGGGCCGGGTCGGTCAGTGGCGGCTCAGTCGGGCGGTGGCGGGTCGTCGGCGGGTCCCGCGGCCTCGACGACCGCGGTCGCGCCCTCGATCCGCACCACGCGCACGAGGGTCCCGGCCGGGAAGACGGCGGCGGGGTTCTCGGCGCGGGCGGTCCAGACCTCCCCGGTGAGCTTGATGCGCCCGGCGTGCGCGCTGACATCGAGGAGGACGACGGCGGTGCGCCCCACGTGCGCCGCGACGTTGGTCGCGGTCTCGGGCACGGACCGGCGGAAGGCACGCAGCGCCCACGGACGCACGGCCACCAGCAGCACGGTCGAGACCACGCCGAAGATGACCACCTGCGCCCACACCGGAGCCCCGAGCCCAGCGGCCGCGGCAGCGGCGAGCGCGCCGCCCGCGAGCATGAGGAAGATCAGGTCGACCGCGAGGACCTCGACCACCGCCAAGAGGATGGCCGCCGCGAGCCAGATGACCCATGCCACGCCAGGACCTCACCTTCTGACGGTCGGCGGGCGGTCGAGCCCGCCTGAGACGATCGTAAAGGATGATTCCCGGCCACCCGAGGACCGGCGCTGGGCGCACGCCCGCCGGTCTCCCGGCTCAGCCGAAGGCCCGGGCGCTCCACCGCCCCAGGTGCCGCTCGACGGTCAGTTCCACGCCGAAGGTCCGGGAGAGGTGGGCCGGGGTGAGCGCCTCCTCGATCGGCCCGGCCGCCTCGACGGCGCCGGATCGAAGCAGGAGCGCGTGCGTGAAGCCGGGTGGGATCTCCTCGACGTGGTGGGTCACGAGCACGATCACCGGGGACCGGGCGTCGCCGGCCAACTCGCCCAGCGCACCCACCAGCTCCTCGCGACCGCCGAGGTCCAGGCCCGCGGCGGGCTCGTCGAGCAGCAGCAACTCGGGATCCGACATCAGCGCGCGCGCGATCTGCACGCGCTTGCGCTCGCCCTCGCTCAGGGTGCCGAAGAAGCGGGCGTCGAGGTGGTCGACGCCGAACGCCGCGAGCAGGTCGTGCGCCCGCGCGACGTCCTCCTCCTCGTACACCTCCCGCCACCGGCCGGTACGTGCGTAGGTGGCGGTGAGAACGACGTCGAGCACCGTCTCCCCGCCCGGGATCCGGTCCGCGAGCGTGGCGCTGGACAAGCCGATCCGGGGCCGCAACTCGAAGACGTCCACCCGTCCGAGCGTCTCGCCGAGCACGTTCGCCGTCCCGCTGGTGGGGTGCAGCCGGGCCGCCGCGATCTGGAGGACCGTGCTCTTGCCGGCGCCGTTCGGGCCGAGCATCACCCACCGCTCGCCGTCGGCCACCCGCCAGTTCACGTGCTCGAGGATGGACTTCTCCCCGCGGCGCAGGCTCACGTCGGACAACTCGAGGACGGTGGAGGTCATGGGGGCGACCCTAGGACACTCCCCGGCTCCTCGGCGGCGCCGCACGCCGTTACGGTGGCGTGGTGCCCGACCTCCCCCCGCCGGCCCTCCCGCGTCCCGGTTCCCGCGCGCCGTCGCTCGCCCTGCCCCGGTCCGTCCTGGCCGCGCTCTGGCTCCCCCACGTCCGCAGCCTGGGGGACGTCACCCAGGCCGGCCGGGCGATCACGGGCGACGACGAGCCGCACCGCGCCGTCGTCGGCCGTGCGCAGCTGAACCTGGCCGCACTGTTCGCGCAGTGGGTCCCGGTCCGGACGGTCGCGGCCACGCTGCCCGTGCCCGGTGACCCTGGAGGCACGCCGGGCGAGGTGCTCACGGAAGCCCTGGAGGCCGGCGAGTGCCTCGTGGTGGGCACCGCGCGCGGCTCTTGGGCCGCCGTCCCCGAGGTGCAGGTCTTCGGCTCCGCGCTCGAGCCGGGAGCCACCGTCACCTGGCACGTGCGGGAAGTGGCCGACGTCGACGCCGCCCTGGCCGCCGCCGTCGGGTCCTTCGGGGACGCCCGGGCCGCGCTGACCCACGCGCTCGCGACCTCCACCGACCTCCTCCGCCGAATGGACCTCGCGCACACCCGGCCCGAGGCCGCTGCGGCCGTCGCCGCGCTCGCCGGCGCCCCCGATCCGGACTGGGACCTCCCGCCGCAGGTCGACCCCGACCGGCTGGTGGTCCTCCTGCGGGCCGCTCGGCTGCGAGCCATCGTGGACCTGGCCCGGGGCGACGACGGCGCGTCCGTCACCGCGTGGCAGGTGGGCCGACGCGCGGCGGCGCTGCACGACGTCGAGGTCGCGGCACGGCGCGCCATCTCCGCCGCCACGCTCGCGCACCGGTCCTGACGAAGGGACCCGGCTGACGCGACCGGGCCCAGGGTCCGAAACCCGGGGACCGAACCCGGGGTCCGGCGCTCCGGCGCCGAGACGCGAGGGACCCGACTCCTCTCTGAGGAGCCGGGTCCCTCGCGAACCGCCGCGGAGAGCTCTCGGGCTACCGCCCGCGTCCCGCAAGGGTCTGCTGGTAGACCTCGATGGTCCGCTCGCCGATCGCGGACCACGAGAAGTGGTCCTCCACCCGCTTACGTGCCGCCACGCCCATCTCGGCGGCGCGCGCGGGGTCGGCCACCATGTCGTTGAGCGCCGCGGCGAGGTCGGCCACGAACCGGTCGGGGTCGATCGGCGTGCCCGTGCCGTCCTGCACCTGCTCGATCGGCACGAGCGTGCCCGTCACGCCGTCGTCGATCACCTCAGGGATGCCGCCCGTCGCGCTGCCGACCACCGGGATGCCGCACGCCATCGCCTCGAGGTTGACGATGCCCAGCGGCTCGTACACGGACGGGCAGACGAAGGTGGTGCTGGAGGCGAGCACCGCCGTCAACTTGGGCCGCGGCAGCATCTCCTCGATCCACACGACGCCCGAGCGCTTCTCACCGAGGCGGGCGACGGCGCCGCTCACCTCGGCCATGATCTCCTTCGTGTCCGGCGCGCCCGCACACAGGATGATCTGGACGTCCTCGGGCAGCCGCTCCACCGCCCGCAGGAGGTACGGCAGGCCCTTCTGCCGGGTGATGCGGCCGACGAAGACCACGGACCGCCGGGTGGGGTCGATGCCGAGCGAACGCACCGTGGCCTCGGCCTCGGCCGCGTCCGTGGGTCGCACCCAGCCCGAGAGGTCGATGCCGTTGTGCACCACGGAGACCCGCTCCGGGTCCACGTTCGGGTAGGCCCGCAGGATGTCGTTCCGCATGCCGCCGCTGACGGCGATGATCCGGTCCGCGCCCTCGTAGGCCGTCTTCTCCGCCCAGGAGGAGACGGCGTAGCCGCCGCCCAGCTGCTCCTTCTTCCACGGGCGCAGGGGCTCGAGGCTGTGCGCGGAGATGATGTGCGGGATGTCGTGGAGGAGCGAGGCGAGGTGCCCGCCCATCACCGCGTACCAGGTGTGGGAGTGGACCAGGTCCGCCCCGGCAGCGTCCTGGGCGAACTGCAGGTCCACGCCGAGGGTGCTCAGCGAGGCGTTCGCGCCGGCCAGCTCGGCCGGCACCGAGTAGCCGGTGACGCCCGGCATCCCCTCGCGGGGGCCGTCGAAGGCGCGCACCCGGACGTCGATGTGCTCGCGCAGGACCGCCGACAACTCCGCGACGTGCACCCCGGCACCGCCGTAGATGTGCGGCGGGTACTCGCGGGTGAGCAGGTCAACTCTCATGCCAAATCACCGTGCCCTCGTTGGCTCGTGCGTGTCGGTCGGCGAGCCACGGATCGTCCCGTGAACCGACGCATCGTTTTCGGGTCCAGCGCGGCGCTCGCCGCCTAGTGTTCAGATCATGGCAGCCCCACGCGTGTTAGCGATCGTATTGGCAGGCGGAGAAGGGAAGCGGCTGATGCCGTTGACCGAGGACCGCGCGAAGCCGGCGGTGCCGTTCGGCGGGATCTACCGCCTGATCGACTTCGCCCTGTCCAACCTGGTGAACTCCGGGTATCTCAAGATCGTGGTCCTCACCCAGTACAAGTCCCACAGCCTGGACCGCCACATCGCCAAGACGTGGCGCATGTCCCAGCTGCTCGGCAACTACGTGGCCCCGGTGCCCGCGCAGCAGCGCGTGGGCAAGCACTGGTACCTCGGCAGCGCAGACGCCATCTACCAGAGCCTCAACCTCGTGGACGACGAGCGTCCGGACATCGTGGTCATCGTCGGCGCGGACCACGTGTACCGCATGGACTTCTCACAGATGGTGGACGCGCACATCGCGTCGGGCGCCCCCATGACGGTCGCCGGCATCCGCCAGCCCCTGTCCCTGGCGGACCAGTTCGGCGTCATCCAGGCCGACCCCAACGACCCGCGGCGGATCGGCGCGTTCCTCGAGAAGCCGAAGGACGCCGTCGGCCTCGCGGACTCCCCGAACGAGGTCCTCGCCTCGATGGGCAACTACGTCATGGACGCCGACGTGATGGTCGACATCATGACCTCCGACGCCAAGAACCCGAACTCCCGGCACGACATGGGCGGCGACATCGTCCCCTACTTCGTGGAGCGCGGAGAGGCGGCGCTGTACGACTTCGTCGAGAACGACGTCCCCGGCTCCACGCCGCGCGACCGCGACTACTGGCGGGACGTCGGCACGCTCGACGCCTTCTACGAGGCGAACATGGACCTCATCGCCACCGAGCCGGTATTCAACCTCTACAACGAGGACTGGCCGGTCTACACGGGCTACACCGGGCTGCCGCCGGCGAAGTTCGTGCACGCGGAGGCCGAGCGCACGGGCAGCGCGGTCAAGTCCGTGATCTCCCCCGGTGTGGTGGTCTCGGGTTCCGAGGTGTTCGGCTCGGTGGTCTCCCCCGGGACCAAGCTGCACTCGTACTCCGAGGTCACGGGCTCGGTGCTGTTCGACGGCGTCGACGTGGCCCGCCACGCCAAGGTCCGCAACGCGATCCTCGACAAGTACGTGCGCGTGCTCGATGGCGCCCAGGTGGGCGTGGACCGGGAACAGGACGAGGCGCGCGGCTTCGAGATCACCGAGGAAGGGATCACGGTGGTTCCCAAGCACGCGGTGATCGAGCCGTAGCAGGGCGGCCCTAGGGCAGACGACGACGGCGCCCCCTCCTCGAGCAGGAGGGGGCGCCGTCGTCGTTGCTCGCTCCGCGGGCGCTCGGCGCGGCCGACGTCTTCGCCGAACGCGGGGTTACTCGGCGCATCCGGGCGCATGTGCCGAGT
>JARKOU010000065.1 GCA_029975645.1 Actinomycetales bacterium
TCCCAGGTCCTCGACGTCGGACGCGCCGAACGCCTCTACACCGGGGCGCTGCGCCGCGCCGTCATCACCCGCGACCGGCACTGCGCCTACCCCACCTGCACCCGCCCCCCGAAGTTCGGCGAGATCCACCACATCCGCCACTGGGCCGCCCACGGCGGGCAAACGTCCGTCACCAACGGGGTCCTGCTCTGCTGGCACCACCACGACATCGTCCACACCCGCCACCTGACCATCCGACGCAACCACACCCGAGCCCGATGGGACTTCACCGAAGCCGACGGCACCCCCATCCCCCACCCCGACGACCGGGATCATCGAACTGCCCCGCCCGACCCCGGACCGGACGCCGGGCTGCGACCCGGACGCCCGGTCGAGCCCCGGTCTGACCTCGGGCCGCAGTCCGGACGCCCGCCCGGCCACGAGCCCGACCGACACCGCGAACCTCCGCCACACGGCACAGGTCTGCCTCCGCGGAGGAGCATCCCCCCGAAGAGCCAGGCCGAGCACCGGCGTCGCCTGCCCGCGGACAGGGCCGCGCCCCCAGGCAGAGGCCCGCGCGACAACCCAGACCGAGGCCTAGAACCCCCAACCGCGAGCCTGTTCGACGACCTCGCCCAGCGGTCCGTCAACCTTGAGAGGGGAGGTGGTGAGCAGTGAGTGCCGGCCGCCCCGATCATTCGCGACCGGCCCGCCTCATTCGCGACCGCCCCGCCTCCGGGCCCTCTCGCCCGGCCGCCCTCCTCGAACCACCTCCCCTCAGCAGGGACGTTCGGGCCCTTCCGTGCCACGAACGGACGGGCCACTCTGGGATGCACACGGTTGCCCGCCCCGGGAGGCCGAGATGACGACGACGTCGCACACGCGCGTCGCGCAGACCGGCGCGGCGGTGAATCGCGCCCCGGCGGCGCCGCCGCCGCGGGCGGGAGCGAAGCCGACCTGCCACCAGCCCTTGCAGGTTCGAGGGCCGGCCCCGACTGAGCGGACTGCGAGGACGGCGCGGGTCGGCGCCAACCGAGTCCACCTTGGGCGGCACTCGGCGACCCGGATCGGGGTGGACCTCGTGGACACCGAACGTTTCGTACGACTCCTCGAACTCCGAGGCTCTGACGTGCGAGACCGCGTCTTCACCACCCAGGAACTCCACGAATGCCGTGGCGCGGCCGAACGCCTGGCAGCACGCTTCGCAGCCAAGGAAGCGGCGGCCAAGGCACTCAGCACGGGGATCGGCCCGATCGGATGGCGCGACGTCGAGGTCCGGACCGGCCCGCGAGGGGAGCCGACGATCCGCCTGCACGGTGGCGCCGCGGCCCTGGCCTACCGCCTCGGCCTCACGCACTGGGCCGTGAGCCTGAGCCACGACGCAGGCCGCGCCGTCGCCGTCGTCGTCGCCGCGCGAGGCGGGAACACCAGGACCGACGCCCGGGCGATCCGGGCCCACGCGGTCGCCCTGATGGCGGCCGAGGGGGCGGTGGCATGACGTACGCGACGATCCACAAGGACCCGACTGCCTTCCGCATTACGCCCAACCTGCCGTCGGGCTCCGGGGCCCCGGTTGGGCCGGGCATCGAGCCCGGCGCGGCGGGCCTCGGCGCCACCTTCACCTGGGACCTCGCGCGCACCTGGCTCGACGGCCTGCCAGGGGGCGCCGGGCTCAACATCGCGCATGAGGCGGTCGACCGTCACGCCGCGGGACCGCTGGCGGACCACGTCGCGATCCGCTGGCTCGGGCGGCGCGGCGAGCGCGAGGACATCACCTTCGCCGACCTGCGCCGTCGGACCAATGCCTTTGCGAACGTCCTCGGCTCGCTGGGCATCGCGCCGGGCGACGCCGTATTCGCGCTCGCCGGACGCGTGCCGGCGCTCTATGTCGCGGCACTCGGCAGCCTCAAGGCCCGCGCCGTGTTCTGCCCCCTGTTCTCGGCGTTCGGGCCCGAGCCGGTGCGCCAACGGCTTGCCATCGGCGAGGGGCGCGTGCTCCTCACCACCCTGACGGCGTACGTCCGAAAGGTGGCCGCCTTGCGCGAGGCACTCCCCCGCCTCGAGCACGTCCTCCTCCTCGACGCCCCCCGAGGCGGCGGGACCCCTCCGGGAACGACGGCGCTCGCCGACCTGATGGTCGGCGCGCCGGACGAGTACGCCATCGGACCCACAGCCCCCGAGGAACCTGCCCTCCTGCACTTCACGAGTGGCACCACCGGCACCCCGAAGGGCGCCGTCCACGTCCACGAGGCCGTGGTCATGCACTACGCCACCGGCCGCTTCGCCCTCGACCTGCACCCCGACGACGTCTTCTGGTGCACCGCCGACCCCGGCTGGGTCACGGGGACCTCGTACGGAATCGTCGCGCCGCTAGCGCACGGCGTGACGAACGTGGTGGACGAAGCGGAGTTCGACGCCGAACGCTGGTTCCGCGTCCTCCGCGAGGAGCGCGTCACCGTCTGGTACACGGCACCGACGGCGATCCGCCGCCTCATGCGCATCGGCGCCCGCCCGGCCGGGGAGGAGGGGCTGCCGGACCTGCGCTTCGTCGCGAGCGTCGGGGAACCGCTCAACCCCGAGGGCGTGCTCTGGGGGCGGGACGTGCTGGGCCTGCCGATCCACGACAACTACTGGCAGACCGAGACCGGCGGCATCGTCATCGCGAACACGGTCGCGGCCGATGTCAAACCTGGCTCCATGGGTCGTCCCCTACCCGGCATCGAGGCCGCGATCCTGCGCCGCGGACCCACCGGTGTGGTGGTGACCGACGGCGCCGTCGAGGAGGTGAGCGAGCCCGACGTCGAGGGCGAACTCGCCCTGCGCCCCGGCTGGCCGTCGATGTTCCGGGCCTACCTGCACGAGGAGGCGCGCTACAGCCGGTGCTTCGTGGGTGGCTGGTACCTGACCGGCGACCTCGCCTCCCGCGACGCCGACGGCTACTACTGGTTCACCGGCCGCTCCGATGACGTGATCAAGTCTTCCGGCCACCTCATCGGCCCGTTCGAGGTGGAGAGCGCTCTCATGGAGCACCCGGCCGTGGCGGAGGCCGGCGTGATCGGGGTACCCGACCCTGTGGCGGGCGAGGTGGTCAAGGCGTTCGTGGTGCTGAAGCCGGGAGTCGTGTCCGACGACGCGCTGCACCGTGACCTGCTCGGATTCGGCCGCTCCCGCCTGGGCGCGGCGGTGGCGCCGCGCGAGATCGTCGTGGTCCAGAACCTCCCCCACACCCGCAGCGGCAAGATCATGCGCCGCCTCCTGCGGGCCCGGGAACTGGGCCTGCCCATCGGTGACCTCTCGACCCTGGAGGGTCCCGTGGCCGCCGTGGAAGGCGAGGCCGGATCCGGCCCGAGCGAGGAGGCACCGTGACTACCACTCCGCCCGAGATGGACGTCCTGCGCGAGAGCACGGCCGCCGACGCGCACGCGCTGGACGTCGAGCCCGCCCGCGCCGTCGACCTCCTGCGACAGATGCTGCGCATCCGGCGCTTCGAGGAGCGGTGCGTCGAGCTCTACAGCGCAGCGAGGATCCGCGGCTTCATGCACCTCTACATCGGCGAGGAGGCTGTCGCCGTCGGCATGACCGAACCGCTGCGCCCCGACGACGCCGTCGTCTCCACCTACCGGGAGCACGGCCACGCCCTGGCCAAGGGCCTGGCGGCGCGCTCGATCATGGCGGAGATGTTCGGCAAGGCGGAGGGCTGCAGCCGCGGCCGCGGCGGCTCGATGCACCTGTTCGACGCCGAGCGCAGGTTCTACGGCGGGAATGCGATCGTTGCCGGTGGCCTCCCGATCGCCGTCGGCCTCGCGCTCGCGGACGCGATGCAGGGGCGCGACCGGGTGACGGTCTGCTTCTTCGGCGACGGCGCGGTGGCGGAGGGCGCGTTCCACGAGTCGATGAACCTCGCGGCGCTCTGGCGCCCGCCGGTCGTATTCGCGTGCGAGAACAACCTCTACGCCATGGGGACCGCCCTGGCGCGGGCCCAGGCTCAGACCGACCTCACCGTGAAGGCGGCCGCCTACGGGATGCCCGCGTGGGCCGCGGACGGGATGGACGTCCTGGCGTGCCTCGAGGCCGGGACGCGCGCCGTCGAGCACGTCCGTTCCGGCGCCGGGCCCTGCTTCGTGGAGTTCCGGACCTACCGGTTCCGGGCGCACTCGATGTACGACCCCGACCTCTACCGGACCAAGGCCGAGATCGAGGAGTGGAAGGCGCGCGACCCGATCCCCGCGCTCGGAGCGCGCCTGCTCGCGAACGGGGCGCTGACGGAGGAGGCGCTGACCCGGATCGAACGGGAGGTGGCCGATGAGGTCGCCGAAGCCATCGCCTTCGCCGAGGCGGGCACGCTCGAATCCGTCGCGGACCTCACCCGCTTTGTGTACGCGCGCGAGGCGAGGGGTGGAGGCGACGCCGGATGACAACGACGGATCAGACCATGACGACGCACGCGACGACGATGCGCGAAAGGGTCCGCTCGGCACGCATGACGACGGCGGGAGGTTCCTGATGAGCGCAACCGCACCGGAGGTGGCGCTCGGGGAGGGCGGCGACGAGGTCACGTTCCGGGAGGCCTTCCGCCAGGGGGTGCGGGATGCCCTCCAGCGCGACCCGCTGGCGTTCGTGATCGGCGAGGACGTGGGGCGCTACGGCGGGTGCTTCGGGGTCACGCGCGGGCTGCTCGAGGAATTCGGGCCGGAACGGGTTCGCGACGCCCCTCTCTCCGAGGCCGGGTTCACCGGCGCGGGGATCGGCGCGGCGCTCGGAGGGATGCACCCGATCGTGGAGGTCATGACGGTGAACTTCGCCCTGCTGGCGCTGGACCAACTCGTCAACAACGCCGCGACGTTGCTCCACATGTCGGGTGGCCAACTGCCCGTGCCGCTCGTGGTCCGGATGACCACCGGGGCGGGCCGGCAACTCGCCGCCCAGCACTCGCACTCCTTCGAAGGCTGGTTCGCGCACGTCCCCGGGCTTCGCGTCGTTGCTCCCGGCACCATCGAGGACGCGCGCTGGATGCTCTGGGCCGCGCTCCGTGACCCGGACCCTGTGATCATCGCCGAGAACGGCTCGCTCTACCCGATGACAGGAACGCTGGATCCCGGCGCGGGCCCGGTGGACATCGACCGTGCGGTCGTCCGACGCGCAGGCACCGACGTCAGCCTCATCACGTACGGCGGCTCGCTCCCCAAGACCCTGGCCGCCGCCGAGATGCTCGCCGCGGAGGGCATCTCCGCCGAGGTGCTCGACCTCCGCTCGCTGCGTCCGTTGGACGAGCCCGCGATCCTCGGGAGCGTTGCGCGCACCCACCGCGCGGTGGTGGTCGACGAGGCGTGGCGCAGCGGGAGCCTGGCCGCCGAGGTCTCCGCGCGCATCATGGAAGGCGCCTTCTACGACCTGGACGCGCCGGTGGCACGAGTGTGCAGCGCCGAGGTGCCCATGCCGTACGCGCAACACCTCGAACAGGCGGCCGTCCCTCAACCGGAGCGGATCGCCGACGTCGCGAAAGGCCTGGTGAGGTGACATGGCCGAGTTCCGGATGCCATCCCTGGGCGCCGACATGGAGGCCGGCACGGTGGTCTCGTGGCTCGTCTCGGTGGGCGAGCACGTCACCCGGGGCGACGTGGTGGCCGAGGTGGACACCGAGAAGTCCGTGATCGACGTCGAGACGTTCACCACCGGCACGGTCGAGGAGATCCTGGTGGGCGAGGGCGAGCGGGTGCCCGTCGGAACGCCGCTCGCGATCATCCGCGAGGACGTGCCGGCGGGTGAGGCGGGAACGCCCGCACCCCCGACGACGGCGCGAGAACCCGCAGAACCGACCACCGCGCCCCAACCCGCAGAGCCCACGACGGCGCCCGAACCCGTGCCAGTAGCAGCGGTCGCCGCGGGGGCCCCGAGTCCTGGGGCCGCACCTCGCGTTCCCGAACAGCCCACCCGACCGCCGGGCCGGGTCGTCGCCTCCCCGCGTGCGCGGCGCCTGGCCCAGGACCTGGGCGTCGACCTGGCGAGCGTGGTGGGGACCGGCCCGGACGGCGTCGTCACGGCGGAGGACGTCGAGGCCGCCGCGGCCCGCGCGGCGTCCGGGCCCGCTCCGGTGGCACCCCTCTCGGGTGAGGAACGTCGGGCGGCGCTGCGTCGCGCCGTCGGCGCCTCGATGGCGCGCTCGAAGCGAGAGATCCCGCACTACTACCTCGCGACGGACATCGACGTCACCGGCGTGGTTCGCTGGCTCGAGGCGCACAACGCCGCCGTCCCTATCACCGACCGCCTCCTCCCCGTGGTTCCCCTGCTCAAGGCGACCGCGCTCGCGCTTCGCGAGACCCCGGACCTCAACGGCTTCTGGGAGGGCGACGCGTTCCGGGCCAGCGAGGGCGTCCACCTGGGCGTGGCCATCGCGATGAAGGGCGGAGGCTTGGTCGCCCCCGCGATCCACGACGCGGACCGGATGGGACTCGCGGACCTCATGCGCGCCCTCCACGACCTGGTGACCCGGGCACGGACCGGCGGGCTGCGCGCCACCGAGATGGCCGAGCCCACCATCACGGTGACGAGCCTGGGCGACCAGGGCGTCGACGCTGTGTTCCCGGTGATCTACCCGCCGCAAGTGGCGATCGTGGGTTTTGGGCGGATCCGCGAGCGCCCGTGGGTGAGTGCCGGCTCGTTGGGTGTGGCGCACGTGGTCACCGCCACCCTCGCCGCGGACCACCGTGCGAGCGATGGCCACCGCGGGGCCATGTTCCTCGCCGTGCTCGATCGCCTGCTGCAGAACCCGGAGGCATTGGCGTGAGACGCAGCGCGAGCGCGGAGCACGGGCACGAAGGGCAAGGCACGCGGCCGCGTATGGACCGGGAACGACGGGAGGCGCTGACATGACGTGGGACCGGGAGTCGCTGCGAGAGGCCGCGCTCCGTGTGCTCGGCGAGGTGGCGCCCGAGGCCGACGCCGCCGCCGTGGCGGGAGACCTGGACCTCCGCGAGGAACTCGAACTGGACTCGATGGACATCCTCAATCTCGCGATCGGACTGTTCCAGGCGACCGGCGTCGAGGTCCCCGAGCGCGACTACGCGCAGATCGTGACGATCGACGGGTGCGTCGCCTATCTGATGGGGCGCCTGGGCCCGGCTGGGTGAACGGCGTCGTAGAGGTCGCGGCCGGAGCGTGCGACGGGCAACGCGCGACGGGCAACGCGCGACGGGCAAACCGCCAAAGGCAACGCACCACGGGCAAGGCGCGCCAGGCGACGCGCGCCAGGCAACGCGCGCCAGGCAACGCGCGCCGAGCAAGGCGCGACGGGTAGCCCGCACCGGGCAACGCGCGACGCGCAATACGCGACCTGCGACGGGCGACCACCGTTGTGCGGGCGCGGCCGAACCGGCTCGGAGGTACGCACCTCGGCGTAGGCGCCGAATCGCCAATCGTGCATCCGGAGCGCGGGACCGCATGCCCACGGCCCAGGGCGCAACCGTGGATACCCTGCGCCCGTGACCCCATCGCGTCCCCGTCCGTCGGTCCCGCGCCTGCGGGCAGCCGCCGGACTGCTCGCCCTGCTCGCCCTCCTGACCTGGGCCGGCACTGCGCCCGCCAGCGCGCATGACCAGTTGCTGAGCAGCGACCCGGCCGACGGCGCCGTCCTCGACGCGCCTCCGGTCGCGGTCACCTTGACCTTCAGCGCGGAGATCCTGCCGATCTCACCGACGGTCCTCGTTCGTGACTCGGCGGGCGCCGTCGTCGTCGACGCCGAGCCCTCCGTCACGGGCGCCGTCGTCACCCAGTCGATGCCGCCGACCGTCGCGGCGGGCCTCTACAGCGTGGCCTGGCGCGTCGTGTCCGCCGACGGCCACCCGATCGAGGGCACCTTCGCGTTCACGGTGGCCTCGCCCGCAGGCCCGAACCCGAGCGTCACCACCGCACCCGCGCCCGACGTGACGACGAGCGCCCCTGGCGCCTCGGTGTCTGGCGCTGCCGCACCGGCCGCGACGACGGCGGCCGCGACGGCTGGAACCTCGGCGCCGCTCGACATCCCGCCGCCCGTGCGCCTCCTCTTCGCCATCGCGGCGGTCGGCGCCGTCGCGACCGCCGCGATACTCGTCGCCCGTCGACGGCGTTCCTGAGCGCAGTCAGCCCGGTTTCCGACAGAAGACCTCGCCGTTCCCGACCGAGGGCATCGCCGAACTCGGGCCCCCGCCCGCGGACGCCGGAGTCGTCCGACCAACACCCTCGATGCGATACCCCGGTGGGTACCCAGCGTTACCCCCGGGGGTATAGGACCTTGATCCCTCGTGGGCGCCTGAGGCGGCTTCTACGGTCGACTCAGACGGGGGACGAGATCCGCCCCCCGGGCCCTTCTCACCTGCGTGTGACGGGGCTCCGTGACAAGGGAGTAGCGGATGAAGAACCTCCTGGTGCTCGGCGCGGGAACCGCGGGCACGATGGTCGTGAACACGCTGCGCAAGCGACTGCCGGCGTCGGAATGGGCCATCACCGTGGTCGACCAGAGCCCGACGCACTACTACCAGCCCGGCTTCCTGTTCATCCCGTTCGGGACGTACGCCCCCACCCAGGTGTCCCGGCCTCGGCGAACCGCCATCCACAAGGGCGTCCGCCTCATCACCGCCGAGATCGACCGGGTGGAACCCGAGGCGAACACCGTGCACCTGATCGACGGGCGCGCCCTCGCCTACGACTACCTCGTCATCGCCACGGGCACCACGCCCCGGCCGGAAGAGACGCCGGGCATGGCGGACGACCTGGGCGGCAGCGTCCACGAGTTCTACACGTACGACGGCGCCGTCGCCCTCGCGGAGAAGTTGGCCACCTGGGAAGGCGGCCGGCTGGTGATCCACCTGACCGAGATGCCGATCAAGTGTCCGGTGGCGCCGCTGGAGTTCACGTTCCTCGCCGACTCGTTCTTCCACGAGAAGGCCATGAGGGACAAGGTGCAGATCACCTACGTCACCCCGCTGCCCGGCGCCTTCACCAAGCCGGTGGCGGCCGAGGCCCTGGGCTCCATGCTCGAGGACCGCGGGATCGCCGTCGAGCCGGACTTCGTGGTCGAGAGCATCGACCCCGAGGCCAAGACGCTCACCTCCTACGACGAGCGCGAGGTCCCCTATGACCTCCTCGTGACCATCCCGCTCAACATGGGTGCCGACTACATCGCCCGCTCGGGCCTGGGCGACGAGCTGAACTTCGTGCCCACCGACAAGCACACGCTCCAGGCGAAGGAGCACGACAACATCTTTGTGCTCGGCGACGCGAGCGACATCCCGACGTCGAAGGCGGGCTCCGTGGCCCACTTCGCCGTGCACACGTTCACGAAGAACTTCCTCGAGCTCATCGAGGGCCGGCCCATGACCGAGTCCTTCGACGGCCACGCCAACTGCTTCATCGAGAGCGGCGCCGGCAAGGGCCTGCTCATCGACTTCAACTACGACGTCGAGCCCCTGACCGGCACGTATCCGCTGCCCGTCGTCGGCCCGCTGCACCTGCTCGAGGAGACCCGGGCGAACCACTGGGGGAAGCTCGCCTTCCGGTGGATCTACTGGAACATGCTCCTCCCCGGCCGCCCCATCCCTCTGCCTGCCCACATGTCCATGGCCGGCAAGCACGCCCCTACCGACACCCTCCAGAAGGTCTGAACGCCATGCCTACCACCACCATCAACGGCCGCGAGATCGCCGTCGACGCCGAGGGCTTCCTCACCGACCCCAGCCAGTGGGA
This sequence comes from Actinomycetales bacterium, assembly GCA_029975645.1. Classification (GTDB taxonomy): domain Bacteria; phylum Actinomycetota; class Actinomycetes; order Actinomycetales; family JAHECE01; genus JAHECE01. Next base: position 9,697 of record JARKOU010000065.1, read on the forward strand.
CGAGGACCTCGCGCTCGTGCTCGCCCAGAACATCGGCATCGAGATGACGGACGCCCACTGGAAGGTGATCCGCTTCCTGCGCGAGGACTTCGCGAAGCAGGGCGAGACCGCCACGACCCGGCGCGTGCAATCGGTCGGAGGCGTACCCACCAAGGAGCAGTTCGCCCTGTTCCCCAAGAAGCCGGCAAAGAAGATGGCCTACATCGCCGGCCTGCCCAAGCCACGCGGCTGCGTCTGAGCGCCCGCAGACCTCGAGAAGAAGGCACCCCCGATGACCGGAATCCCGCTGATCCCGAGTTTCGACGACGAGGCCGAGTCCGGCCGCATGCTCGCGATCATCTGCTCCAAGGGCACCCTCGACATGGCCTACCCGGGCCTGATCCTCGGCAACGCCGCACTGGGCGAGGGCGTCGAGACGCACATGTTCTTCACGTTCTGGGGCTTCGACATGATCATGAAGTCCCGCATGCACGACCTGAAGTTCTCCCCCGCCGGCAACACCGCGCTCCACCTGCCGATCAAGGACATGCGCCTGCCTCAGGCGCTCGCCCCCGCGATGACCGGGCCGGCGACGTCGATGCTCAAGAAGCAGATGGCCGCGCTCGACATTCCCGAGGTGCCCGACTTCCTCGACCAGATCGTCGCCGCGGGCGGTCACCTCTGGGCGTGCCGGCTCTCCGCCGACATGATGCAGATCGACGAGTCGGACCTGCGCGACGACGTCGAGGGCATCATCAGCGCCAGCGACTTCATCGAGATGACGAACGGCGCGCAGATCCTCTTCATCTGAGCCCTGCCCATTTCGCCGACGTCGAGGGTTCTCGCTCGCCACGTCGAGGATCGCTCGACCTCACGAACCACAACCCTCGACCTCGGCGAATGGGAACGGGCGCGAGGGGTTCCGGCGGGGCAAGCATCGAGTAGGGCAAGCGGTCGAGAGGGCAAGCGGTCGGGCGATCTCTCAGGCGTCGACGACGGCCGGCCGGCACACGGGCCGCCACACGTCCGGCGGCAGCGCGGTCGCGGGGAGCGGCAGCAGGCCCGCCCACGTGCGGCACTCGTCGATGGCGCCGGCGAGCAGATCGTGCAGACGCTCGTCGGCGTCGTCGATGCACGCCTCGGCGATGCCCTCGACCGCGACCGTGACGATCGTGGGCGCCGCGTCGGAACGGAACCGGCGCGGCGTCATCCGGCTCGTGGTCATGAACGCGCGCGCCCACCGCTCCGCCAGGGGCGCGACGTCCAGCGCGGCCCGCGTGTCCGGCCGCATCGTGCCCGTGGGCCGGCCGTCGAGGTCGTCGAGCACCCGTTCGCAGGTGATGAGGCCGACCGCGAGCACGTTCTGCCGTCCCTCCCGTGCCACGCGGATTGCGGATCCCGCGGCCCGTAGCGCGATCTCGACGTCCCAGTGCGGGTCGTCGCTCGCCAGCCCGATCACGGACGGGATGAGGTGCGCCAGCCGGGGCCGCGCCGCATCGGAGGTCGCGTCGTTCACTGCGCGCGCCAGACCGGCCAGAAGCGGGTGGGTACAACTCGGGCGGTCGCTCCACCGCTCCCCCGCGAGGTAGGACGCGAGTTCCATGAAGCATGCGCCCTTGCGGGGGTTGCGGTGCTTCCCACGGCCCAGCATCGGCAGGACCTGCTCGGAACTGCTGGTCATGAGGTCACCCCCACGTCGACTCGGCGTCGAGCCTGCCCGGAGTCCGCGTCCGGCCGGCTCGGCTTCCCTGCGGTGGGGCCAGTGTGCGCCGCGTCACACGATCCCGCAACGGTCGATCTGACGTCACGTCACATCTGGCCTCCGCGCAGTGCGCACCCGCAGACTGAGGCGCATGGCCTCGCCCACCCTGCCCCGGGCGACGCGGCCCGCACCCTGGCCCTTGGCGGCGCTCGCGGGACTCGCCGCCGGGGCGGTCACCCTCGGCACCGCGTCGCTCGTCGCCGCCGCCGGCGCGCCGTCGTCGGACCCGTTCCTTGCGCTCGGTGCGGCGTTCATCGACCGCACGCCCGCCTGGCTCAAGGACCTCGCCGTCGCGACGTTCGGAACGGCGGACAAGATCGCGCTCCAGGTGGGGATGCTGCTCGTCATCGCCGCCCTGGCCGCCGCGGCCGGGATCCTGGCCCGCCGTCGTCGCGCCGCCGGCGTCGCCCTCGTGGTTCTCCTCAGCACCGTCGCCGCCGCGGCCGCAGCGAGCCGGCCGGGCGCCGGCGCCCCTGCCGTCCTCCCCAGCCTCGCCGGGGCCGCGGCTGGGTCGGCCGCGCTCTGGTTCCTCACGGATCGCCTCCCCGGCCACGGGTCCCGCCTCACGGCGGCCGACGGCGCAACCCCGGCCGACGGCGCAACCCCCGATCACACCCGCCGCACCTTCCTGGCCCTCTCCTCGGCAACGCTCGCCGTGGGCCTGCTCGCCGCGCTCGGCGGTCAGGTGGCGGGCACAGCCCGGCGCACGGTCGACGCCGCGCGTCGGGCGCTGAGACTGCCCGCCCCCGCCCGCCCGGCACCGCCGCTGCCCGACGGCGTCCAGGTGCGCGGCGTCGGGCCGTTCGTCACGCCGAACCCTGACTTCTACCGGATCGACACCGCCCTGACGATCCCCCAGGTGGACCCCGCGACCTGGCGGGTTCGGGTGCACGGCCTGGTGGAGCAGGAGGTCGAGATGACCTACGAGGACCTCCTCGCCGAGGACCTCGTCGAGGCCTGGGTCACGCTCACCTGCGTCTCCAACGCGGTCGGCGGGGACCTCGCGGGCAACGCGCTCTGGCTCGGGCTCCCGGTCCGCGAGGTCCTGGCCCGGGCCCGCCCACTCCCCGAGGCGGACATGGTGCTGTCCACCAGCGCCGACGGCTTCACCGCGTCCACCCCGCTCGAGGTCCTCACCGATTCTCGGGACGCCCTCCTCGCCGTCGGCATGAACGGCGAACCGCTGCCCGCCCAGCACGGGTTCCCGGTCCGGATGGTGGTGCCCGGCCTGTACGGCTACGTCTCCGCCACGAAGTGGCTCGTGGACCTCGAGGTCACCCGATTCGCCGACGCCGTCGCCTACTGGACCGTCCGCGGCTGGGCCGAGCGCGCCCCCGTCAAGACCGCCTCGCGCATCGAGGTCCCGCGCGACGGCGCCGTCGTGCGCGCCGGCACCGTGGCGGTGGGCGGCACCGCGTGGGCTCAGCGCCGCGGCATCACGCGGGTGGAGGTGCGGGTCGACGGCGGGGCGTGGCAGGACGCCGACCTCGCCGCCGTCCCCGGGGTCGATACCTGGCGCCAGTGGTCCTTCTCCTGGGCAGCGACCCCGGGACGGCACACGCTCGAGGTCCGCGCGAGCGACCCGGAGGGCCCACAGACCGGCGAGGCGTCCCCTCCCGCGCCCGACGGCGCCACGGGTTGGCACGCGATCGACGTCACGGTCGAGGGCTGACGGGTCTCGACGCCGACCCGGGCGGGCGGATGAGGCACAACGCCGCCGGTCGGGCGCCGGTTCTCCGCCCCGGCACGGCCCGGCGCGTGCCAGGCTGTGCCCATGCAGATCTGGCCCGGGCGCCCCTATCCCCTCGGCGCGACGTATGACGGCAGCGGCACCAACTTCGCGGTCTTCTCCTCGGTGGCCACCAAGGTGGAGCTGTGCCTCATCGACGACGACGACGTCGAGACGCGCGTCTGGCTCACCGAGGTGGACGCCCACGTCTGGCACGCCTACCTCCCCGGGATCAAGCCGGGCCAGCGCTACGGCTACCGCGTGCACGGCCCGTTCGACCCCGCCTGGGGCCACCGGTGCGACCCCTCGAAGTTGCTCCTCGACCCGTACGCCAAGGCGATCGACGGGCAGATCGACGGGCACTCCTCCCTGTTCTCGTACCGCTTCGACGCCCCGTGGGAGCGCAATACCGAGGACTCCGCCGGCCACACGATGACGTCGGTGGTGGTCAACCCCTTCTTCGACTGGGGTCACGACCGGCCGCCCAAGCACCCGTACCACGACAGCGTGATCTACGAGACGCACGTCAAGGGCATGAGCATGCTCCACCCGGACGTGCCGGAGGAACTGCGCGGCACCTACGCCGGGATGGCCCACCCGGCCGTGATCGACCACCTCGTCGCCCTGGGCGTCACGGCCGTGGAACTCATGCCGGTGCACCAGTTCGTGAACGACCCCACGCTCGTCGAGAAGGGCCTGTCCAACTACTGGGGCTACAACACGATCGGCTTCTTCGCCCCGCACAACGGCTACACCGCCTACGGCACGCGCGGGGAGCAGGTCCAGGAGTTCAAGTCGATGGTCAAGGCGCTCCACGCCGCGAACATCGAGGTGCTCCTCGACGTCGTCTACAACCACACGGCCGAGGGCAACCACCTCGGCCCCACGCTCTCCTTCCGCGGCCTGGACAATGCCGCGTACTACCGCCTCGTGGACGGCGACGCCTCCCACTACTTCGACACCACGGGCACCGGCAACTCCCTGCTCATGCGCCACCCGCACGTGCTCCAGCTGATCATGGACTCGCTGCGGTACTGGGTCGAGGAGATGCACGTCGACGGCTTCCGGTTCGACCTCGCCTCCACCCTCGCCCGGCAGTTCCACGAGGTGGACCGCCTCTCCGCGTTCTTCGACCTGGTGCACCAGGACCCGGTGGTCTCCCAGGTCAAGCTCATCGCGGAGCCGTGGGACCTGGGCGACGGCGGCTACCAGGTGGGTGGCTTCCCGCCCCTGTGGACGGAGTGGAACGGCAAGTACCGCGACGCCGTCCGGGACTACTGGCGCGGCGAGCCGTCCTCGCTCGCCGAGTTCGCCGGCCGGATCACCGGCTCCTCGGACCTGTACGAGCACACCGGCCGCAAGCCGATCGCCTCGATCAACTTCGTGACCGCCCACGACGGCTTCACCCTCACGGACCTGGTCTCCTACAACGAGAAGCAGAACTGGGCCAACGGCGAGGGCAACAACGACGGCGAGAGCCACAACCGCTCGTGGAACTGCGGCGCGGAGGGGCCCACGAAGGACAAGGCCGTGCAGCGGCTGCGCCAGCGCCAGCGCCGCAACTTCCTCGCCACGCTCATGCTCTCCCAGGGCGTGCCGATGATCTGCCACGGCGACGAGCTCGGCCGCACCCAGGGCGGCAACAACAACGGCTACTGCCAGGACAACGAGATCACCTGGATCGACTGGGCCCTCTCGAAGCCGGACGCCGAACTGCTCGAGTTCGCGCGCAAGGTGGTCAAGATGCGCAAGGACCACCCCGTGCTGCGGCGTCGTCGCTTCTTCCGGGGCGCCGCCACGCACGGCGGGGAGTCCGCGGTGGGCGACATCGCCTGGTTCGACGTGAACGGCGAGCACATGTCCGACGCCGCGTGGCACGTGTTCTTCGCGCGCTCGGTCATGGTCTTCCTCAACGGGGACCGGATCCTCGAACCGGACGAGCGCGGCCAACGCATCACGGACGACTCCCTCCTCATCCTCCTCAACGCCGACGCCAACCCCCTGGAGTTCACCCTGCCGCCGTCCGACTACGGCCTCATGTGGAAGCCGGTGCTGGACACCGGTGACCGCGTGGCGGCTTCCCGCGGCCTCAAGGCGGGCGGCTCGGTGACGCTCGAGGGGCACAGCGTGGTGGTGCTGTCCCGGCCGTCCACGGAGTCCTGACGAGCGCATGCGTGCCCGCCACCTGCCCGGCGCCGGGCGCCGGCTCCCCGTCTCGACGTACCGCCTCCAACTCGGGCCGGACCTGACGTTCGACGACGCCGCCGCGCGCCTGGACCACCTGGCCACCCTGGGTGTCACGGACGTCTACCTCTCCCCGATCCTCGAGGCCGCGCCCGGGTCCACCCACGGCTACGACGTGGTGGACCACGCCCGGATCAGCGAGGTCATGGGCGGGAGGGCCGCGTTCGAGCGGTTCGCTGCGGCCGCGCACGCGCGCGGGCTGGGCGTGGTGGTGGACGTGGTCCCCAACCACATGGCCGTGCCCACCCCCGTCTGGCACAACCTGGCGCTGTGGTCCGTGCTGGCCGAGGGACCCGACTCGCCGTACGCCGCGTGGTTCGACGTCGAGTGGAGCGCGCACCAGCGCGTGCTCATGCCCATCCTGGGCACGCGGATCGGCACCGCCCTGGGCGCCGGCGACCTCGTGGTGGACGAGGTGGTGATCCCCGGCCTGGGCGAGGAACCGCAGCCCGTGCTGCGCTACTTCGACCACGTCTTCCCCATCCGCGCCGGCACCGAGTCGCTCCCGATCGCCGAACTGGTCGACCGCCAGCACTACCGCCTCGCCTACTGGCGGGTGGCCGACGAAGAACTCAACTACCGACGGTTCTTCGACGTCGGCACCCTCGCGGCGATCCGGGTGGAGAACCCGGAGGTCTTCGCGGCCACCCACGAACTGCTCCTCGACCTGTACCGGCAGGGCCACATCGACGCCTTCCGGATCGACCACCCGGACGGCCTGGCCGATCCGCGCGGTTACCACGCCCGGCTCGCCGAGGCGACCGGCGGGGCGTGGGTGGTGGCGGAGAAGATCCTCGAGGCGGACGAGGACGTGCCCCCGGACTGGGCCGTGGCCGGCACCACCGGGTACGACGCGATGTGGCGCATCGGCTCGCTCTTCGTGGACCCGGCCGGCGCGGCCGACCTCGGCGCGCTCATGAAGCGCCTCACCGGCGACGCCCGCGGCGACCTCGACGACCTGGACCACGAGGCCAAGCGGCAGGTGGTCGCCGGGCCGCTCTACGCCGAGGTCCACCGACTCACCACGATCTTCGCGGACGTCTGCCACGACGACGTCCGGCTTCGCGACCACACGTGGCGCGCGCTGCGCGACTGCCTCATCGAGCTCCTCGTCGCCTTCGACCGCTACCGCGCCTACGTCGTGCCCGGCGAAGCGCCGACGCCGGCCAACGAGCGCGTCCTGCTCGCGGCGGCCGAGCGGGCCCGCACGCACCTGGTGGGCGACCGTCTCGAGACCCTGCGTGTGGTGGTCGACCTGCTCCTCGGTCGCGAGGCCGGCAGCGCCGGGCGCATCCGCGAGGCCCGCCGCGCCGAGGCCGTGGTCCGCTTCCAGCAGGTCTGCGGCGCCGTCATGGCCAAGGGTGTGGAAGACACCGCCTTCTACCGCTGGACGCACCTGGTGAGCCTGTGCGAGGTGGGCGGGGCGCCACAGCGCTTCGGCCTGGGCCCGGACGACCTGCACGCGTGGGCCTTGCACACCCAGGCCTCGACGCCGGGCACCATGACCGCTGGCTCCACGCACGACACCAAGCGGGGCGAGGACGTGCGGGCGCGCATCGGCGTGCTGAGCCAGTACGCGGCGGACTGGGTCGCGCTCGTGGACGGCCTGCGCGAGGCCACGGGCGCCCTGCGCCCCGTCGGGATCGACGGGCGGGCCGAGAACCTCCTCTGGCAGACCCTGGCCGGCACGTGGACCGACGCCGGACCGATCGACGCCGAGCGCCTGGTCGCCTACCTGGTCAAGGCGTCACGCGAAGCGAAGTCGTGGACGTCCTGGACCGCGCCCGACCTCGCCGCCGAGGATGCGCTCGCCACCTACGCCACCGCGCTCCTGAGCCGGCCCGCCGTCGTCGCCGGCTTCGAGGCGTGGGCGCGGCGCACCGCCGCCGCGGTCCGCGCCGCCGTCCTGGGCGCGAAACTCGTCCAACTCACGCTGCCCGGCGTCGCCGACGTCTACCAGGGCACCGAGACCCACGGCCTCGCGCTCGTGGACCCGGACAACCGGCGCCCGGTGGACACCCCTGCGATCGCCGCGCGCCTCGCGCGACTCGACGCCGGCGCCGGGCCGGCCGGGCTCGGCGACGAGAAACTCGCGCTCACCGCGACGGCGCTGCGCCTGCGCCGGACCCGGCCGAGGGCGTTCGTCGGTCCGGACGCCGGCTACGTCCCCTTGCCCACCTCCACCGGGCACGCCTTCGCCTTCGCGCGCACCGAGGCCGGTGCGCCCATGGCGATCACCGTGGCCACCCGGCTCACCGTGGCGCTCACCGCGCTCGGCGGGTGGGGCGAGCACACCGTGGTGCTGCCGGAGGGCCGGTGGCGCGACGCCCTGGCCGGTCCGAACGCTCCCGTGCTCGACGGCGGGGCGCGGACCCTGCGCACCTTGCTGGCGAACCGGCCCGTGGCCCTCCTGGTCGCGCAGTGAGGCGGCCGGACCGCGGGCCCGTCGACGACTAGGCTCGCCGCAGGCCCCCAACCCGAACCCGCGTCGACCTGCCGGAGGAACACCCGTGGCCCGGACCATCATCGTGCTCACCGAGGACGCGCTCCGCCCCTCCGACGCCGCCCGGATCGTCGCCCTCTACCCGGAGGACGCGTTCGAGGTGCTCGTCCCGGCCGACACGGAGCGGAACGTCGTGGCCGAGTTCGTGGACAGCCTCGGGCTGCTGGACCTGCGCGCCGCGTGGGACGCCGTCGTCGGCCGGCACCCGAGCGCCGCCGAGGCGCGCACCGAGGCAGCCGAGGCGCTCGCGGCGTCGATCGCCGAGCTCCAGGCCGCCGGCGCGCAGGCGCAGGGCCACGTGGTGGAGGACAACCCGCTTCCCGCCGTCGCCAAGGCCATCGCCGGCACCGACGCGGCCGAACTCGTGGTGGTCACCCTGCCGCAGATGCTCGAGGACACCTTCCACACGAGTTGGGCGCACCGGGCGCGCGAGGAGTTCGGCATCCCGGTGCTGCACTTCTACACGGGGACGGACTTCGTCGGGAACTAGCGCCCTCCGCGCCGGGCCCCACGGGCCGGGACCGGCGCCGCCTCAGCCCGCCGCGGGCAGCCGCATTCCCCGCCGCACCGCGTCAGCCCGCAGCCGGCCTCAGCCCGCCGCGGGGTCCAGCCCCGGGTGGTGCCGGGCGAACTTGCGGAACTGGTTCCCCATCGCGACCGCCAGGTACGCCAGGCGTCGAGGGTGGCGCTCCACCCGGTACAACAGCGGGTTCGTGACCCGCCCCGCCTTGCGCAGCCGGCGCACGCGCTCCCACTGCGCGCGGCTCACGTAGCGCTTGACCAGCGCGAGAGGGACGACGGCGAACAGGTGCTCGGCGTCGCCCGCCCGGAAGCCCTCGCGCGGCGCGGCGTCGAGGAACGCCTCCACGTACATGCGCGCGACGTTGTACCCGGCGGCGGTGACGGAGTAGCCGCTGCGCCCCACGCGCGGGTTCAGCTCGAGGAAGCGATAGACGCCGTCGCGCGGGTCCCGCTTGACGTCGAGGTTGGCGAATCCGGCCCAGCCCACGTGGTCCACGAGGCGACGGGCGTGCTCGACCGCCTCGGCATTGGGACCGGTGATCTGCGCGACCGAGTTGCCCAGGGCGCCGGGCGTGTACTCCTCCAGGAGCACCTCGCCGAACAGGCCGAATCCCGCAGCCCCGTCCGGCCAGCACATCAGGTTCACGGCGCCCATCTGGTCGTCCCCGCCGGGGACGTACTCCTGGACCACGAGGTCGCCGCCGAAGCCGGCGCCGGCGATCCGGCCGAGGATGCTGTCCAGTTCGGCGGCGTCGTGCGCCACCTCCACCTTCTTCTTCCCCGCGAACTCCACATGGTGGTACTCGGTGGTCGAGGCGGCCTTGATCACGAGCGGGTACGTGAGGGCGACGTCGGCGGCCCGGTCCGCACCCGCGCGGACCACCACGGTGCGCGGGTGGGGGACGCCGAGTTCCTCGCACAGCGCGGTGAACCGGGCCTTGTCCGTCATCACGTCGAGCGCCTCGACGTCGGCGTACGGCACCGCGACCACGTCCTCGAGTTCCGCGCGGTGCTCCACGAGGGTGCGCACGAGCCAGTCGGCGCTGGCGAGGACGATCGCACGGGCCGCGGGATCCTCCGTGGCGGCAGCGCGCACGGCGGCGACCAGGACGGCGGGGTCCTCGATGCCCGGCACCACGCGGTGGTCGACGATCGCCGAGTGGGCGACGGCGCCCGTCGAGACCCCCGCGATCACCACCGAGCGCACACCGTAGGCCTCGTGGAAGGCGCGAGCGCTGCCGTAGGCACCGATGTCGCCGCCCAGGATGATGGGACGGACCCGCGGGGTTGCCGACGGCGTGGATCGCGTGCTCATGGCGCGGAGGCGCTCCTTCGAGCGAGACGGACAGGCGTGTCGATCAGCGTAGCCGCGCCGGACCGGGCCGGTGGCGCGGCGTGGCAGGGCGCAGAGATCACCGGAACCGACCTACCCTGGCCCGGTGACCCGAGACCCGCGAGGCGCGCCGCCACCGGAGTTCCAACGGGCGCTGATGAGCCTGCGCGGGCATCGGATCCGCCCGGAACTACGGCTCGCGGAGGTGCCGCCGCCCACGCGGATCGCCCCCTACGCGCTCGCCCTGACGGCCGAGGTCAACCCGGGCGAGGATCCCGAGACGATGCTCGGCAGCGGCCGCTTCGTGGTGCTCTACGACCCGGACGGCCAGGACGCCTGGAACGGGACGTTCCGCGTGATCGTCATGGGCCGGGCCCAGCTGGAGCGCGAACTGGGCGGCGACCCGTTCCTCGGCGAGGTGGGCTGGGCCTGGCTCACCGACGCGCTCCGGGAGGAGGGCGCCGGCCACCACTCGCTCAGCGGCTCGGTGACGCGGGTGCTCTCCGAGACGTTCGGCGACCTCGAGTTGCACGACTTCGAGGTGGAGATCGAGATCCGGGCGTCGTGGACGCCCACCGACGCCGACCTCGGGCCGCACCTGCGGGCATGGGCCCTCATGACATGCAGCGCCGCCGGCCTGCCGCCCGTCCCGGAGAACGTGACCGCGCTCTCGCCGCGCCGCTGAGTCCCGAAGACGTCCCTCGGACCCCGCCGGTCCCCAGCCGACGCCCCGGTCGCCTCCCGCCGGTCCTCACCCGACGCCCCGCCCGCCGTCCGCTGTCCCCTGGCGACACCCCGGTCACCTCCCGCCGATCCCCTCATGACGCCTCGCCGCTACCGGCGGTGAACCCCGACGGGTGCGGCGACAGCGCCCCACCGGCCGCGCGCGTTACCGTGGTGTCGTGCCTGGCCCGGTCGACGTCGCACCCGCCCCGCGGGACGCACTCGACCCACACCAGGGAACCGCCGAGACACCCACCGGCGACGAGCAACCGCGGCCATTGACGCCGCTCACGGAGCCCGCCGAGGGCGTTCCCCCCGTCCTCGACACCCGCGACGCGCTCGCACGCTATGCCCAGGCGCTTGCGGCAGGCACGGGCCCCGTGGCCGTCGACGCCGAACGGGCGTCCGGCTACCGGTACGGCCAGCGCGCCTACCTGGTGCAACTGCGCCGGCACGGCGCGGGAACCGCATTGGTGGACCCGGTCGCGCTCCCCGACCTGACCGAGCTCTCCGAAGCGCTGGAGGGCGTGGAGTGGGTGGTCCACGCAGCGTCGCAGGACCTGGCCTGCCTGGCCGAGGTCAACCTGCGACCCACCCGGCTCTTCGACACCGAACTCGCCGGGCGGCTGCTCGGCCGGGAACGGGTCGGCCTGGCCCCCATGGTGGCCGAGGAACTGGGCCTCGGGTTGGCCAAGGAACACTCCGCCGTCGACTGGTCCACCCGCCCCCTCCCCCTGGACTGGCTGCGCTACGCCGCGCTCGACGTCGAACTCCTCGTGGTCCTGCGCGAACGGCTCGCCGCACACCTCGACGCCGCCGGGAAGGCCGACTGGGCCTGCCAGGAGTTCGAGGCCGTGCGGCTCGCGCCCGCACCGTCCCCCCGCGCCGAGCCGTGGCGCCGGGTCTCCGGGCTGCACCAGGTGCGCGACGTGCGCCGGATGGCCGTGGTGCGGGAGCTCTGGGCCGCGCGAGAGGAGATGGCCCGCACCCGCGACATCTCCCCCGGCCGCGTGCTCCCCGACGCCGCGATCGTCGCCGCCGCCCAGGCGCTTCCGCGCACCCCGGGACAACTCGCCGCGCTTCCCCTCTTCTCGGGGCGCAACACCCGCCGTCGGACACCGCACTGGCAGGCGGCGATCGACCGCGCCCTTGCGCTCCCGGAGTCCGACCTTCCGTCCCGGCGCGGCCCGGGGACGGACGAGCCACCCCCGCCCCGCGCCTGGCCTGACCGGAATCCCGGCGCGGCGGTGCGCCTGGACGCGGTCCGCGCCCAGGTGCGCGATGTCGCCGGCCGGCACACGGTGCCCCAGGAGAACCTCCTGGCGCCCGACACGCAGCGCCGGCTCGCCTGGGACCCACCCGCCGCCGACGTCGCGGCGGTCCGGGCCTTCCTCGCCGACGCAGGGGCCCGGCCGTGGCAGGTGGACCTGGTCGCCGAGGCGCTCGCCGCTGCGCTGCGGGAGTCGGCGTCGGCTCCGCCCCGCCCCGGCCGCCGGTAGATCAAGGCCGCCACCAGATCCGGGTCTGAGCGCGAGCCGCCTCAGGAAGCGAGCCGCCTCAGGAAGCGAACGGCCTCAGGTGACGAACCGGCCTCAGTAGACCGTGAGGCCGCGGTCGCGGAACTGCCCGCGCACCCGCTCGAGCAACTCGTACGAGGGCGGCTTGGCGTCTTCGAGCTGGTAGTGCAGGCCGAGTTCGTGCCACTTGTCCCGCCCCATCTGGTGGAAGGGCAGCACCTCGACCCGCTCCACCACGGAGGAGATCGAGGCGGCGTATTCGGCGACGGCCTCGACGTTCTCGACGGCGTCCGTGAGCCCGGGCACGAGGACGAACCTGACCCACGTGCGGGTGCCGCGGGCCGCGAGCCGGCGCCCGAACACGAGCGTGGGCTCGAGCTCCCGCGTGGTGACGATCTTGTAGGTCTCGGGGATGCCCGACTTGACGTCCAGGAGGCACAGGTCGAGGTCGTCGAGGATGTCGTCGGTGGCGCGTACGCCGAGGAACCCGCAGGTGTCCAGCGCCGTGTGGATCCCGTTCTCCTTGCAGGCGCGGAAGATCTGGCGGACGAAGGCCGCCTGCATCATGGGCTCGCCGCCGGAGAGGGTGACTCCCCCGCCGGTCGCCTTGAAGACGGCCTTGTACCGCAGCACGCGCTTCATGACCTCGTCGATCGTCATGAGCGTTCCGTTGCGCTTCTGCCACGTATCGGGGTTGTGGCAGTACTGGCACCGCAGACCGCAGCCGGCCAGGAAGAAGGTCAGGCGCGTTCCGGGACCGTCCACCGCGGTGACGAGTTCCCAGGAGTGCACCGAGCCCATCTCGCCGGTGCGGATCTGGTCCAGCTCCACGTGCCGGTCGTGGGTGGCGTTGCGTCCGGGGAGAAACGGCGACGTCGCACCGAGGGTGGGGAACGGACTGGCGGTCTTGGCCGTGGTGCTCATGGTCCGTTTCCCTACCTTCGGTGCGACGTCGCGGGCCGCTTCAGGCTAACGCGCTGCGGGGCGCGTCACATCCCTCCGTGGAACGTCCGGGAGATCACGTCGAGCTGCTGCTCGCGCGTGAGCCGGACGAAGTTCACGGCGTAGCCGGACACCCGGATGGTCAGCTGGGGGTACTTCTCCGGGTTCTCCATGGCGTCGTACAGGGTGTCGCGGTTCAGCACGTTGATGTTCACGTGGTAGCCGTTGCTGCCCATGTAGGCGTCGAGGAGGCCGGTCAGGTTGGTGACCTGCTCCTCCTTGGTGCGGCCGAGGCCCGAGGGCACCACCGTGTTGGTCAGCGAGATGCCGTCCTGCGACTCCTCGTAGGGCAACTTGGCGACGGACAGGGCGCTGGCGAGCATGCCGTGCGTGTCGCGGCCGTTCATCGGGTTGGCACCCGGCGCGAACGGCTCACCCTTGCGACGCCCGTCGGGCGTGTTGCCGGTGTGCTTGCCGTAGACCACGTTCGACGTGATCGTGAGGACCGACTGGGTGTGCATCGAGCCGCGGTACGTGGGCTGCTTGCGAATCTTGCCCATGAAGTCCTCGACCAGCTCGACCGCGATCGAGTCCACGCGGTCGTCGTCGTTGCCGAACTTCGGGAAGTCGCCTTCCACCACGTAGTCGATCGCCAGGCCGGTCTCGTCGCGCACCGGGCGCACCGTGGCGTACTTGATCGCCGAGAGCGAGTCCACGGCCACCGAGAGACCGGCGATGCCGCACGCGAGGGTGCGCAGGATCTCCCCGTCGTGCAGTGCCATCTCGATGCGCTCGTAGGCGTACTTGTCGTGCATGTAGTGGATGCAGTTGAGGGCGTCCACGTACGTCTGCGCGAGCCAGTCGAGGAAGACGTCGAACGCAGCGCGGACCTCGTCGTAGTCGAGCACCTCGCTCATGAGCGGCGCCGTCTTCGGGGAGATCTGCTTGCCGCTCATCTCGTCCCGGCCGCCGTTGATGGCGTACAGGAGGCCCTTGGCGAGGTTGACGCGCGCGCCGAAGAACTGCATCTGCTTGCCGATCCGCATGGCGGAGACGCAGCAGGCGATGCCGGCGTCGTCGCCCCAGCACGGCCGGATCAGCTCGTCCGACTCGTACTGGATCGCCGAGGTGTCGATCGAGACCTGCGAGCAGAAGTCCTTGAAGCCCCTCGGCAGGTCCGGGCTCCAGAGCACCGTGAGGTTCGGCTCGGGAGCGGGGCCGAGGTTGTAGAGCGTCTGGAGGAAGCGGAACGAGGTCTTGGTGACGAGCGAGCGCCCGTCCTCGCCGATGCCGCCGATCGACTCGGTCACCCACGTCGGGTCACCGGAGAACAGGGCGTCGTACTCCGGGGTCCGCAGGAAGCGGACGATCCGCAACTTGATGACGAAGTCGTCGATGATCTCCTGGGCCTCGGTCTCCGTGATGAGGCCGGCCTCGAGGTCACGGTGGATGAAGCAGTCGAGGAACGTCGAGGTCCGCCCGAGGGACATCGCCGCGCCGTTCTGCTCCTTCACCGCGGCCAGGTAGGCGAAGTACAGCCACTGGACTGCCTCACGGGCCGTGGCGGCCGGGCGGGAGATGTCGTAGCCGTACATGGCCGCCATCTCCTTGAGCTCGGTGAGGGCGCGGATCTGCTCCGCGTTCTCCTCCCGGTCCCGGATGACGTCCTCGACCGAGCGCTGGGTGTCCAGCGGTCGCCGCTCGAGCTTCTTGGCCTCGATCAACTTGTCCACGCCGTAGAGCGCGACGCGGCGGTAGTCACCGATGATCCGACCGCGGCCGTAGGCGTCCGGCAGGCCGGTCACGATGTGGCTGCTGCGCGCCTTGCGCACGTCCGGCGGGTAGACGTCGAAGACGCCGGCGTTGTGGGTCTTGCGGATGTTCGTGTAGATCCACTTGACCTTCATGTCCACGGGGTAGCCGTAGGTCTGGAGGGCGTTCTCCACCATCCGCCAACCGCCGTTGGGCATGATCGCCCGCTTCAGCGGGGCGTCGGTCTGCAGGCCGACGATGAGTTCCTTCTCCGCGTCGATGTAACCCGGGGCGTGGGAGATGATCGTCGACGGCGTGTGCGGGTCGATGTCGTAGACACCCTTCTCCCGCTCGACCACGAACATCTCCGACAACTTCGCCCAGATGTCGGCGGTGCGCTCCGTCGCGCCCGCCAGGAACGAGGCGTCGCCGTCGTACGGGGTGTAGTTGCGCTGGATGAAGTCGCGGACGTCGACCTTCTCCTGCCAGGGCCCGGCGACGAACGTGTGCCACGCGGGGATCTGCTGAGCGGCCTGCTCGGACGTCTCGTGGACGGTGCTGGTGGCCACGTGTTGCCTCCTCGGAACTGCGGTGCGGGTGCGGGTATGCGCGAGCGCCGGCACCGTGTGTGTGCCGTATCTGCAAGCGTACGGAGGAGGCGCCCGATTGCACCTGGGACCTAGGGCCCTGACTCTCAGTGGCCGGGCTCACATATCATCCGCGGCGCTCGTGACGTTCGTCACACACTCGGGCCATTGCGGCGCGCCGTCCCGCGTGCCTCCGGCGTCGGGCGCTATCGGGTGCCCGGGGGCCCGCCCGAATCCGGGGATCCCCGCACCGCCACCCGGTCGCGCTAGTACGCGGCCGGAGACCGCTCGACCAGCCGGACGACGGCGGCCGCCGCCTCCCGCGCGACGTCCTGGGCCCGCAGCCCGCTCGCAGCGAGCACCTCCGGTCGGGAGGCGTGCGCGATGAACTCGGTCGCCAGGCCATGGCTCTGCACGGGCAGGTGCAGCCCGGCATGGGCGAGCGCCGTCCGGACCGCGCTCCCCACGCCGTTGTCCTCGAGTCCGTCCTCCACCGTGACCACGAGGTCGTGTCCCCGCGCGAGGTCCACGAGCGCCGTCGGCACGGGGAGGACCCACCGCGGGTCCACCACGGTCGCGCCGATCCCTTGGTCGGCGAGCCGCTGCCCGACGTCGAGGGCCGTGGGCACCATCGCCCCCACGCCCACCACGAGCACCCGCTGGCCGCCGTCGCCCACGTGCCGTGCGAGCACGTCCACGGCACCCACCCGCTGCAGGGCGGGCATCGGCTCCGGGAGCGCGCCCTTGGGGTAGCGCACCACGGTGGGTCCGTCCTCGATGGCGACGGCCTCGCGCAGCTCCTCCCGCAGCGTCGGCTCGTCGCGCGGTGCCGCCACGCGCAGGCCCGGGACCAGTCGCAGGAGGGCGAGGTCCCACATCCCGTTGTGGCTGGCGCCGTCGTCGCCGGTCACGCCGGCGCGGTCGAGCACGAAGGTGACGCCAGCGCGGTGCAGCGCCACGTCCATGAGCACCTGGTCGAAGCCGCGGTTGAGGAACGTCGCGTAGACCGCGACCACGGGGTGGAGGCCGGCGAAGGCCAGGCCCGCCGCGGACGTCACGGCGTGCTGCTCGGCGATCCCGACGTCGAACGTGCGCTCCGGGAACTCCTCCGCGAACGGCGCGAGCCCCACGGGCGCGAGCATCGCCGCGGTGAGGGCGACGACGTCGGAGCGCGCCCGCCCGATCGCCACGATCTCCTCCGCGAACACGGACGTCCAGCCGAAGCGGGCCGGCGCCACGGGCAGTCCGGTCTCGGGGTGGATGACCCCGACGGCGTGGAAGCGGTCCGCGACGTCCGCCTCGGCGTGCACGTAGCCGCGGCCCTTCTCGGTGATCGTGTGGACGATCACGGGGCCACCGAAGTCGCGGGCTCGGGCGAGGGCGTGCTCGAGGGCGGCGCGGTCGTGGCCGTCCACCGGCCCGAGGTACTTGATGCCCAGGTCCTCGAACAGGCCCTGCGGGGCCACGACGTCCTTGACGCCCTTCTTGAAGCCGTGGAGCGCCTCGAACGCCATTCGCCCCGGAGCACCACCGCGCTGCAGCGTGTGCTTGCCCCAGTGCAGCACCCGCTCGTACCCGCGGGTGGCGCGCAGGGAGTCCAGGTGCAGCGCGAGGCCGCCGATGGTGGGGGCGTAGGACCGGCCGTTGTCGTTGACCACGATGACCAGACGCCGGTCCTGGCCTGCGGCGATGTTGTTGAGGGCCTCCCAGGCCATGCCGCCGGTCAGGGCGCCGTCGCCCACCACGGCGATCACGTGCCGGTCCGATCGGCCGGCGAGCTGGTTGGCCCGGGCGATGCCGTCCGCCCAGGAGAGGGCGGTCGAGGCGTGCGAGTTCTCCACCACGTCATGGTCAGACTCGGTGCGGCTGGGGTACCCGGAGAGGCCGCCGCGCCGGCGGAGGCCGGAGAAGTCCTGCCGCCCGGTGAGCATCTTGTGCACGTACGCCTGGTGGCCCGTGTCGAACACGATGGTGTCGGTCGGGGAGTCGAACACCCGGTGCAGGGCGATCGTGAGTTCCACGACGCCGAGGTTCGGCCCGAGGTGCCCGCCCGTCTTGGACACGGACTCCACGAGGAAGGTTCGGATCTCCGCGGCGAGCTCGTCGAGCTCCGCCGGCGTCAGCGACCTCAGGTCGGCCGGGCGCCGGACTCGTTCGAGCAGGCCCATCCGCGAACTCCTCCCTGTCCGCGGGGACGACCGCGGGTGGAGTACCACTGTACGTCGCCCGACCCACACGAGCCCAGGCGCTGCGTGCCACGTCACACGGCGCCCGCGCGAGCCTAGGCTCGGCCCATGCGCTTCCTGCCCGGTCACCACGCATCCCACGACCTCACCTACGGTGACGTCTTCCTCGTCCCGACGCCGTCCGACGTCGCGAGCCGCTTCGACGTCGACCTCGCGCCCGATGACGCGACCGGAGCCACGATCCCGGTGGTGGTCGCCAACATGACCGCGGTGAGCGGGCGCCGGATGGCGGAGACGGTGGCCCGGCGGGGCGGGCTGGCGATCCTCCCGCAGGACATCCCGCTCGACGTCGTCCGGGATGTGGTGGCCTGGGTGAAGACGCGCCACCCGGTGGTCGAGACCGCGGTGACCGTGGCCCCCACGGATACCGTCCACACCGCGATGACGCTCATTGACAAGCGCGCCCACGGCGCGGCCGTGGTGGTGGACCACGCCGGCCGCCCGGTCGGCGTGGTCGCGGCGGGCGACTGCCAGGGGGTGGACCAGTTCACCCAGGTGGACCAGGTGATGACCACCCACCCCACCGTCCTCGAGGTCTCGGTGCTGGGTTCCATGGCGGAGGCGTTCGAGCACCTCCACGCGACGCGCCGCCGGTTCACCCCCGTGGTCGACGGCGGCCGCCTGGTCGGCGTCCTCACCCGCACCGGCGCCCTGCGCTCGAGCATCTACCGCCCCGCGCTCGACGCCGCGGGACGGCTCCGCATCGGCGCGGCGCTGGGCGTCAACGGCGATGTGCGGGCCCGCGCCGTCGCCCTCCTCGAGGCCGGCGCCGACCTGCTCGTGGTCGACACCGCGCACGGGCACCAGGCCAAGATGATCGAGGCGCTGCGTGCCGTCCGATCCGCCGAGCCGCACGTCCCCGTGGTGGCCGGCAACGTGGTGACGGCCCAGGGGGTCGAGGACCTCGTGGCGGCCGGCGCCGACATCGTGAAGGTGGGCGTCGGTCCGGGCGCGATGTGCACCACCCGGATGATGACGGCCGTGGGCCGCCCGCAGTTCTCCGCCGTGCTGGAGTGTTCCGTCCGCGCCCGCGACCTCGGTGCCCGCGTCTGGGCCGACGGCGGCGTGCGACACCCCCGCGATGTGGCCCTCGCGATCGCGGCGGGCGCCTCCCAGGTGATGATCGGGTCCTGGTTCGCCGGGACGCACGAGTCGCCCGGCGACCTCCACGTCGACAGCCAGGGCCGGCAGTACAAGGAGTCGTTCGGCATGGCCTCCGCCCGCGCCGTCGCCGCCCGCAGCCGCGCGGACTCACCGTTCGAGCGCGCGCGCAAGGCGCTCTACCAGGAGGGCATCTCGTCCTCGCGGATGTACCTGGACCAGGCGCGGCCCGGCGTCGAGGACCTCCTGGACTACATCACCTCTGGCCTTCGGTCCGCGTGCACCTACGCCGGGGCTCGGACCCTTCCGGACCTGGCCGAGCGCGCCGTCGTCGGGATCCAGTCGACGGCCGGGTTCGAGGAGGGTCGCCCCCTCCCGACGAGTTGGTGAGCGGCGTCGGACGTCAACGGGGCGTTGGACGTGCACGGGACGGACGAGGTCGGGAGGAGTCACGAGGTGAGCAGACCCGATGGTGAGTGAGCCAGGGGCGCCGGGCCGTCCCGTGCTCGTGCTCCAGCACGCACCGTGGGAGGGCCCGGGCCTGATCGCCGAGGCGCTCGCGGGCGTGCCGCTGGTGGTGCGGACAGTTGTCGACGACGCCGCGCCCGACCTTCCGCGCCCCCAGGACCTCGCCGGGCTCGTGGTCATGGGCGGGTGGCAGGACGCCGACGACGACGCCGGACACCCCGGGCTCCGCGCCGAACGCGACCTGCTGGCCCGCGCCGTCGACGCCGATCTCCCCGTGCTGGGTGTCTGCCTCGGCATGCAGCTGCTCGCCCTCGCGCTCGGGGCACCGCTGCATCGCCGGCACGGCACCGAGATCGGCTTCGCGCCGGTGGGCGTGGTGGGCGAGCACCCGGTCCTGGCCCCGCTCGGCGCATCGCCCGCCGTGCTCCACTGGCACTCCGACGCCGTCGACCTCCCCGGCGGGGCCACTCTCCTCGCCCGGACCACCACCACCCCCGTCCAGGCGTTTCGGGCGGGCAGCGCCCTCGGACTCCAGTTCCACCTCGAGGTGGACGAGGCCCTCCTGAGCACATGGCTCGCCGAGCCCGGGATGACCGCGGGGCTCACGCCGTCGGACGTGGCCCGCACGCGCGCCGACGGCGCCCGGCACCTCCCCGGGCTCACCGCCGCCACCCGTGCTGGGCTCAGCTCCTTCGCTGACGCGGTCCGGGACCGCGGATGAGCGGCACACGGTCGGTCGAGGGCGCGCACGCGCAGCTGCGGGGGCTCGTTCGCGACCAGGCACGCTCGACCCTCCCGAGGAACACCGGGCCTGCGGCGCGCCAGGCCACTCCCCCGCGACCGGCTGCAGTTCTCGTCCTCTTCGGGATCCTGGACGGGGTACCCGCGCGGACCACGAGCGCCGTCGTCGCCCGCGAACTCGACCTGCTCCTGGTACGACGCGCCGACACCCTGCGCCACCACCCCGGCCAGGTGTCGTTCCCGGGCGGACGAGTCGACCCCGAGGACGCGGACGCGGTCGCCGCCGCCCTGCGCGAAGGCCAGGAGGAGACCGGGCTCGACCCGGCCGGGGTCGAGGTTCTCGGCACCCTGCCCGGGATCAGCGTCCCGGTGAGCAACCACGTGGTCACGCCGGTCATCGCGTGGTGGAAGCGTCCCTCCCCGATCCGGGTGGTGGACCATGGCGAGTCCTCCCACGTGTTCCGCGCGCCGGTCGCGGACCTGCTCCACCCGGCGGGGCGGCGCAGCGCCGTCCTCGTGTACGACGGCGCGGTGCGGCGGACGCCGGCATTCGTGGTCGATGGACACGTGATCTGGGGCTTCACTGCCATGGTGCTCGACGCCCTCTTCGACGACCTCGGCTGGGCCGTGCCCTGGGACCCGAACCGGACCGTGGACGTGCGCCCCGGTTGACGCGCCACGATGCGACCATGAAATGGTCCAGAAGACCTGCCCGCGCCCCACGTGAGCGACGTCACCCCGACCGCGCAGCCGACCGAGGGAAGAGATCCGCCACGCCGTGCGTTACGGTGATCGAACCGATACCCCTCGGGGTATTCACGACGCAAGGAGACGACCCATGGCCACCATCAACGCCACCGGCGACACCTTCCAGAACCTCGTGCTCGAGAACGACATCGTGCTCGTCGACTTCTGGGCCGCCTGGTGCGGGCCGTGCCGCATGTTCGCGCCGGTCTTCGAGAAGGCCTCCGAGAAGCACCAGGACGTGACCTTCCTCAAGGTGGACACCGAGGCCGAGCGCGCCCTCGCCGGCGCAGCGGGCATCACCTCGATCCCGACGCTCATGGCCTTCCGCGAGGGCATCCTGGTATTCGCTCAGCCCGGCGCCCTTCCGGCGTCCTCGCTGGAGCAGGTGATCTCCGCGGTGAAGGACCTCAACATGGACGAGGTGCGTGCCGAGATCGCCAAGCAGGAGACCGCCCGCGCCGGGGCGTAGGCCCGACTCGCCGCGCGTCTACTCGCCCCCGCGTGAGGGGACGGGGCGCCCGCGTCGCTCGTTCCTCGCGCCGACGCCCGAAGCCACTCCCGAGCGCGCGCCCCGTTCCCTCACGCTCTGCGTTCGGCTCGCCTTGGTCCCACCTCGGTGTTGAGTCCGCCCTCACGCTCTGCCTTCGGTTCGCCTGGCCCGCGAGATCTACCTAGGAAACTGCTGAAGAAGGGGCCGCCTGGGGGTGTGGGCGAGTCGGTCGGGGTTCGGTGGCCGTGGGCTGGGGCTTCGGGGGCCGTGGTCGTTCGGGATGGTTGGGGGCGTCGGGGGGCTCGGCGAGGGTGTCTGGGGC
>JARKOU010000081.1 GCA_029975645.1 Actinomycetales bacterium
ACCGCGAAGAACTGGTGCGGTTTGGCGATGCGTTTGACCAGCCCGTCCGGCCCCTCGTCGAACGCGACGTACCCCGCGAGCAGGCGCAGGAACCTCTCCTGCGTGAAGAGCCCGTCCAGCGCGCGGTCGAGCGCGGTCGCGTCGTCGTCGTCGTCGTCGTCGGGCGAGGACGACGCGGACGCGGGCCGGCCGTCGTCGTCGACGTTCCACGGCGAGAAGTGGTTGAGCGGCGTGAACGGGGTGCCGTACTTGGCGGTGACGCCGTCGGAGGCGAGGGTGACGACGGCGAAGCGGAAGGCGAGCGGGAACTCCCGCAGGTAGGTCTGGAGCTGGGCATGGGCGGCGGCGACGTCGGCCCGGGCCGAGCCGGCCTTCTTCAGCTCGACGACGGCGATGGGCAGGCCGTTGAGGTAGAGGACGACGTCGAAGCGGCGCTCGACCTCGCGGTGCACCAGGGTGACCTGGTTGACGACGAGCCAGTCGTTCCGAGCGGCGTCCGCGCTGATCAGGCGGATGGTGGGGGTCTGCTCCTGTCCGGCGTCGTCGATGTAGGTGAGGCCGCGGAAGCCGTCGGTGAGGAAGCGGTGGGTCCGGAAGTTCTCGGTGATCGCGTCTTGGGAGGTGGGGGCGATGATGATCGAGAGCGCCTGCTCGAGGTGCTCGCGCGGGACGCCGGGGTTCAGGCTGCGCAGCGCGGCGCGTAGGCGCGAGGGGATGAGGAGGTCGTCCCAGGACTCGCGCTCACCGGTGCCGGGGGCGATCGCCTGGCCGGTGGTGGGGCGCCAGCCGAGCTCGGCGAGGGTCTCCAGGGCGAGGTGCTCCCACGCGGCCTCGGACATGCCGTGGTCGGAGGTCATGGGGCTCCCTTCGCGCTGGTCAGGGGACATCCTGCCGCGAGGGCGCCTCGTGCGCGCGATGTGGGATGGGCGTGATCACCCTGTCTGTCGCGAACGGCGCCGGTCAGCGCTGCGCTGATCACCCCAGCTGTCGGGTGCTCGCCCAACCTCACGAGGTCACGGGTAGCGGAGCGTGCGTCTGCGCACGCCGTGTTCGTAGATGGCAGCAGCGAAGGGTGGCTTCACCCGAGCGGCCCACCGGAAGATCGCCTGCTCGTTCCGCAGGAACTGACCGAGCGACTCGGGACCGGTGAGCCGGGCGTTGGCGAGAGCGAAGAGGCGTGCGTCGTTCATCACCACGATCCGTGCCTCAGGCGCGCGCGTCGCGATCGCGATGTCCTTGGTGAGCAGGCACTCGCCGAGCCCCGTCGCGTCGATGATCCACTCGACGTCCGGGATCGATTGGCTGCGCTCGAAGCCGTAGCGCTCGTCCATCGTGGTGACGGTCCACCCGGCGGCGCGGAGACCGCCCGGCACGATGCGCGAACCGAGCCCTCGATCCAGAAAGAACCGTGGGGGATCGGTACGGCCCTTCATGCCGCGAGCAGCCCCCGGACCTCCGCGATCTCCAGGCCGTAGTCGTCGGCGACGGCGTCAGGCCCCTCGCCGGCGCGAAGGCGGCCGACGACATCCGCGACCCGGACCCCGCGACTGATCAGCGTCGGCTGACCGAAGTTGATGAGCGGGTCGACGGCGACGGGCGCTCGGTACTGGGGGAGCCGGATCGAGGCGACTCGGCCGTCTCGGTAGGTGATCGTGCGGAGGTACTGCTGAATGACCTCGTGGAACACGATCTGCTGGTTGCGCACGACCACCAGGTGCGGCTCCTGGGTGCCGATCGGCCCGGCACCCTCGTGCTCGAAGCGCCACAGGACCTCGGCGCCGTCGGTCATGAGCTGTTCGCTGGTCAGCGCCGCCTGCAACCCGATGTTCTCCTCGAGCCACGCGACCGCCGGACGGATCCTCTGCATCGGCACGCCCGCCGCCCGGAACGCTGCAAGCACGTACGCCTCGCCCAGGCCGATGTACGGGACGACCTGTCCGCGCCCTGGGCCGGCGGTCGTCACGATAGGCGGTGCGGTCCGCTCCACTCCGGCGAGAGTCTTGTACTCATAGCCCCTCGACCAGTTCC
>JARKOU010000099.1 GCA_029975645.1 Actinomycetales bacterium
TCGGCGCAGCGGCGGCAACGGCAACGGCGGGGGCGGCCCAGGCAGCGCCCTTGGCGAGAGTGCGGCGCGAGATGCCGCTCTTGGTGGTGTCGGTCATTATGTTGGGTCCCCCCAGTGGAGTGTTCTGGTCAGGAGACAAGATATCAGGGGGTAGACAGCGTTATGCAAGCCGTCCGGAGCGGGGTTGCCGGTAGTTTCATCGAAACCCCTCGCCAACGGCCGAATAGGGATTTGGCAACCTGAAACTCCCAGTCATCCGGCCTGTCACCCGCGCGGGGGACCGGGCACCGGCTCTCTGCCGAATCGCTTACCGGGATTCGCGCCGAATGGCTCGTTGGCCCGCCCGTGAGGCGCGCTGGTTTTCCCGGAAACCGCGCCCCCTCAACGGCGTCGCAGCGCTGGGTAGGCTCGACCGGACGGCGCCGGGAGAGAGGCTGAGGACGTGACCGAGATGCACGAGTGGGCCCTGACGCGCGGCCCCGCACGCGTCGACGCCCACGACCGCGCGCAGCTCGCCGAGTCGCCCGTGGAGTTCCGCCGCGTCGCCGAACTCTTCCGCCCGCACCTCGCCGCCCTCCTCGTCGTCGGGGCGGCGGTCGTGGCGGCGTCCCTCGTCGGTCTGGCTCAGCCGTTCCTGTTGCGCGCCGTCATCGACGACGCCCTCCCGCACGCCAACACGACCCTGTTGGCCTGGTTGGTCGGCGGCATGGTGGGCGTCGCGGTCCTCACCGGCGTCCTCGGCGTGCTCCAGACGTGGCTCGCCACCGCCATGGGGCAACGCGTCATGCACCAGCTCCGCACGAAGGTCTTCGTGCACGTCCAGTCCCAGTCGCTCGCGTTCTTCAAGCGCACCCGTGGGGGCGACGTCCAGTCGCGGCTCGTCAACGACATCGCCGGACTCCAGGCCGTCATCACGAACACCGCGACGGCTGTGGCGTCCAACCTGACGACTGCCGTCGGCACCGCGATCGCCATGATGGTGCTCGACTGGCGGCTGTCGCTGCTGTCGCTGTTCGTCATCCCGCCTGCCGTGTGGGTGACGCGGCGCGTCGCCCTCGTGCGCCGCGACATCACCGCCCAGCGCCAGCGCGTCATGGCCGACCTGCACGGGCAGGTCGAGGAGTCCCTGAGCGTGTCCGGCGCCCTGCTCGCCAAGACACTCGGCGCCCAGCCGGCGCGGGCGGCGTCCTTCACCGAGACCTCCGGCGAACTGGCCGACCTAGAGGTCCGC
>JARKOU010000130.1 GCA_029975645.1 Actinomycetales bacterium
CGACGGGCACGACCGGAGAACCCCCGTGGACAAGCCAGCACAGGCTGGCGGCTCCCGGCCGCCCGTGAACCGAAAACCGCGATCAAGCCATCGCAGAAATGCTCAAACGACACCACCTGAACCGACTCGGTGGATCAGGGCTGAGGCCGCCGCCGGCGCTGTCATCGCGGCGATGCCTTTCCGGTATGCCTCCATGAGCCGCTCACGCGCCGCCGCCGGAAGGGTCGCCGAGAGCATCACCACGGAAACACCGTACGCGCCGAGCCATTCCAGCACCCTATCCAAGTACACCGACATGTACGCGTCGTAAGCATGGACCTCGTCGATAACAACGACCTTCCCGGCGAGGCCCAGATGCCTCAGGGCCAGGTGTCGCGCCTGCAATGCCGCGAAGAGCAGCTGATCAATCGTCCCGACGGCGAAATCGGCGAGAGGTGACTTCTTTCGGTTGAGCATCCACCAGTGAACGTAGGCGTCAACCGTCCGCGGATCCGGCACGCCTGCAACGCCGACCGAACCGTCGTCCTGGTGGATGCCCGTCGACCGTTGATCACGCAGCGCGCGAAAGCGTGGGTCGAGGAGTGCCCGGCCGTGGGCAAGCGCCACGGTGTGCCGCCGTCCCCCCGACGACGCGTCCGGCAGGTGAGGAAGCCAGCCGTCGACGATCCGGCTGAACATTGCGTTGGTCGTCGCCTGCGTCGGGAGGGCAACGAAGCACCCCGAAGCCCCGGAACGCGCAGCCAGCGTCTCGACAGCCAGCAGGGCCGCCTCCGTCTTGCCTTCTCCCATCGGCGCCTCGATCACGATGACCCCGGGGACGTCACTCTCGCGGGCAGCGCCGAGGGCCGCGCGCTGCACAGAACGCGCATGCGCGGGTGCACCAGCGATCACAAACCGCTCCCTGAAGAGCCGGTCCGCATCGACATGCGTCTCAACGGCGGACCACGGACGTGGAAGTCGGACACGCTCCCAGGCGTGGCGACCCCTATCTGACTCGTCCGACGGTTGCCGGCCGACCGGGACCAGAGCGCACAGGGAGGCGTTGCTCGCGAGCCAGTCGGCGACGATGACGATTCCCGTCGCGATGACCGCGGCCGGCTGCCCCAGACCACGGTCCCGGAGTCGGTCCAGGTCCACGCCGGTGCCTCGGCCGACATCGGCGATGAGCTGAGCCTGGACGTCCCGCCACCTTCCTTGGCCGAGGAGCGCGGGACGAAGAGTCGCCGCCTCGACCTCGGAGAGCTCCGGCGGGATGCCGTGGTGCCCGCCGATCACCGCTCCGAGCTGTCGAGCCGTCGTCCGCCGCCACCCGCGGCCGGCCAAGTAGTCCTCGATCAGAACCTGACCCGCGAGGCCGTGCGGGAGCCGGCGTCGGTCCTCCGTCGACACGTCGATTCCCAGCGCCAGTCCGTGCGTGCGGAGCTGCTCGGCCAGCACAGGCACCTTCGACTGGAAGACCGGCGTCGCTTTGCCGATGTCATGAACACCGGCGAGGAATCGAAGAAGTCGGCCCGCCGACTCCTCGTCGCCCGCAGCGTCGACGACAACGCGGCGAGCCTGAGGTGACAGCCATTCATCCCAGAGAAGCCCCGCGATCTCCGCACTGTCCGCGAGGTGCCTCCATAACGGCAGCCAATCCACGATCGTCTTGCGATCGTCGATCCCGCTCTTGGCCCATATCCACCGGGCACTTTCGCTCATGCCCTGAATACTGCCGCGCACCACTGACATCGGCAGCATGAGGCTCGCGACAGAGCGGTAGCTCGTTCACGCCACGCCTGCATGACACGCAGCGTGACCAACGCCCAGCGCAACCCCAGCCCGCCATTCCGGGGCTGTGTTTGCCACGCCCGGGACGGGGTGCGGCGCCCCTGGTTCGGGCATGACTGAGGCGGTCAACCAGGCCGGCACGGCAGTGACCGTCGTCCGCCCCGACTCGACTCCACGCAGCCGCCTAAGAACGGATCGGACGGTGTGGCGCACCCAGACGCCGAGCACGGACGCAGCCCGCGCACGCGGTCGCCAGAGACACCGACCCCGTCAGGTCTCCGCGCCTAACGCACCCAATCAGCCCCAACGGACCGCAGCGTCTCCCACCCGCGCGCCCGGGCGGCGGCGGCCGCCAGGATCCCCACCACCGCGGACGGGTTGTGCACGCGCCCCGCCAGCACGGCCGAGACCGCGTCGTCCAGCGGCACCCACGCGCTGGCCATGTCGCGCTCCTCGTCCTCGCGGTCGTGGCGCTCGTCGTGCGGCACCGGGGACAGCCCGCGTGCCAGGAACACCCGGATCGGCTCGTCCGAGCCGCCCGGCGTCGTGTAGTAGTCCACGAGCACGTCCCAGCGCTCGGCGCGCAGGTCGGCTTCCTCCGCCAATTCCCGTGCGGCGGCGTCGCGGAGGTCCTCCCCCGCGACGTCGAGCAGCCCCGCGGGAGGCTCCCAGAGCAGCGAGCGCACCGGGTGCCGGTACTGCTGGAGAAGCAGCACGCGCTCGGCGTCGTCCAGGGCGATGACGGCGACGGCGCCCGGGTGCTGCACGTATTCGCGCACCACGGACACGCCGTCGCCCAGGTCCACCTCGTCGCTGGCGAGGTCCCAGATCCGGCCCTTGTGGATCACCGTCGAGGAGACGACCTCCGCCGACGCCTGGACGTCCTCAACCTCGGCCGGCGCCTCACCGGCCGGCCGCAGCGCGCCGGTCACGACTCACCGTGCGGGTGCACGTGCTCGACCTCGAGCAGCCGCCCCTGCCGCTGCCGGTCCAGGGCCGCCTTGATGAGCCCGGCGAACAGCGGATGCGCCCGCGTGGGCCGCGACTTGAACTCCGGGTGCGCCTGGGTGGCCACGTAGTACGGGTGCACCGACCTGTCGAGCTCCACGAACTCCACCAGCGAACCCTCGGGTGAGCGCCCCGAGACCAGGAGCCCCGCCGCCTCGAGGTCGCCGCGGTAGGCGTTGTTGACCTCGTACCGGTGTCGGTGCCGCTCGCTCACCCGCTGGGTCCCGTACGCCTCGGCGACCACGCTCCCGGGCGTCAGCACGGCCTCGTACCTCCCGAGCCGCATGGTCCCGCCGAGATCGCCGTCGCCGCCCACGATGGCCAGCTGTTCCGCCATCGTCGCGACCACGGGGTGCGGGGTGCCGGGATCGAACTCGCTGGAGGACGCCCCGTGCAGGCCGAGCACGTTGCGCGCGTACTCGATCACCATGCACTGCAGTCCGAGGCAGATCCCCAGCGTCGGCACCTCGTGGTGCCGCGCCCAGTGCAGCGCCCCCAACTTCCCCTCGATGCCACGCACGCCGAACCCGCCGGGGATGAGCACGGCGTCGACGCCGGCCAGCGCCTT
>JARKOU010000184.1 GCA_029975645.1 Actinomycetales bacterium
ACCGCCGGACCGACTACCTCACGGGGGCTTCGGGTGCCCGGCGCCGTGGTCAGGGTCAGGTCAGGGTCGGCCGACGTAGGGCAACACGTTTGTCCAGTACATCTTCACGTACTCGACGTTCTTGCCCGGCGACGGGGCGTGCACCCGCATGTTGTTCCCGGCGTAGATCGCCACATGGTAGATCCCGGACGCGGCACCGTTGCTCGAGTAGAAGATCAGGTCGCCGGGGCGCATCTGCGAGACCGGCACGTGCGCCACGTTGGCGTACTGCGCCTTGGTGGTCCGGCCGATCGAGATCCCGACGCTCGCGTACGCCTTCATGGTCAGGCCCGAGCAGTCGTACCCGTTCGGGCCCGCGGCGCCCCAGACGTACGGCTTGCCCACCTGCGTGAGGGCCCACGCCAGCGCCGCCTGCCCCTTCGAGGCGCTCGAGGTGGTCACCACGGTCGCCGGGGCGGGGGCAGGGGCCGGCGCAGGGGCAACCGTCGGCACGGGCGCAGGTGCAGGTGCAGGTGCAGGAGCGGGTGCTGGTGCAGGAGCGGGTGCTGGTGCAGGAGCGGGAGCGGGAGCGGGAGCGGGAACCGGCTCGGGGGCCGGGACCGGCGCGGCTGGAGCCGGAGCAGGCGCAGGAACCGGAGCAGGTGCAGGTGCAGGAACCACCGGTTCAGGAGTCACAACCGGCGCCGGGGCCGGCGCGGGGGCGGCCGGCTCGACGGCGGGCGCCGGGTCGGGAACCACGGGCGCCGCGGGTTCGGCGACTGGCACCTGGGGGGCGGGCGCCGTCGTCGTCTCGGCGGGGGCGGGAACCTCCGCCGCCTCCACGATCGTGACCGCAGGGAGCCGTGCGGCCACGGCCTGGACGGCAGCCGCGGCGACGGCATCGGCTCGCTCCAGGCGCTCGGCGTCCAGCTGGTCCTGGCGCGCACGCTCGGCCTCCGCCGTCGTCTGCCGGTACACCGCCAGCTGCGTGATCAGGCGGCCGCGCTCGCGTTCGAAGGACTGCACGTGCGCTGCGGCGGCTTCGGCCGCGTCCTCCGCCGCGGACGCCGCGGCCTCGAGCACACCCGCGGCAGCCTCCCGCTCAGCGACGGCGCGGTCCGCCCGTTCCTGGACGGCGGCAAGGACGAGTTCCGCCGCCTCGACGTCCTGCAGCGCCGTGTTCGCCCGCTCACCCATGCGATCGATGAGGAGGTCGCGGGCGACGACGTCGTCGAACCCGTCGGCGGTGAGGTACGCCTCGAAGGCGGCGAGCCCGCCGCCGGACCGGTACGCCGCCATCGCCACACGGCCGAGTTCGGCTCGCGCCTCGTCGACGCGCTGCTGCGCCTCCACGGTGCGCGCCTGCGCCGCCGTCGCCTGCTGCTGGGCGGCGTCGAGGTCGACGACGGCCTGGTTGTACGCCTCCGTCGCCACCGCGGAGGCGATCTGGACGGCGTCGAACTCCGCGCGGGCCTGGGCGAGTTCCACCTCGAGCCCGGCGATCCGGGACAACGTGGTGACCGTTCCCTGCTGCGCCTGGGCGACGTCGTCGACCGTGGAAGGATCGGCGGCCGCGGGCGCGTACGCCGCGCCGAGGAGGGCGACGACGACGGCGCTCGCGAGCGCGACCCGTCGAGCGCCCTTCTGCCGCACGCTGCCTCCCGAATCAGGAATCCGACGAGCATCCGGCGTGTCGCGTTGACGCCACGATGCGATCTCTCCTCGCACGGTAGCGGAACGCGCGTCACACCGTGAACTTTCGCCTCAGTGATCACAGAGGCCCCAGCGGTCACACGAAGGTGGGTGTGAAGCGGGCCGTGCGTCGCGTCCGCCTGCCGCGAGGTAGTCGCTTCGGCGCGACATCGTCGGTTCAGACCGACTACCCCACGCCAAAGCGACTACGTGGGCGGGAGTGCGCTGGGGTGAGGCGGGAGGTGGGGTGGGGGCGGGTGGGGTTGGGCGGGGCGGTTGGGGGCGGGCGGGAGGCGTCGCGCGTCCACGATGCGGGACGCCCCAGCCCGACGGCGCCGCGCCACCTACCCTCGCGCCATGTCCCGTCGAATGTGCCGCTGACCCTCGCGCACATCTCGGCGTGCGCTGATCCCGGCCGCAGGCCGGCTCAGCCCCCTCCATGTGCGCCCTCCGACCCAACGGCGGGTCGGCGCACCTGCGGCGCCGCGCATCCGCCACACCTGAGCCCCCGAGGCCCCTCCCCCGAGGCCTCACCCCGTCATCACGCCCAGGCGCCGCGCGCGCCCACCCCGAGGAGCACCCCCCATGAACAACGCCTGGTCCTTCGAGACGCGCCAGATCCACGCCGGCCAGACGCCCGACCCCGCCACCGGCGCCCGGGCCCTGCCGATCTACCAGACCACCTCGTACGTCTTCGCCTCGGCCGAGCAGGCCGCGGCCCGCTTCGCGCTCCAGGAACTCGGCCCGATCTACACCCGGATCGGCAACCCGACGCAGGAGGTGGTCGAGAACCGCCTCGCCTCGCTCGAGGGCGGCGTCGGCGCGCTCCTCGTCTCCTCCGGCCAGGCCGCCGAGACCTTCGCGATCCTCAACATAGCCGAGGCCGGCGACCACGTGGTGACCAGCCCCTCCCTCTACGGCGGCACCTACAACCTGCTCCACTACACGCTCCCCAAGCTGGGCATCGAGACCACCTTCGTCACCGACCCCCACGACGCGCAGGCCTGGCGCGACGCCGTCCGCCCGAACACCAAGTTGTTCTTCGGCGAGACCATCCCCAACCCGCAGAGCGACATCCTCGACATCGAGCTGGTCGCCGGCGTCGCGCACGAGGTGGGCGTCCCGCTCGTTGTGGACAACACCGTGGCCACCCCCTACCTGCTCCGCCCGCTCGAGTGGGGGGCCGACGTCGTCGTCCACTCCGCCACCAAGTACCTGGGCGGGCACGGCACCGCGATCGGCGGCGTGATCATCGACGGCGGCACGTTCGACTACGGCAAGTACCCCGAGCGTTTCCCCAACTACAACACCCCCGACCCGTCCTACAACGGCCTGGTCTTCGCGCGGGACCTCGGGGCGGACGGCCTCTTCGGCGTCAACCTCGCCTTCATCCTCAAGGCACGGCTGCAGCTGCTGCGCGACCTCGGCTCGGCGATCTCGCCCTTCAACGCCTTCCTCATCGCGCAGGGCATCGAGACGCTCTCGTTGCGCATCGAGCGCCACGTGGAGAACGCCCAGCGGGTGGCCCAGTGGCTCGAGGACCGCGACGACGTGGTCCGCGTGCACTACGCCGGCCTTCCCTCGAGCCCCTGGCACGCCAACGCGCAGAAGTACCTGCCCCGGGGGGCGGGCGCCGTCGTCGCCTTCGAGCTCGAGGGCGGGCGCGAGGCAGGCCAGGCGTTCGTCTCCGCACTGGAACTCCACTCCAACGTGGCGAACATCGGCGACGTGCGCTCCCTGGTGATCCACCCGGCGTCCACCACGCACAGCCAGCTCTCGGCCGAGGAGCAGGAGCTCTCCGGCGTGGTCCCGGGCCTGGTGCGGCTGGCCGTGGGCCTGGAGCACATCGACGACATCCTCGCCGACCTCGAGGCGGGCTTCCGCGCCGCGAAGGGTGCGTGACGTGCGTGCGGCACGTACCGTTGTCACTCGTGAGCACCCCGGAGCGCAGGCGACCCCGAAACGGAACGCCTGCGTCCGGGGAGGACGACGCTGCGGCTCGGGCCACGGCGGCGTCCGGCGCCTCGAGTCCGACGGCGACGCCGGCCTCACGGCCTAAGCGCTACCAGCACGTGCGGCACGCGCCGACGCCGCTGCCGGCGTCGGCGGCCTGGACCCCGGACCAGCCGGTCGGCCACCGCCAGTTCGCCGACCTCGGGCCGATCAAGCTCGAGGCCGGCGGACGCCTGCCCGCCGTCCGCATGGCGTACGAGACCTGGGGCACGCTCAACGAGGCCCGCGACAACGCGGTCCTGGTGCTCCACGCCCTCACCGGGGACTCCCACGTGGCGGGCGACGCCGGGCCCGGGCACCCGACCGCCGGCTGGTGGCCGGGCATGGTGGGGCCCGGGTGCCCCATCGACACGGACCGCTTCTTCGTGGTTTGCCCTAACGTGCTCGGCGGTTGCCAAGGCACCACGGGACCGGCGTCGACGGCGTTCGACGGCGCCCCCTGGGGCAGCCGGTTCCCGTATGTGACCGTCCGGGACCAGGTGGCCGCGGAGATCCGGCTCGCGGACGCGCTCGGGGTGGACTCGTGGGCGCTCGTGGTGGGCGCGTCGATGGGCGGGCACCGGGTGCTTGAGTGGGCCGCGATCGCGCCCGAACGGGTGCGCGGGATCGCCGCGATCGCGACGGCCGCCCAGACGACGGCGGACCAGATCGCCTGGGCGCACGCGCAGATCGCGGCCGTGCGCGCGGACCCCAAGTTCCGTGGCGGCGACTACTACGACGCCGAGGACGGGGACGGCCCGCACGTGGGCCTGGGCATCGCCCGGCAGATCGCCCACACGACGTACCGCTCGGCAGCCGAGTTGGACGCCCGGTTCGGGCGGATCCCCCAGGGCGGCGAGGAGCCCATGGGCGGCGGCGGGCGGTTCGCCGTCCAGTCCTACCTGGACCACCACGCCCAGAAGCTGGCGCGGCGCTTCGACGCGAACGCCTACGTGGTGCTCACGGAGTCGATGCTCACGCACGACCTCGGGCGCAACCGCGGGGGCGTGGACGCCGCGCTACGGACGATCACGGCGAAGGCGCTCATCGTGGCCGTTGACTCCGACCGGTTGTTCCTCCCCGAGCAGTCGGTGCGGATGGTCGCGCAGATCCCGGACGCGCTGCCGTTGCGACTCATCCACTCCGACTTCGGGCACGACGGGTTCCTCATCGAGACCGATCAACTCGGCCCCGCGATCCGGGAGTTCCTCGACTCGCTGGCCGGCTGACGCGCGCGCGGCGCCGTCGACCTGTTCGGCGCCGCAGACCGTTACTGCCGACGACGGCGCCCGCCCCGCGCATCCGAGCGGCGCGTGGCGGCCGTCTGCAGTTCTGCCCGGGCCTCACCGAGGGTCGGGCCGCCGTAGCCGATGTGCCACACCGCCCATCCGTTGACGTCGTCGCGCCCGCTCAGGCTCGCGGCCGCCTCCGACGGGTCGGTGAGCCGCGCGCCGTCGGGCAGCGCGATGAGGCCGTCCGTGGTGAGGGTGGCTGCGTAGGCGGTGGGTCCACCGGGGGCGGCCTCGTCCTGCCAGACGAGGTCGACGTCGGAGGTCAGCACGCCGCCGATCAGCCGCAGGTTCGCGGCCGGGTCGAGGTCGATCGAGACGGTGGGGGTGACGGGCTCCGGTTCGCTCGCCGGCCCGGCGGCCCCCAGCATCCGCCGCGGCGACGACGGGGTGATGACCGGCCGCGTGGCCGGGACGCTGCTCCGCCGGACCTCCACGGCGTCGATGAAGCGCCGGCCGCTGCTCGTGCTCCGCACGACGAGTTCGATCACCTGCACCCCCGACGGGGCGAGGATCTCGAGCGCCGGCCGCACGTCGTCGTCGACATCGAAGGCCACCAGGACTGCCGGGGGTCCGCCCGAGCCGCGCGGCGCGGACTCCCGGAAGCTGGCCCATTCGGCGCGGAACGCCGCGACGCCACCGGGGTAGCCCTGGGCGATCTCCGACCAGCTCATCCGCGAGGCGAGCCCAGCCTGCCCCAGGATCCAGACGAGCGTGGCGGCGTCGATCCGATCGGTGACCGCGGCGACGACCGGCTGACCGTCGGGGTCGAGCGCGACGAGATCAGGCTCGCGGGGCGCGGAGGGGCTCACGTTCCCTCGGGCTGCGCCGGTCGCGGCGCGGCGCACGGGGAAGAGCGGGCGGGCGACGATCTCGAGGACCTGCTCGCGCACCACCTCGACGGCGTCCGGCTCGATGGGCTCCTGGACGGGTCGGCCGTACTGAGCGGGGACGAGACGTCCCTCATCGAGTTCGAACAAGGGCATGGCAGCAGTGCTCCGCCTGGTCGGACGAGGGTGGGGCCGGAAGGCACCCAGTCTCTCACGCTCGGTACCGGGGCGCGCCGGGCCCGGTTCGGGGACCACGAGGCGCCCCGGCGTGTCGTGAACCCGGCGTGTCGGGAGCCATCCGCGCGCCCCGCACCGCCCGCACCCCGCCCGGTCTCCCGCCCGTCTCCCATCGGCCGCACCATCCCCCATCGGCCCCACCATCCCCGCCGAACACGTGGTTAGTCGTCCCATTCGGTCGAAAGGGACGACTAACCACG
>JARKOU010000226.1 GCA_029975645.1 Actinomycetales bacterium
TCCCAGGTCCTCGATGTGGGGCGGGCCGAGCGCGTCTACACCGGGGCGTTGCGCCGCGCCGTCATCACCCGCGACCGGCACTGCGCCTACCCCACCTGCACCCGCCCCCCGAAGTTCGGGGAGATCCACCACATCCGCCACTGGGCCGCCCACGGCGGGCAAACCTCCGTGACCAACGGGGTCCTGCTGTGCTGGCACCACCACGAGGTGGTCCACACCCGGCATCTGACCATCCGGCGCAACCCCACCCGAGCCCGATGGGACTTCACCGAAGCCGACGGCACCCCCATCCCCCACCCCGACGACCGGTCACGAGAACCCCGACCACACGCAACCCCGCCGACCGCCGGCCCACCCGACAACCGAAACGCCCACCACGACGGACGCGACAGACGCGACGGTCACGACGGTCGGGACGGTCGCGAGCCAGACCACGAACACGACCGACATCGCGAAGCGCCGCCACACGGGAGAGGTCTGCCCGAGAACGGGCATAAGCCCCGAGTCGCGGGTGCATCTCGAGGTGGAGGAGCGGCCCGACGCGCAGAGCCGGATGGACACGGAGCGAGACCGCGAGCAGCCACGCCCCCAGGCACAAGCACGCCCCCGAAGAACGAAGCCGACCACGAGATCGGCCAGCCTCCGGACAAGGGAGCACCCCCTGGCAGGGGCACGCACGACATCCCCGACCGGGACACCGACCCGCCACCTCCGAGCCTGTTCGATGACGTCGTGGCCTAGCGGACCATGCGGCGATCAGGAGAAGGTCTCGAACGGGCTCGCGGGGCGCTGCGCGGGGCGCGTCGTGAGGCCACGTGCCCATGCTCCGACGGGGTCGCGCCGGAGACGTCACGCGACCTCGATCACGCCCATCATCCCGAGGTCCTCGTGGTCGAGGATGTGGCAGTGGTACACGGTGCGCCCGGGGTGCCGATCGAACGCCACCCGGACCACGGTGCCCTGCCCCGCCGGGACGTTGACGACGTCGCGCCACGTCGGCTCGGACTGCTGCTGCGAGCCGATCCGAATCACCTGCATCGGCCAGACGTGCAGGTGGAACGGGTGATCCATGGGGCTCGAATTCACGAGGGTCCACTCCTCGACGTCGCCCAGCGGGACTGCGAGGTCGGTGCGGTCGGGGTCGAACTCCTTGCCGTCGATCGTGAACGACATCATCCCGACGCCCATCCTTGGTCCCATCCCAATGCCGAGCGTGATCTCTCGCGTGCGGGCGACCGGCGTCGCGGACAGGTCGAGCGGCGCGGGCGCCGTTGGAACACGATCGAGCGCCCCCGCAACCGCGCCGTCCACCACCAACTCGGCCAAGGTCACCACCGATGCGACGGGACGGGCGCCCCTCATCATCCCCATCGGCGCACCCCGGTCCACCGGCTCGGCCTCGAGCAGGCTCGTTCCCGCCCGCGTTTCGACGAGGAGGTCCGCCCGGTTGCCCGGCGCCAGGACCACCGCGTCGACCCTGCTCGGAGAGGGCACCCGGCCGGAGTCGAGCCCGAGGAGCGTCAGATCCTGTCCGGAGAGGCGAAGGTCCAGGAACCGGGACACGCAGGCGTTGACCACGCGCCAGCGCTCTCGTTCCCCGGGACGCGCGTTCAGCACGGGGCGCACCTGCCCGTTGACCAGGACCGTCTCGCCTTCGCGGCCCATCATGCGGTCCGCCGGACCGGCGGAGGCGACGGCGCCCGCGCCCCCGCCGCCGCCGCCGCCGCCGGTGATCGTGACGTCGGAGATGACGAGGACGCGTTCGCGGGTCACAGGGATCTCGTCGGCGTCCTCCACCACGATCGCCCCGAACAGGCCGGCGAAGACCTGGTCCGCGACCATTCCGTGGTGATGCGGGTGGTACCAGAACACCCCGGGCGGATGGTCGTCCGGCAGGGCGATCTCGTACGTGAACGACTCCCCGGGCTCGATCTCGACGAACGGGTTGTCCCCGTTCCCCTGCGGCGAGACGAGCAGGCCGTGGGTGTGCAGATTCGTGGTCT
This sequence comes from Actinomycetales bacterium, assembly GCA_029975645.1. Taxonomy (GTDB): domain Bacteria; phylum Actinomycetota; class Actinomycetes; order Actinomycetales; family JAHECE01; genus JAHECE01. The sequence goes on from JARKOU010000226.1 coordinate 2,004, forward strand.
CGGCCAGCGCGTTGCGAAGCGTGATCACCATGCGGTCGCCGGGGCGCACCCGCAGCGTCGGACCAGGCACGCGGCCGTCGTACCCCGCCGCACGCACCGTCCGGCCCGCCAGTTTCGTCGCGCCGGCCACCGCCGTCATGGCGACCTCGAGGAGTCCGTTCTCGCTGCGCAGGACGGGCGGCTCGGCCAGTTGCGCGGTGGGTGGGTTTCCGGACGGTGCGTTGCCGGTGGGTGCGGTCACGAGGGGCGAGCCGGACGGCGTCGGCTGACCTGTGCCACAGCTGGCCACCCCGGTGACGATGCCGCCGAGTCCGATCGCAGCCCAGCCGAGCACCATGCGGCGCGAGATCGCACCCACGCGCCTCACCTCCCCTGGCAGGGCCGACGTCCTCACGCCTATCGTCACCCGTCCACCGTCGCCCTGCCAGGGCTCGCGACGATCAGCAGGCTTCGCGGCGGTCAGCCAGGCTTCCCGACGATCAGCCAGGCTTCCCGACGATCGGCTGAGTGGGCCAGCCATAGGCGACGTAGGCTGCCGAGGTCGGCACCGCAACAGCGCACAGGGGGATCTCATGGCTGCTCGTCTCAACCCGTACCTGAGCTTCGACGGCAACGCCCGCGAGGCCATGGAGTTCTACCGCGGCGTGTTCGGCGGCACGCTCACGATCAGCACGTTCGGCGAGTTCGGCACGACCGATCCGGGTCTCGCCGAGAAGGTCATGCACGCAATGCTCGAAACCGAGGCAGGGCTCGCGCTCATGGGGTCCGACACCCCGCCCGGCATGCCGTTCCAACCCGGCAACACCATCGCGATCAGCCTCAGCGGCGACGACGCCGAGGAGTTGCACGGCTACTGGGACGCGCTGACCGACGGCGGCAGCATCTCCGTGCCGCTGGAGGTCCAGATGTGGGGCGACGAGTTCGGGATGTGCGCCGACAAGTTCGGCACCGGGTGGATGGTCAACATTGCCCGACCGACGCCGGCCTGACCGGCCTCGCCGGCAGGACCGGCTCGGCGGGCGTCACCCGACGTCGGCTCGAGCCGCCCCGGGATGCGCCGTCATCAGTGCGCCCTCGAGCACCTGGTCCAGCGTGAGCGGCGGCCGCCAGGAGAGCGCGCCCGAATTGGCGAGTTCCACGACGCCGGCGGCCACGATCGCCGGGGCGTCCGGGTGCGCGCCGTGCTCGGCGACCGCCGCCTCGGTGACCTGCTCGAGTGAGGCCCCGTCCAGCGCCGTCGACCAGATGGTTCGGCCCAGACCTGACAGTCGCAACGGGACGCCTGCGGCGAGCACGAGGGCGTCGTCGTCGACCTCGACCGCATCCGTCCACGGCATCTGCCGCATCCGGCCGTCACGAAGGCCCCAGGCCATCTCGTTCGCCGGGCGGTCCACCACGGCGGACCACTCGCCCGACGGCGCGAGCTTCCCGGCGAGCGCATCCCGAAGGGTTGGGGCCACATCGCCCGACTCCGGCGTGAACACGATGCGCGTGGCCCGCTGCGCTCCGGCGAGGACGGCGCACAACCGTTGGAGGGGGCGCTCGAGCGTCGGGTCAGGCCGCAGGAGCGGCGCGGCGATCGCGAGCGCGTCCATCAGGTCGAGCGGTTCGACCACCGCACCGGAACCGGGTTCCGCCTCCTGCTCGTGCGCCTGCTCGAGCACGAGGATCCCCACCAGTCGGAGGGACTCGGCGCACGGCTGAAGCCCCAGGTCGTCCGGCCCGCGCAGGGTCCATTCACCAGGCGTCACCGCGCTCCTCGAGCGCGTCACGGGCTGCGGGTAGGGCACCACGGTCCCGTCGTCGAGCACGCCGATCAGGTCGCCCGAGACGTAGCCGAAGTCCTCCCGGGCGAGCGTGAGCAGGGCATCGATCACCTCCGGGGTCCGGAGCCCCGCCACGAGCGTCACCCCGCCCGTGCGGTCGGCGAGGGCGAACCCGCTGAGCAGCACGCCCTGACCCCTGAGGCCGGCACCCGCGACGTGGGAGAGCCGGACAGCGAGCACGCGCAGATCGGCCTCGGTCATCGCCCGCTCCTGATCGAGGCCGTCGACCACCTGAGGTGGCTCGGCCGGCGCCGTCGAGCTCACGCACCGCGACCACGCGGCGGCGACGGCGTCACGGGACTCGGCACGAGCGAGATCCACGCGTACGTCCGAGCCGAGCAGGCGAAGTCCGATCGAGTGGACGGCGGCGGCGTCGTTCTCCATGCCGCCATCCTCTCAGGCGCGTGGGGAGATCCCTTCCGAGGTGCCAGCGCCCTCCCGGCCCACCCGTCGCCCCCGGGGCGTGGTCGTGGCCACCCCCTGGGCCGGGGGACCATGGAGAGGTGAACGATCGCAAGGCAGTCTTCCTGGACTTCGACGGGACCTACGCGGACCGCGGGGTGGTCCCGGCGGGTCACGCCGCCGCGGTTCGGGCGGCTCGCGAGGCCGGGCACCTCGTGTTCCTGTGCACCGGTAGACCCAAGTCGATGCTCTCGGAGCACGCACTGGACGCGGGTTTCGACGGGCTCGTCGCCACCGCCGGTGGATACGTGGAGGTGGAGGAGCGGGTGGTGCTGGACCGCCGGTTCCCCGCCGATCTCGCCGCCCGGGCCCTGGCGGCGCTCGATGCGCATGACGCGGACTACATCCTCGAGGCCCCGGAGGCTCTGCACGGTCGCCCCGGCATCGGCGAGCGCCTGCGCGCCCTCCTGGCCGGACAGTTCGCCGAGGCCACCGGACGCGGCGGGCCACAGGACATATTGGCCGAGTTGCGCACCTCGCCCGACCTCTCCGGGGCCTCGTTCGGGAAGGTCACGATCTTCTACTCCCGGGTCCCGGTGACCGCCCTGGCCGAGGCGATCGGGGACGGGGTCGAGGTGCTTCCCAGTTCCCTCCAGGGGATGGGTGACTCGGCAGGCGAGTTGTACCTCACCGGCGTCCACAAGGCGGCGGGCATGGAGGTGGTGGTCGAGCACTTCGCCCTGGAGCGCCGGGACGTGATCGCGTTCGGGGACGGCCTCAACGACGTCGAGATGCTGGAGTACGCCGGTCTCGGCGTAGCGATCGACGGCGCGCACCCCGACGTCCTCGCCGCGGCGGACCACGTGGCCCCGGGCCCGCAGCACGAGGGCCTCGCGGCCGCCTTCGCCACTCTTGGACTGATCTGAGTCCCGGGGCGCCCGGGCGTGCCTTCGGCGGCGTCGCGCACGCGAGAGGATGCTCCAGATGAGCGGAACGAGGTTCACCGCCCCGGCCCGCCCCGGAGTGCCCGCGACTGTCGGGGCACCGTGACCACGGGCTCCGGGTCGCTCGCCCGGCGGCTGACCCTCGGGGACGCCGTCGTGATCGGGCTGGGCTCGATGATCGGGGCGGGCATCTTCGCGGCGTTCGCCCCGGCGGCGGCCGCCGCGGGGGCCGGCCTGCTCGTGGGGCTCGCGCTCGCCGCGGTGGTGGCGTACCTCAACGCGACCGCGTCGGCGCAGTTGGCGGCGCAGTACCCGACCTCGGGCGGGACCTACGTCTACGGCCGGGAGCGGCTGGGGCCGTGGCCCGGGTTCCTGGCCGGGTGGGCGTTCATGATCGGCAAGACCGCGAGTTGCGCGGCGATGGCGCTGACGTTCGCGGCGTATGTGGTGCCGCCCGGCTGGCAGAAGCCGGTCGCCGTCGCCGCCGTCGCCGGGCTGGCTGCGGTGAACTACGTGGGCGTCACGCGCACCGCACGCCTCGCGCGCGTGATCGTGACGGTGGTGCTGTCCGTGCTCGCAGTCGTGGTCGCCGCGGGCGTGCTCGGCGGTTCCGCGGTGCCACCCGCGCCCGACGGCGTGGGGTCGGGCTGGTACGGGGTGCTGCAGTCCGCGGGGCTGCTGTTCTTCGCGTTCGCCGGGTACGCCCGCATCGCGACGATGGGCGAAGAGGTCACGGATCCGGCCCGGATCATCCCGCGGGCGATGCTCACCGCGCTCGGCATCACCCTCGCCGTGTACGCCGTGGTGGGCGCGACCGTGCTCGGCGTTCTCGGGCCCGAGCGGCTCGCGGCGTCGAGCGCGCCGCTGGTGCAGACGGTGCAGGCCGCGGGGTGGTCATGGGCGACGCCGGTGGTCCGGGTGGGCGCAGCGGCCGCGTCGCTCGGCGCCTTGCTGGCCCTCATCGCGGGCGTGGGCCGCACCGCGCTGGCGATGGGTCGCAACCACGACCTGCCCGCCTGGCTCGCGGCCGTCCACCCGCGGTACCGCGTGCCCCATCACGCCGAGGTCGCGGTAGCGGTGGCCGTGAGCGCGCTGGTGATCGCCGTCGACCTCCCGGGCGCGATCGGGTTCTCCTCGTTCGGCGTACTCCTCTATTACGCAGTCGCGAACGCCGCGGCGTACACCCAGACCGCGCCGCACCGGCGCTACCCGCGCTGGCTCCAGGTAACCGGCGTCGCCGGGTGCCTGGCGCTCGTGGCCACCCTGCCGTGGCAGTCGATCGCGGCGGGGATCGCGGTGCTCGGCGTCGGCGTCGGCTACCGCCTCCTGCGCCGGCGCGCCCGCCCCGGCGCGATCACGCCTTCGCCGACCACGTGATTGGTCGTGTCATCCGGGCGAACAGGGCGACCAACCACGTGCTCGGCGGGGAGTGAACGCGTAGGAGCCCGACGGCGGATCTCCGGTCTCGAGCGCGGTCGCGGCCGGAGGCGTGGCGCAGGGTCCGCCCGCCCCGCGGCGTGACAGAGCGGATGATGGGACCGTGCGGATCTCGGCGAGGGCGGACTACGCCGTGCGGGCGTGCGTGGAACTTGCGGCACGCGGGGACGAACGGGCTGTGTCCGTGGACGCGCTCGCCGCGGCGCAAGGGATCTCGGCGCCGTTCCTGGAGCGGATCGCCGCGGACCTGCGGCGGGCCGGCCTGGTCGCAAGCGTGCGGGGCGCGTCGGGCGGGTATCGCCTGGCGCGACCGGCGGACGAGGTCACGATCGCGGACGTGATCCGGGCGGTTGACGGTCCTCTGGTGTTCGTGCGCGGCGCGCGTCCATCGGATCTGGCCTATGACGGCAGTGCCGAGCCCCTGACCACGCTGTGGGTCGCCCTGCGCGCGAGCGTCCGCTCGGTCTTGGAGGCCGTCACGCTCGCGGACCTGGTCGCGGGTGTGCTCCCCCCGGACGTGCGGGCCCTGGCGGATGCTCCCGAGGCCTGGAGCAACCCCTGACCATTCGGAGTCCGATCCCGGAACGGTCGTAACCGCAGGTCAGATCGGTGGATGTCCACGATGTGGTCGGTCTGGACCGAGGGTTGATTCCCGACGTGTTCGGTCGGGATTATTCAGGCGTGGGAACGAACCGCTCGCTGAGCATGTGCCGGGCCGCGCGCCGAATGTGTCGCGCCGGCCTGATGTGTCGCTGAGTCGCGACACGCTGCCTGACACCCCACGTCCTGACGCCCCTGCGGCGTCGTCCTCCCGTCTGCGTCCTCCTGTCCGGCGCAACGCCCTTCGCTGTACCCGATCCGAGAGGTGATCTCATGTCCGCATCCCTGTTCCGCGCCGGCCGGCCGCACCGGAGACGATCGGGGGCCGCCCTGGCGGCCGCCGCGCTCCTGACGACTCTCGCTGCCTGCTCGTCGGCGTCCGGTGAAGCAACCGCGTCGAGCGACGACGCACCCTCGGGCGCCTCGACCGGGACCCCCGCCGAGGAGGTCCGCCTCGGCTACTTCGCGAACGTCACGCACGCCCCGGCCCTGGTGGGCCTGGCGAACGGCACGTTCGAGGAGGAACTGGGCGACACGACGTTGACCACCCAGGTGTTCAACGCGGGCCCCTCGGCGATCGAGGCGCTCAACGCCGGCGCCATCGACGCGACGTTCATCGGCCCGAACCCCGCGATCAACGGGTTCATCCAGTCCCAGGGCGAGTCGCTGCGGATCGTCTCGGGCTCGACGTCGGGCGGGGCCCAGTTCATCGTGCAGCCGGAGATCAACGGCCCCGAGGACCTCGTGGGGACCAACCTCGCCTCCCCGCAACTGGGAGGGACGCAGGACGTCGCCCTGCGCACCTGGCTGACCGAGCAGGGACTCGACAACTCGATCTCGGGGGGTGGCGACGTCACCATCACCCCGACGGAGAACGCGCAGACACTCCAACTCTTCCAGGACGGGCAGATCCAGGGTGCGTGGGTGCCCGAGCCCTGGGCCTCCCGCCTGGTGGTCGACGCCGGCGGCAAGGTCCTGGTGGACGAGAAGGACCTGTGGGAGGACGGCCAGTTCCTCACCACCCACCTGATCGTCTCCGCCGACTTCCTCGCCGAGCACCCGCAGACCGTCGAGGCGCTGATCCGGGGTGAGCTCGCCGCGATCGACTGGATCAACACCCACCCCGACGAGGCGCCTGCCCTGGTCAACGCGGAGATCGAGGCCGAGACCTCCAAGCCGCTCTCGGACGCCGTCCTCGCCCGGGCGTTCGAGGGTGTGACGTTCACCTACGACCCGCTCGCCGACACCCTCGAGCAACTCCTCGCCGACGGCGTCACTGCGGGAACCACGCAGGAGGCGTCCCTCGACGGGATCTACGACCTGCGCCTGCTGAACAAGATCCTCACCGAGGCGGGCAAGGACCCGGTCTCCGCCGCCGGGCTCGGGCAGGAGTAGCGGTGGCGGTCTCCCAGGTGCCCACGCCGACCCTCATCCCCGGGGTCGGCGTGGGCACCGCACCCACCAGCGGCCTCGACAGCCTCGCCGGCACCACCGCTCCCGCGGTGCGTCTGGCGGGGGTGTCCAAGCGGTTCGGGCAGGCCGGTCCGACGATCCTGGAAGGGATCGACCTGACCATCGCCCCCGGGGAGTTCGTCTGCCTCCTCGGCGCCTCCGGCTGCGGCAAGTCCACCCTGCTCAACCTCATCGCCGGCCTCGAAGCCCCCACCACGGGCACCATCACCGTCGCCGGACCAGGCGCCGCCCTGATGTTCCAAGAACCCGCCCTCTTCCCCTGGCTCACCGCCCGCGCCAACGTCGAACTCGCCCTGCGCCTACGCGGCGTCCCCCGCACCGAACGCCACGACCGCGCCAACGCCCTCCTCGACCTCGTCCGCCTGTCCGGCGCCGGCGACAAACGCGTCCACGAACTCTCCGGCGGCATGCGCCAACGCGTGGCCATGGCCCGCTCCCTCGCCCAAGACCGACCCGTCCTGCTCATGGACGAACCCTTCGCCGCCCTCGACGCCATCACCCGCGACCTCCTCCACGACGAACTCGACCGCATCTGGACCGAAACCCACCGCACCGTCGTCTTCGTCACCCACAACGTCCGCGAAGCCGTCCGCCTCGGCCAACGCGTCCTGCTCATCCGCCCCGGCCGCATCGTCCGCGAATGGCACGTCCAAGTCAGCGGCGAACGCCGCATCGAAGCCCCCGACGTCTCCCGCCTGTCCGTCGAGATCACCGACCACCTCCGCCAGGAAATCCGCCGCCATGCCCACTGACACCACCACGACATCGACCACCGCGGCAGGCGCCGACCTCCGGGCTCTCGAGGCCGGCCTCGACGCCCTCCAGACGGCCGTACCGGCAACCCGCGCTGCGGCTTGGTCCCGGGCGGCGCGGTCCGTTCTCACCCCGGTCCTCGCCGTCGGCGTCTTCGTGCTCGCCTGGCAGGTGGTTGTCTGGCTGAACCTCAAACCCTCGTACGTGGTTCCGTCACCCGCCGACGTCGCTGCCACTTTCGCGACGCTGTGGGAGCGCGGCGACATCCAGACGGGGGTCCTCACGTCCTTGGAGCGCGGCGTCGTGGGGTTCGTCGCCTCGGTCGCGATCGGTACCCCGATCGGCATCCTCCTGGCCCGCATCACCTGGGCCCGCACCACGTTCGGGCCGATCATCACCGGCCTTCAGGTGCTCCCCTCGGTGGCATGGGTGCCGGCCGCGATCATCTGGTTCGGGCTCTCGGACGCCACGGTCTACTTCGTGGTCCTGATGGGCGCCGTCCCCTCGGTGGTCAACGGCCTCCTCGCCGGCGTGGACCACATCCCGCCGCTGTATCGCAACGTCGGTCGCATCCTCGGGGCGAGTCCGCTGCAGCAGATCCGGTGGGTGATCCTGCCCGCCGCCCTGCCCGGCTACCTGGCCGGCCTCAAACAGGGCTGGGCGTTCTCCTGGCGCTCCCTGATGGCCGCCGAGATCATCGCCGTCGGCGGCACGATCGGGTTCGGCCTCGGCTCGCTCCTCCAGCAGGGCCGCGAGCTCCAGGCCATGACCAACGTGTTCGTCGCCATCCTGCTCATCCTCGCCGTCGGCATCGTCATCGAGCTCGCCGTCTTCGCGCCGGTCGAGCGCCGCCTCCTGCGCAACCGCGGTCTCGCGCTCGCCGGGCGGGGCTGAGACCGGGCGGGGCTGAGACCGGGCAGAGGTGAGACCGGCACCCTCGGCGCAGGTCCACCTCCCACGCCGAACACGTGGTTGGTCGTCTCATTCGGGCTGGTGAGGCGACCAACCACGTGTTCGGTCACACCGCTTCGGGTTCCCGGCCGCCCACGCGCAGCGCCCCGCGGCGACCGACAGCCCAGGTGGCGAGGCCGAGGAGCGAGAGGCCCACTCCGGCGAGGCTCACGGCGGTCCAGCCGCCGGCGGTCCAGAGGGTGCTCGCCAGAGCGGAGCCGCCCGCCCCGCCGATGAAGGCGGCCGTCACGAACGCCGTGTTGAGGCGGCTGCGGGCGTCCGGGGCCAGCGAGAACAGCCGCGTCTGGTTGAGCAGGTTGAGCCCCTGCACGGCGACATCCAGGAGCACGATCGCCACGACGACGCCGACGACGGATCGCCCCGACACCCCCGCGACCACCCACGCGCCGAGCGCGAGCACCCACCCGATGCCCGTGGCAGGCAGGTCCCAGCCCCGATCGTGGAGCCAGCCGGCGCGCTGCGCGGCGATGGCCCCGCTCACGCCCGCCAACCCGAACAGGCCGATCACCGCCACCGGGTAGGAGAAGGGCGGGCCGCTCAGCAGGAAGGTCAGCGACGTCCAGAACATCGTGAAGGCGGCGAAGCCCGTTGCACCCAGCAGCAGCGTCCACCGGACGGCGCGCTCTCGCACGACGGCGGCGAACACCGAGCCGATCAGGGCGCTGTACGGAAGGCGCGTCCGGGGGGCGAGCCGGGGGATCGAGCGCCGCAAGAGGAGAGCGAGGACCACGGTGGCGACCGTGGCCGTCGCGTAGACCGCACGCCAGCCCGCGAGTCCGGCGATCATCCCGCTGATCGTGCGCGAGACGAGGATTCCGGTGAGGATGCCGGACGCCACGAACCCGACGATGCGCCCGCGCTCCGACGGGTCGGCAAGGTCAGCGGCGAGCGGTGCCAGCAACTGCCCCGCGATGGTCGTGACCCCGAGCGCGAGGAGGGCCCCGGCAAGCACTGCGAACGACGGCGCGAGCGCGCACGCCACGAGCGCCACGGCCGCGCACAGCATCAGCGTGGGGATCATCCGGCGCCGGTCGAGCACGTCACCCAGCGGGACGAGCAGCAGGATCCCGACGGCGTACCCCACCTGCGTCGCCGTCACGAGGAAGCCCGCGGTCGCCGTCGCCACGCCGAGGTCCCGCGCGATGATCTCGAACGGAGGCTGCGCCCAGTACAGGTTGCCGACGGCGGCTCCGGCCGCCACCGCGAACAGGAGCGTGAGGCCGCGGCGCACGGTCCCATTCTCAGCCCGCCCTCTCGAGGCGGCCCGATCTTTCGCGGGCCCGGATCCGGAGGCGTCCACGCGGCCCCCCGGCGCGACCTCGACCGCCCCCATCCGTCCGCACGAACACGTGGTTGGTCGCCTCATTCGGGCGAATGGAACGACCAACCACGTGTTCGGCGGAGATGGGAGAGGAGCTCGGGCGGGCGGCGGGTCGCCGACGTCCGGACGGCGAGACCGGCCGACGGCCTGACACCGGGACGGGCCTACGTCCGGACGGCGATCCGGCGCCAGAAACATATTGACGTCAGTCGATGCTCATGCCACGATCGGAGCATCGCATCGACAGACGTCGATGCACTGGCGATGAGGCGGTGGCGATCGTGCATCCCGAGATGTACCTCCCGATGCAGCGGCTGATCGAGCGGGAGCGGGACGAACACCTGGCTCACCGACGCTCGGGTGCGGTGACCGGCGAGGCGGCGCACGCCGGCACCACGAGCGCCGCGACCCTCGGCCCGCGCTCTCGGGCGCTGGCGTCGCTGCGCGCCGCGGCCGCGCCGTCGTCGTGCTGCGCGATGGCCTGACCGGCGCGTGAGCGCCTCACCCGCCGAGCACGCCGCGCAGGGCGGTCAGCTGGTCCGTCCGCGCGGCGTACCAGACGTTCGCACCGCGCTTCGTCGCCGTGACGAGCCCCGCCTCGCGAAGGACCTTCAGGTGGTGGGACACCGTGGGCTGGGAGCGCTCGAGCGGATCCACCAGGTCGCACGCGCAGACCTCCCCGCCCGCGGCGGTGAGCAGGAGGCTGAGCAGCCGGAGCCGCACCGGGTCACCCAGGGCGCGGAAGGCGGCGGCGAGCACCTCCGAATCGGCCTGGTCGGGCACGTCGCGCGCCAGGGGCGCGCAGCACGCGTCCAGGCTGATCACGGGCAGGACGGTGCGCGGTGCGGGCATGCACCCGAGCGTACGTCCGGCCATCGACATCCGTCACTATCCGATCGCCGACGGCGGACACCCCGCCCGGCACACCCCGTCCCAGGAGGACCACATGACCCCGACGACGTCGGCCGGTAGCCCCGCACGTGTCCGCGAGACCGTCGCCGACCTGCAGGAACGCGTCCGCGCCCACTACGCCGCCGCGGCTGCGTCCGTGGCCGAGGGCGACGACGGGTGTTGCGGCCCCGGGTGCTGCGGGCCGACGGCGCTCGAGACCGACGACGCCTTCGGCCCCGCCCGCTACGACGCCGCCGACCGCACCACCCTCCCCGTGGCCGCGGTCGCGGCGAGCCTCGGCTGCGGGAACCCGACCGCAGTCGCTGACCTGCGCCCCGGCGAAAGGGTGCTCGACCTCGGGTCCGGCGGCGGGATCGACGTCCTGCTCTCCGTCCGCCGGGTGGGTCCGAGCGGGTTCGCCTACGGCGTCGACATGACCGAGGAGATGCTCGCCCTCGCCCGGCGCAACGCGGCCGCGGCCGGCGCCACGAACGTCGCGTTCCTGCGCGGCACGATCGAGGCGGTGCCACTGCCGGACGCGAGCGTCGACGTCGTCATCTCCAACTGCGTGGTCAACCTCAGCACGGACAAGCCAGCCGTTCTGGCAGAGGCGTTCCGCGTCCTGACGCATGGCGGCCGGCTCGGGATATCCGACGTGGTCGCCGAGGACCACCTCACCCCCGAGCAGCGCGTCGAGCGCGGCTCATGGACCGGGTGCATCGCCGGGGCGCTGTCCTTCGCGGAGTACCGCGACCTGCTCGACGCCGCGGGGTTCGTGGACGTCAGCGTGACGCCCACGCACGCCGTCGCCGACGGCATGCACGCCGCGATCGTGCGGGCGACCAAGCCCGTGTGAGGTCGGCACCGGGCGGGGTCGATCCGTCGCGCATCTCGCGACGGATCGTCCCCTTGGCGCAGGATCGGCGCCAGAACCGGGTCAGGGCAGGCCTGCCGCCAGGTACGCCTGGTAGTTCGCGTTCCCGCCGGAGAGGTTCCAGACCCGGGCGAAGCCGAGGTTGCGCAGGACGTTCTGCCCCGCGTTCCCGCTGACGCCCTTGTTGCAGTAGGTCACGGTCGGGAGCGCCGGGTCGAGGTCGCCGGCCCGCTCCCGCAGGTGCCCGAGCGGGATGTGGACGGCGCCGTCGACGTGGCTCTTCGCGAAGTCCTTCGCCGAGCGCACGTCGACCACCTGCCACTGCTCGCCGGCAGCCACCCGGGCGCGCAACTCGGCCGGGGTGATCAGGGGGGCGCTCCCGGTGATCGCGTTGTCCAGCGCCATCCCCGTGTAGTGGACCGGGTCCTTGGTGGTGGCGAACGGCGGGGCGTAGGCGAGGTCGAGGTGGAACAGGTCGGCCGCCCGGGCGCCGAACGTGATCGCCGTCGCGAGCACGTCCACCCGCTTGTCCACGCCCTGCGGACCGATCACCTGCGCGCCGAGCAGGCGCCCCGTCGCCCGGTCGGCGACCGCCTTGATGACGAGCTCCCGTCCGCCCAGGTATGTGGAGCGGTCCGGCTTGATGGTGTGGAGGACCTCGACGTCGCAGCCCGCGGCGCGCGCGGCCGTCTCGGTGAGCCCGGTCTGCCCGACGGCGACGTCGAAGACCCGCACGATGGCGGTGCCGAGGATCCCGCGGTGCGCCAGCGAGCCGCCCGTGATGACGTCGCCCGCGATGCGGCCCGTCTTGTTCGCCGTGGAGCCGAGCGGCACCCACACCGGCTCCCCGGTGATCGCGTGGAACGACTCCGCGCAGTCGCCGACGGCGTAGACGCCGGGCACGCTCGTGCGCTGCTGGTGGTCGACGGCGATCGCCCCGGTCGGGCCGATCCGGGCGCCCACCTGCTGGGCCAGGTCCGTCACCGGCCGCACACCGACGGCGAGGACCACGAGGTCGGTAGCCAGGCGCTCGCCGTCGGCCAGCACCACCGCGCCCACCCGCCCCGCGCCGTCGTCCTCGATCGCGGCGAGGCGGGTGCCGCGGCGCAGGTCGACGCCGTGCCGCACCAGCGCGGCATCGACGCGCGCCGACATGTCCTGGTCCATCCGCGGCATGACGTGGGGCTCCGCCTCCGCCAGCGTGACCTCGACCCCTCGGGCCCGGAGCTGCTCGGCCATTTCGAGGCCGATGTACCCGCCCCCGACCACCACGGCGCGTCGCACCGGACGGGACTCGACGAACTCGCGGATGGCCTCGCCGTCGCCCGGGGTGCGCACCGTGACCACGCCGGCCAGGTCGGTGCCCGGCACCGGCGGGACCACCGGCCGCGCGCCCGTGGCGAGGACGAGCACGTCGTAGGTGTCGGTGAACTCCTCACCGGTCTCGAGGTTCCGCACGGTCAGGGTGCGGGCCGGGTGGTCGACGGCGACGACGTCGTGCCGGGTGCGCACGTCCATCCGGTACCGGGAGGCGAACCACGGCGCGTTCCGCGGGCGCAACTCCTCGACGTCGGCCACCTCCCCGCCCACGTAGAACGGGATGCCGCAACCGGAGTAGGAGATGTCGCGGTCCCGGTCGTAGACGGCGATCTCGACGTCCTCGCTGGCGCGGCGGGCCTTCGCGCCCACGGACGTGCCGGCGGCGACCGAGCCGATGATGACGATCCTCACGGGGGTCCTCTCAGGGGGTGGGCGCGGCGGAGGCCGCGACGGCGGGCGTCGTGGGGAACGCCCGCGACGGGTGCCGGGACTGTCCAGGGTGCCCAGCGGCGAGCGCGTGCTCGGTCTGCGCGGGCGCGTCGCCTCGCGCTGGCTCGCCGCCTCGCGCTGGTTCGTCGCTTCGCGTTGACGCGGAGGTCACGGCCTGCGTGGCGGGCGCCGCTCGCGTCAGCGCGGTCGCGGCCACGCCGACGGCGGCGCCCACGAGTTGCGCCCCGACGAACGGCAGCACGGAGGCCGGGGCGATCCCGGCGAAGGAGTCGGTGAGCATCCGGCCGAGCGTCACGGCCGGGTTGGCGAACGACGTCGAGGCGGTGAAGAAGTACGCCGCGCCGATCCACGCCGGGACGAGCAGCGGCGCGAGGCGTCCGGCGCCCCGGTCCCCCAGGGTGCCGATCACCCAGACCAGCCCGGCCGTCGCCACCACCTCACCGAGGAGGAGCCCGACGCCGGCGCGCGCCGTCGTCGAGGATTCCCAACCCGGCAGGGCGAACATGGCGTTCGCGAGCGCGACGCCGACGACGGCGCCCGCGCAATGCGCCGCGACGTAGGCTGCGGCCTCGCGCGGCGCCGCCCCGCCCCGGGCGAGGGTGGCGAGCGTGACGACGGGGTTGAAGTGCGCGCCACTGACCGGCGCGAGCAGCCAGATCAGCGCGCCCAGCGCCGCGACCGTGGCCACGGCGTTGATGAGCAGCGCGAGCGCGACGTCGCTGGTCAGCGTGGTCGCCATGATTCCCGAGCCGACCACCGCCGCGACCAGCAGCGCCGTCCCGATGCCCTCGGCCGCCAGGCGTCGGCGCATACCCGGGTTGGTGTGCGCCGACGTGGTCATGCGGTGCTCCCGGGCAGGTGGACGGTCGGGGCGAGATGCTCGATGCGCTCGGCGACGGCGTCGAAGGCCTCGTCGAACGCGGCGTCGGTTCCACGTGGAACCGGATCGGGGATCGACCAGTGCACGTGCGCGGCGCCGGAGCGGGTCAACTCCGCGTCGGCCGAGTCGCACACGGACACCAGCAGGTCACCGGGAGCGACGACGTCGGCGAGCCGGTGCGGCCGGGCGCCCGCGAGCCGCAACCCGTGACGGCGTGCGGCGGCGGCGGCGCCGGGGTGCACCCGTTCGGCCGGGCGCGTCCCGCCCGAGGCCGTGGGGACGGCGCTCGCGTCCCCCCACACGGCCGCCGCGAGTTGGGACCGCGCGGAGTTGGCAGTGCAGACGAAGACGACGCGCGGGGCGACCACCTCGGCGGCGCCCGGCAGCACGCCGTCGAGCGCCCCGGGGACAAGGCGCACGTACCCGCGCCGTCGGTCCGCCTCGGAACGCGAGCGGACGACGACGCCCGCCTCCTCGAGCACGTGGAGGTGGTGCGCGAGGAGGTTGGAGCCGATGCCCAGGGTGGCCGCCAGTTCGCCCGGGGCGCGGTCGCCGAGCACGAGCGCGTCCACGACGGCGAGGCGCGCCGGATCCGCGAGGGCGCTGAGCACGCGCACCCGGCGATCCCGTTCGGGCGCGTGGGACTCGGACTCCCGATACTCGGACTCCCGGAACTCGGACCGCCGCGGGGGCCCTGATTCAGTAGACATTGAGGCAATGGTGGTTGAGTGAATCGTCACCGTCAACCGGGCTCGGCGGGCCCTTGGTCCCGCGCCGCGACCACCCGGCGTCCGTACGGTTCAAATGTGACTGCATCAACCGTGACTGAAGCGGGACCGGCCGCCGTCGAAGCGGTGGCCCTGTTGCAGGCGGTGGCGGACCCCGTGCGGTGGACGGTGCTCGACGCCCTGGGCGACGGCGAACTGTGCGTGTGCAACCTCCAGGAACGGCTGCCGATCGCGCCCAACCTGCTCTCGTACCACCTCAAGGTGCTGCGCGACGCCGGCCTGGTCACCGCCTCTCGACGCGGCCGGTGGGTGGACTACGCCCTGGCCGACGGCGCCGTCGATCGCCTGTGCGCCGCGCTGCCGGGACGCGGGGAGGGGCGACTGCCGTGAGCGTGCTCGAGCGCCTGCGACCGGCGACGGCCACTCGGCGGTGGCTGCTGCTGGGGGGCGCCGCAGTGGCGTGGTGGCTGCTCTACCGCATGAACGGGCCGTTCTGGGACTGGTTCTTCTATGACCTGCTCGGCCTGGACCCCGAGACCCGGCTCGGCTCCGGGCTGCACTTCTTCTTCTACGACACGGTCAAGATCGTCCTGCTGCTGAGCGGGATCATCTTCGTGGTCACGGTCGCCCGGTCCTTCATGAGTGTCGAGCGCACCCGGGCGCTGCTCGGGGGCAAGCGCGAGGGCATCGGCAACATCCTGGCGGCCGGCCTCGGGGTGATCACTCCCTTCTGCTCGTGTTCCGCCGTCCCGGCCTTCATCGGCTTCGTGGCCGCGGGGGTGCCGGTGGGCGTCACGATGAGCTTCCTCATCGCCTCGCCCCTGGTGAACGAGGTGGCGATCGCGCTGCTGCTGGGCCTGTTCGGCGTCGGGCCCACCGTCCTGTACGTGGCCGCTGGGCTCACGATCGCCGTCGTCGCCGGCCTGGTTCTCGGGCGGATCCGCCCCGAGCGCTGGATCGAGCCCTTCGTGTTCGAGACCCGGCTGCACGGCCAGGTCATCGACACGACGACCGGCCTCACCTGGGACGACCGCATCGAGATGGGGGTCGAAGAGGTCCGCACCATTCTGCGCCGGATCTGGCCGTTCCTCCTCGTGGGCATCGGACTCGGCGCCGTCATCCACGGCTGGGCGCCGGAGGACTTCTTCGCCACCTACGCGGGGGCGGACAACCCGCTCGGGGTGCTGGTCGCCGTCGGCATCGGTGTTCCCCTCTACTCCAACGCCGCCGGAATCCTGCCGCTGGTGGACGCCCTCTACGCCAAGGGCCTGCCGATGGGCACCCTCCTGGCGTTCATGATGGCCGTGGTCGCGCTGTCCCTGCCGGAGATCATCCTGCTCCGCCGCGTCCTGAAACCGCCGCTCATCGCCGCCTTCGTCGGCACCACCGCCGCCGGGATCGTCGCCGTCGGCTACCTCTTCAACGCCGTCCTCTAGACCCGAGAACAGGAGCATCACCGTGATCATCAAGATCCTCGGACCCGGTTGCGCGAACTGCGCGACGCTCGAGAAGAACACTCGCGAGGCCATCGCCGAACTCGGCCTCGACGCGACCATCGAGAAGGTCACCAACTACGCCGAGATCATGACCTACGGCATCCTGCGGACGCCGGGCCTCGTGGTCGACGACAAGGTGGTCCTGGCCGGCCGCGTGCCCACGACTCAGACGGTCAAGGAACTCCTCGCGGCGCGGTAGGGGCGAGCCGGCGGCACGGCACCCACAACCGGCGCCGTCGACTCTTCGATCGCACCTGGGCCAACAGGCAAGCCGTGACTTGCCTATGATGCCGTCGTGGACCTCTACCGGGCCCTCGCGGACCCGACTCGTCGAGCGATCCTCGACGAACTCGCCGAGCGTGACGACCAGACGCTCTTCGAGTTGTGCGCCCGGCTCACCATGCGCCACAGCCTGACCTCGAGCCGCCAGGCGATCTCCCAGCACCTCGACGCGCTGGAGTCCGCCGGTCTGGTCGTGACGCGGCGAGAGGGGCGGTTCAAGTACCACCGCCTGGAGACCGAGCCCCTGCGCGAGATCCACGACCGCTGGCCCCTGCCCCGAAAGGACTCGTCATCATGAAGATCGTCGTCACCAGCGTGTTTGTCGCCGACCAGGCCGCCGCCCTCGCCTTCTACACCGACGTGCTCGGCTTCGTGAAGAAGACCGACGTCCCGCTCGGAGGCGGGGTCTCCTGGCTCACGGTCGTCTCGCCCGAGAACCCCGACGGCGTCGAGCTCCTCCTCGAGCCGGACAGCCACCCGGCCGTCCGACCGTTCAAGGAGGCCCTGGTCGCCGACGGCATCCCGGTCAACTCCTTCGCCGTCGACGACGTCGCCGCCGAGTACGAGCGCCTCCGCGCCCTGGGCGTCATCTTCACCCAGGCGCCGGCGGACATGGGCGGCGGACTCGTCACCGCCGTCTTCGACGACACGCAGGGCAACCTCCTGCAGATCGCATCCATGCCGGGCTGACCCGGGGGCAGTCCGGCCGTCCCGCCGTCGCCGGCCGCTGGGACACTCGTGGCAGGACGGTCGCGAGGTCGCTCCTGCTCTTCGCCCTGGCCGCGCTCGCCGAGATCGGCGGCGCGTGGCTGGTGTGGCAGGGCGTGCGCGAGCACAAGGGCTGGGTC
>JARKOU010000240.1 GCA_029975645.1 Actinomycetales bacterium
TGAGGTCGAGGGGATCTCGACCTCACGAGCGAGAACCCTCGACGTCAGCGGGGGTGGGGGCGTGTGGTCCGGGCGGTGCGGGGGGTGCGGGGGTGCGGCCGGATGGGGCGGCGCCGGGTTCGGGCGCTATGCCTCCACGACCACGGGAATGATCATGGGCCGACGGCGCAGCGTGGTCGCCACCCAGCGCCCGACCACCCGGCGGATCACCTGCTGCAACTGGTAGGTGTCCGCGGTGGTGGCCGCGGCCTCGGCCAGCGCGGAGGCGACGGCGGGGACCACGTCGCGCAGCACGGCGTCGTCCTCGGCGATGCCACGCGCCTGGATGTGCGGGCCCGAGAGCACGCGCCCGCTGCTCGTGTCCACCACGGCGAACACGGAGATGAACCCCTCCTCGCCGAGGATGCGACGGTCCTTGAGCTCCACCTCCGTGAGCTCGCCCACGCTTGAGCCGTCCACGTAGACGTACCCGCACGGCACGGCTCCCGCGATCCGGGCGACGCCGTCGGCCAGGTCCACCACCACGCCGTCCTCGGCGAGCACCACCCGCTCGGGCGGCACGCCCGTCTTCACCGCCAGCGCGCCCGCCGCCACGAGGTGCCGGATCTCGCCGTGGACGGGCATGACGTTGCGCGGCCGGAGGATGTTGAAGCAGTAGAGGAGTTCCCCGGCACTCGCGTGGCCGGAGACGTGCACCTTGGCGTTGCCCTGGTGGACCACCTTGGCGCCCAGCCGCATCAGCCCGTTGATCACCCGGTAGACCGCGTTCTCGTTCCCGGGGATGAGGGAGGAGGCGAACACCACCGTGTCGCCCGGGCCCACCGAGACCTTGTGGTCCCGGTTGGCGATCCGGCTGAGCACCGCCATCGGCTCGCCCTGCGAGCCGGTGCACATGAGCACCACCTGGTCGGGCGCGAGGTCGCCGATCCGCTTGGCGTCGATGAGGACGCCGGCCGGCACGGTCAGGTAGCCGAGGTTCGCGGCGATGGTCATGTTCCGGACCATCGAGCGGCCCACCAACGCGACCTTGCGCTCGTGCGCGGCCGCGGCGTCGAGCACCTGCTGCACCCGGTGCACGTGCGAGGCGAAGGACGCCACCACGATCTGGCCCGTGGCCTGCGCGAACACCGAGTCCAGGACCGGCCCGATCTCGCGCTCGCTCGTGGTGAAGCCCGGCACCTCGGCGTTGGTGGAGTCCACCATGAAGAGGTCGACGCCGGCCTCCCCCAGCCGCGCGAAGGCCCGCAGGTCCGTGATGCGCCCGTCCAGGGGCAGCTGGTCCATCTTGAAGTCGCCCGTGTGGAGCACCGTGCCCGCGCCGGTCCGCACGGCGACGGCGAGCGCGTCCGGGATGGAGTGGTTGACCGCCACGAACTCGCACTCGAAGGGTCCCAGGCGCTCGACCTGCCCCTCCCGGACGGCCAGGGTGATCGGCACGATCCGGTGCTCGTTCAGCTTGGCCTCGATGAAGGCGAGCGTCAGCTGCGACCCGATGAGGGGGATGTCCGGGCGCCGCCGCAACAGGTAGGGCACGGCGCCGATGTGGTCCTCGTGCCCATGGGTGAGGACCAGGGCGATGACGTCGTCCAGGCGATCGGCGATGTAGTCGAAGTCCGGGAGGATGAGGTCGACGCCGGGGTGGTGGTCCTCGGGGAAGAGCACCCCGCAGTCGATGATCAGCAACTTGCCGTCGTACTCGAGGACGGCCATGTTGCGGCCCACCTCGCCGAGCCCGCCCAGTGCGACGACGCGCAGCGCGCCGTCGGCCAGGGGTCCCGGCGCGCCCAGTTCCGGGTGCGGGTGGCTCACGACGCCACCCCGTCCGTCGTCCGTCCGCCGGTCGTGCGTCCGTCCTTGGCGCGCCCGATCACAGGATCCCCTCGTTCACCAGGACGTGCTCGAGGTCCGCCAGCTCCTCCGGGCTCGCGGCCACGAGCGGGGAGCGCACGGTGCGCGTGGGGATCACGCGGAGCAGTTCCATCGCCGCCTTGGCCATCACGGCGCCCTGCCCGCCACCCATGATCGCCCGGACCAGCGGGACCAGGTCCGCGGCGATGCGCCGCGCACTCGCGAGGTCTCCGCGGTCGACGGCAGCCACCATCTGCGCGTACGGACCGGCGGCCACGTGCCCCACCACGCTGACGATGCCGGAGGCCCCGTGCGCCAGCCAGGCGAAGTTCAGGCCGTCGTCGCCCGAGTAGAACTCGAGGCCGGTGCGCAGCATCCGGCGGAAGCCCTGGTCCACGTTGCCCGTCGCGTCCTTCACCGCCTTGATCTGGGGGTGGGCGGCGAGGCGGTCGAGCGTCTCGTCGGCGATGGCGACGCCGGTGCGCCCCGGGATGTCGTACAGCATGGCCGGGAGCTCCGTGGCCTCGACGACGGCGCGCAGGTGCCGGTACACGCCCTCCTGGGACGGTCGGTTGTAGTACGGCGTGACCACGAGGAGGCCGTGCGCGCCCGTGCGCTGTGCGGCCTCGGCGATCCGGGCGGCGTGCGCCGTGTCGTTCGAGCCCGCGCCCGCGACGATCGTGGCGCGGTGACCCACGACGTCGACGACGGCGCGCACCAACTCGTCCTTCTCCGGCTGGTGGGTGGTGGGCGACTCACCCGTGGTGCCGTTGAGGACCAGTCCGTCGCAGCCGGAGTCGACGAGGTGGACGGCCAGTGCCTGGGCGGCGGGGATGTCGATGCGCCCGTCGGGGTCGAAGGGCGTGACCATCGCGGTGAGGACCGACCCGAACGTTCGGGCGGGGACTGGCGCGGCGGTGCTCGGTGAGTCGAACGGCATGAGCCCACGGTAGCGCCGTCCGGCACGAAGCCTGCGGGCACATCGGCGATGTCGCCGGTGGGCCTCGGACCGGACGGCGAACGCGTCCTACCCGCAGCGCCACAGCCCGAAGGCGGGACCGTCGGCGGGCAGGGTGACCCAGCCATCGGCGTCGACCGCCAGGTCCGGCGTACCCGCCAGGCCGGTCAGCGACGAACCCACCACGGAGGCGGGCACCCGCACCGGGGCGTGGGGCGCCCGGGCTGCGTGCACCAGGACGGACTCGCCCGGGGCCTCGCGCAGGAAGGTCAGGGCGTCGTCGGCCACGTTGACCCAGCGCAGGCCGCCGCGCTGCAGCGCCTCCGAATCCGCGCGAGCGCCGAACAGCGCCCGCGTGTGCGCCAGCCGCCGCATGTCCCACCGCTCCGGGTGTGCCCAGGGCATCGGGATCCGCGCGTACTCCGGACCCATTGCGTCGAGCCCGATCTCGTCCCCGGCGTACAGCATGGGCACCCCCGGGTACGCCGCGAGCATCCCGAACGCCACGTCCACGAGTCCCGCGTTGCGGTCCAGGAGCGAGACGATCCGGTGCGTGTCGTGCGAGCCGATCAGGTTCATCGCATGAACGGTGCCCATCCAGGGCGTCATGCCGGACAGCTCCTGCATCGCCGCCACCACCGGACCGCCCGGCAGGTTCGGCAGTGCGGGGTACTTCGCGTGCGCGTAGGGGAACGGCTGGGGCGGCAGGAGCCACTGCCACAACGGGCGGGTGAACGCCGCGTAGTTCATGGTGCCCTGGTAGCCGTCCCCGAGCAGGTCCCGCGAGGCGTCGTGGTTGGACTCCGCCTGCAGGAACGAATCGGTGCCCACCACGCCGGCCATCGTCCGCCGGATCGTGGTCGCGACCTCGTGGGACAGGTTGATCTCCCCGTGGATCCCGGTCATGTTCGCGACGTCGATCCGCCACGCGTCCAGGCCGCGGCGGAGCCACGAGGCCACCACGGAGTCGGGCCCGTCGTAGAACCGACGCCGCAGCTCCATCGAGCGGTGGTCGAAGATCGGCATCTCCCGCAGGCCCCACCAGCAGGCGTACGTCTCCGGCCAGTCGCTGAAGAAGAAGAACTCGCGCTCCGGCGCCCGGGGGTCCGCGATCGCTGCCTGGAACCACTCGTGCGTGTCACCGCAGTGGTTCGTGGTGAGGTCCCCCATGAGCCGCATGCCGCGCGCGTGGGCCGCGTCCGCGAGGCGGGCGAACGCCTCGTCGCCCCCGAGCAGCGGATCCACGCGCGAGAACGTCGAGGCGTTGTAGCGGTGGTTGGACTCCGCCGGGAAGAACGGCGTGAGGTAGATGGTCCCGACGCCGAGCGACTCGAGGTGGTCCAGGTGCGCCGTGATCCCGTCGAGGTCGCCGCCGTACCACTGCCGGGGCGTGCCGGGGCCCTCCCCCACCACGGGGTCGTCCCATGCCGCGGGCTCGGCCCACGCCGGCGCCGGCCGGTCGACCGACTTGGCGAAACGGTCGGGGAAGATCTGGTACATCGTCCCCGTGGCCCACGCGGGCGGCTTGTCGAAGGTGGTCAGCCGGAAGTCAGCCGCATCCGGCACGTCACGACCGTGCAGGCCCGCGCCGTTGAGCCACTGGTACCCGTACGGGCCGCCGTCGAGCAGGAAGCGGTAGGACACCACCGGGTTGACCACGGGGAGTTCCGCGCGCAGCCAGGTGTCGTTCTCGTCCTGACGGTCGACCACCGCCTCGCGCAACTCGGGCTCGCCGTCCATGTTGACGCGAACCCACGCCTTGGTGACGTCCGAGGCGCGCGGCACCCGGAGGAGCACCGTCGCGCTCCCGCCGAGTTCCGGCGTCGGTTCCGGCACGTACGACGCCGAACCGTCGTGGTGCGGCAACGACCACAGGGCATTCGTCATCTCAGTCCTCCACGTCCGTGTTTCTCCTCGGGGAAACGGGGACGGCCGGGGCGCGAGCCGCACCCGGCCGTCCGCCGTCGTCAGCGCTGCCGGAGCCAGACCGCGGTGTCCCGCGGGAGCACGCCGTCGACCAGCGGCTCGCTGGACACGACCACCTCGTACCCGGACGGGAGCGGGACGTCCGGCCCGACGATGTTGACCACGCAGCGGTAGCCGTCTCCGCGCTCGAAGTCGAGCACCCCCTCAGGGGAGTCGAGCCACGCGAATGCGTCGGTGCGGAAGGCCTGGTTCTCGCCGCGGATGCGCAGGGCCGCCCGGTACAGGTTCAACGTGGAGTTCTCGTCCCGAAGTTGCGCCTCCACGGTGAGCGAGGCCCAGTCGCCAGGCTGCGGCAGCCAGGTCCGCACCCCGGGGGTGGTGAAGC
>JARKOU010000261.1 GCA_029975645.1 Actinomycetales bacterium
GGCACGGACGACTGCTTTCAGCCGCGACGACACCTGCAGTTTCGCCATGATGCCGGACACGTGCGACTTCACCGTCGACTCGGACAGGAAGAGGGTGTCGGCGATCTCGGTGTTGCTGTTCGCGTCGCACAGCAGCCGCAGGATCTGCAGTTCACGGGGGCTCAGGCCCAGGTCGGACCCCGCCATCGTCGGCCGGCGCGGTGCCGGGTTCTGCTGGACGAGGCGCGTGATAGGGCCGGGCGACACGACGGAGGACCCCTGCACGACGGTGCGGACGGCCTCGGCCAGCCCGCCCGGCGACGTGTCCTTGAGGAGGAACCCGTTGGCGCCGGCGGCGAGGGCTTCGCGGACCGCCTCGTCCTCGTCGAAGCTGGTGATGATGAGGATCTTGATGTCGGGCAGGCGGCGGCGGAGCTCGGCGGTGGTCTGGATGCCGTCGAGCTGCGGCATCCGCACGTCCATGATCACGACGTCGACGGGACGGTTCGTCACGGCCGACAGGGCTTTGTAGCCGTTGGTGGCTTCGTGGACCACGTCGAAGCCCCCCGAGAGGAGGTACGACGACAGCGCCGACCGGACGATCGCGTCGTCGTCGACGATCGCCACGGTGATGGGCTCCTCCTCGTCCACGGCCCTATTCTCCCCCGATGGGCAACTGCGCGCGCAGGATCCACGTGCCGGATGCCGGGGTCGCCTCCAGCTCACCGCCGAGCGCCTCGATGCGTTCGCTGGCGCCCAGGAGGCCGAGACCGCCGTCGGCGGTCGGCCGGGCTCCCGGCAGCAGCCGGTTGGTGAACACCACTTCCAGCATGTCGTCGTGCACCTCGATGAGCATGCGGCACGGGCCGGGCGCGGCGTGTTTCACCATGTTCGAGGTCGCCTCGACGATCAGTTTGGCGAGCGCCTCGCGCACCGACTCGGGCAGGGCGGGCAGGTCGGCGTCCACACGGGTGTTGAACTCGAGGCCGTGGGCGCGCAGTTCGCGGGTCCGCGCCGAAATGACGTCGTCGACGGAGACGAGCCGCCACGGCGAGGCCGGTTCGACGTCGAAGGCGGGATCGTTGCGGCGCAGGGCCTCGAGCATGCCACGCAGGTCACGCACGGAGCGGCGTCCGGTGGCGATGATGAAGTCGAGGTCGGCGGCGAGCTGCGGGTCGTCGGGCATCCGCAGCTTGATCTGTTCGGCGCGCATGATCATGGTGGACGTCGCGTACGCCACCGTGTCGTGCAGGTCGCGGGCGATGCTGCGGCGCTGCGCCTTGAGCGACTCGAGGCGCAGGTCGGCCGCCCGCTCGTTCTCGCGGAGCAGCCGGTGCACCGAGCGGCCAGCCCCCCAGGCGCCGAGCATGAGCCCGCCGAAGATGATGTCGGTCTGGATGATGTCGGGGACCGTGCCGGCGCGCAGCGTCGACAGCAGGAACGAGACGGCCAGGTACCAGAGGGCCAGCGCGTCACGCAGACGCGCATGGCCGCGGATCCCGGCGGAGACCACCGGGATGTACATGGCGAACACCACGGCCGGGATCAGGCCGAGGTGCACGAGCGGCAGGATCATGAGGAGCGCGCCCGTCCCGACGCCGCCGATGCGCGGCCACCGCCCCGACGACCCCGCGAAGAGCGCCACCGCCACGTCGATGAGCAGTTGGGGTGTGGGGACGGGCTGGTCGCCGGCGGCGATCGACAAGATCAGGAGGAGGAGCGCCACGAGTGCCTCGGCCACGCCGCCGCTGCCGAGCCGC
>JARKOU010000264.1 GCA_029975645.1 Actinomycetales bacterium
GACCATGTCACCAGCCACCGTGGTCACCCGCCACCGTGGTCACCCGCCACCGCGGTCACCCACCACCGTGGTCACGCCCCACCGCTGTCCACCCGCCACGACGCGCCCGCGGAGGCCCGGTCCCCGACGGCTCACGTCGGGCCCGGGCGACGAGGGCCGCCGTCCACTGCCGGCCGAGCACCAGGAGGGCGATCCCCGCAAGTCCCGCCGCCGTCCCCGGGCCACCGCCGAGGAGGACGGCCAGAGGGTCGGCCCCGAGCGCAGCCCCGAGCCCGAGGCCGGCCACCGGCAGCCACCCCAGGAGGCGGGCGGTGCTCGCGGGCCCGGCCAGCGCGATCCGCCGCGCGGCGTCCGCCTGGGCGGCCTCGGCGAGCCCCGCGGCGCATGCCTCGAGCACGTCCGCGAGCGGAGCGCCGGTCCGCCGCGCGAGCCGAGCGGCCGCACGCGCCGCCGCCACCTGCGCCAGCACCTGCGGATCCGCCTCCGCGGCGGCGTACCGGACGAGCGCATCGACGCCGTCGTCCCGGTCCCGCTCACCGTGGGGAGCCGCCGCACCCCCCAGCACCGACCCTCCGATGCCGGCCCGCTCGAGCGTTCGATGCCACGCGACGTCGACCGCCGCGCCCGCGCGCAAGCGGGACGCGACCTCGGTGAGGACCCCGGCGACGTCCACCTCGACCGGCCGCGGCGGTCGCCGGAGGCGACGGCCCCGACCGGGCGGACGACCCCGGGCGGGCCCAGGCCTCCGGCCCGCGATCGACGGCGCGGGCGCACCTCGCGGCCCGGCAGCGAGCCACACCCCCAGCGTAAGAAGCACCGCCGTGGCCAGTCCGCTGCCGCTCACCGCGGCGCCCCCTGCTCCAGGCGCCGGGCCAGACGCTCCCACGCCGGGCCCGGGTGCACGTCCCCTGCGGGCTCGGCGGCGGCCGCGAGTCGCGCGACGAGGCGGCCCGCCGGATCGGTGTCCAGGACGGCGATCTCGGCCAGGCGGCGCACACCATCGGCACCGCGTCGCAGGTGCAGCACCGCGTCCAGGGCACTCACGGCTTGGGCCGCAACCGTTGTCGCGTCCATCCCGGCGAGCCCGCCGAGGGCGGTGAGCCGCGCGGGGACGTCTCCCGCGGCGTTGGCATGGACCGTGGCGCAGCCCCCGTCATGCCCGGTGTTCAGCGCGCCCAGCACGGCCCTGACCTCGGTTCCGCGGCACTCCCCGAGCACCAGGCGATCGGGACGCATCCGCATCGCGGCCCGGACCAGGTGGTCGAGCTCCACCTCCCCCACGCCCTGGACGTTCGCCCGGCGCACCTGGAGGTGGACCACGTGGGGGTGATCAGGCTGCAGCTCGGTGGCCTCCTCGATGCACACGATCCGTTCGTGGTGCGGAACGAGGGAGAGCATCGCCGCGAGGAGCGTGGTCTTGCCTGCGCCCGTCGCACCGCTGACCAGCACGTTCGCGCGGCACTCGACCAGCGCGCGCAGGATCTCGGCACCTGCGGTCCCGACAGTCCCACCCGAGACGAGTTCGGCGAGGCTCAGCGCGCGCCTGCGCAGGGTCCGCAGGCTGATGAGCGTTCCCTCCGGGGACAGCGGCGGCAGGACCGCGTGCAGCCGCGTCCCGTCCGGCAGGCGCCCGTCAGCGATCGGAGAGGCGTCGTCCAGGCGCTGGCCCGCGGCCGCCGCGAGGCGGGTGGCCAGGGCGCGGACGCCAGGTTCGTCGAGCGCGGGCACGCCCGCCGCCTCGAGACCTCGACCGCGGTCCACCCACACGCCACGAGGCCCGTTGACCAGCACATCCGTCACCGAGGGCTGCTCGAGCAGGTGCTGGAGCGGACCCGCTCCGAGGATCTCCGCGCGCGCGGCGCTCCCGACGGCCAGCGCGGCGCCGAGCCCGATCCCCGGCCGTACCTGGCGGACCGTCTGGGCCAGGCCATCCGGGGCTGCCCACCTCTCCGACGTCGCCCGATCCCCGGAGGCGAGGTGCTCCCGCAGACGCCCGAGCACCACCTCGGCGCCCTCGGCGGCCGCCCCGTCAGGGCCGGCGGCCCGACGCCGGACTCCGCCCTCGGCGCCCGACGTCCCCGAGCGCGTCACGACGTCGGCACGAGGTCGCCGACCAGACGCGCGGCGGCCCGTGCCACGACGCCGCGGCGTCGATCGCCGGGCGCCTCACCACGCTCGGCGGCGGCCTCACCGCCGCGCTCGTACGGCATGCTCGCGGCGAGCGGGAGGGCAGCCGCTGCGGCGATCTCCTCCGGGTGCAGCCCGCCGGGGGACGGGCCTCGGACCACGAGTCGCACGTCGACGCCCGGGAGCCCGTCCGCAATCGTCGCCGCGGCCGCGGCCGATCGCACGTCGCACATCGCCACGACCAGGAGGACGTCCGGCCCCGCCGACTCCAGCACGCCCTCCCACACGGCGTCGGCCGTCCGGCCCCACCCCGCCCGGGGCACGTCGAGGATCAGCAGGTCGTGGTCGCTGCGCAGCGCACGCATCACTCCGACCACACCCGGATCGCCCGCCCGCACCCCGCCCCGCAGATCACCCGAGAGCACCCTCACGTCGTGCCAGCGCGGCAGCGCGTGCCCCAGCGCGTGCGCCGGGAAGCCCGCGGGCTCGCTGCGCAGGTCCGCCCAGCGCGGGCCGGGCTCGTGCTCGATCCCGAGGAGCCGCTCGATCCCGCCGCCGAACGCATCGAGGTCCGCGAGCGCCGTGCACGGACCGGTCGCCGCGGCGGCGCGCCCCAGCGCCGCCGCCAGCATCGACGCCCCCGCGCCGCCTCGCGCGCCGAGCACCCCGATTACCCGCGCCCGTGGCGGCGAGGCCAGGGCGGAGAGATACCGCAGAAGCGGCTCGGCGTCGAGGGGCAGGTCCACCACGCCGGTACCCGGCCCCACACCCGCGGCGGGCGCCCGTCCGCCGTGACCGAGGCGTACCGCGAGGGCGGGGACGCCGTCCCGTTCGGACGGTTCCCCCTGGGTCGGCCGGGATGCGGTGGTATCCAGGAGCCAGACGTCCGGAGCGCCACCTCCTCCCGCCGCAGGTCCGACGACGACGGCGCCCACCACGTCCGCGACGCGTCGCACCTGCTCGGCGAGGTAGGGGTTGTCCGTCGCCAACCCCACCCGCAACGCGCGCGATTCCGCAACCACCGGCCGGCTCCTCTCCCTCGGGTGAGGCGAGCCTGACGCCGCGTCCGCCGGCGGCGCACGAGCGCCGTCGGCCACGGTGGACGACCGTGCACCGACGCCTTCTGTGGAGAACGGGTCGGCCCGGCAGTCCGGTGTCGGACCGCCTGGCTAGGCTGGCCCGAACGGCACCGGACACCAAAAGACGTGAGGAAGGGAGCGGGCGGGGTGTCACACCACCTCAAGGCGGCGGCGTTCTTCGACCTGGACCGCACGATCATCGCGACGCACTCGGCCACGGCCTTCACGGGCCCCCTCTTCAAGGGGGGACTCATCACGCGCAAGGACGTGCTGCGCGCCAGCTATGCGCAGTTCGTCTACCTGATCGGCGGCGCCGACCACCAGCAGAGCGAACGCGTGCGCGTCTTCCTCTCCTCGCTCATCGCCGGCTGGGACGTGGCGCAGGTGGACCAGATCGTGGCGGAGACGCTCCACGACCTGATCTCGCCCACGGTCTACGCCGAGGCCCTGGAGCTCATCGAGGAACACCACCTGGCCGGGCGCGACGTCGTCGTCGTCTCCGCCTCGGGCGAGGCCCTCGTCCGGCCGATCGCGCGCCTCATCGGAGCCGACCACGTGATCGCGACACGCCTGGAGGTGGAGGACGGGAAGTACACGGGAGAGATCGCGTACTACGCGTACGCGGAGAACAAGGCGAGCTCGATGGCCCACCTCGCCGCCACCCGCGGGTACGACCTCTCCTCGTCCTACGCCTACTCCGACTCGGTGACCGACATCCCGATGCTCGAAGCCGTCGGCCACCCGGTAGCGGTCAACCCGGACAAGGCCCTGCGCAAGCACGCCCTCGAGGCGGGCTGGACCGTGCGCGACTTCCTCCACCCGATCCCGCTGCGGACCCGGGTCGACACCCCGGCCTCCCGGGCCGCAGCGGGAACAGTGGTGGTGAGCCTGGTTCTCCTGGCCGCCTGGCTGATCCTGAGGCGGCGCCTCAGGCGAACAGCGCGGCGGCCCTGATCACCGTCATCGTCACGCCGTAGGCCAGGAGCGCGCCCACGAGCACCCAGAGCGTGAGCGCCGTCGCCCGGAGCACCTTGCCGGCGTGCGCAGCGGGCGCCGCTGCCTCGTCCTCGGCGATCTCGTCGGGGGTCTCGTCGAGAACCACGACGTCGGCCTTCTCGCGCTCCGTCGCCTCGAGGAGCGCGACGGCGGGAACGCCGCGCTGAACGGCCTCCACCACCACGCGCTCGGGAGCCATCGCCGCGACCTTCGCCTCGGCCGGGACGGCTGGCTCGTGGAATCGGGCGTCCACGGCCTTGATCAGGAGGTTCGCCACGAAGCCGACCACCAGGATGCAGGACATCACCACGAGCGAGGGCAGGTAGAGCGCCGCGCCCTCCACGCCCTGGGCGGCCCGCGCGTCGGCGATCCGGTTGACGATGAGCGGACCCGCGATGCCGGCCGCGGACCACGCCGTCAGGAGGCGACCGTGGATGGCGCCCACCTCGAGCGAGCCGAAGAGGTCCTTGAGGTACGCAGGCACGGTGGCGAAACCGCCGCCGTAGAACGAGACGATCACGAAGGTGAGCGCCACGAACAGGCCGATGGCCGTGTTCCCGTACGCCGCGAGCACGGCGTAGAGGAGCGCCCCGAGGCCCAGGTACATCATGTAGATCCGCTTGCGCCCGGTCTTGTCCGAGGTGGAGGACCACACGAACCGGCCGCTCATGTTCGCGAGCGAGAGCAGGCCCACGAACCCGGCCGCAGTCTCCGGCGTCACGAAGTCGAAGAAGTCCTGGATCATCGGCGAGGCCTGCTCCAGGATGCCGATGCCCGCCGTGACGTTCGTGAAGAGCACCACCCAGAGCAGGTAGAACTGCGGGGTGCGCACGGCCTTGTTCACGCGCACGTCGGCGCTGGTCTGCAGCGCGTTCTTCTTGGGGCTCGGCACCCAGCCCTCGGGCTTCCAGCCCGGCGGGGGGATGCGGATGACGGCGGCACCGGCGATCATCAGGAAGCCGTAGATCACGGCGAGCGTCAGCATCGTCGGGACGATCGCCTCAGAGGGCACCTCGGCGTACTGCGCGAGCAGCCACGCCGTCAGCGGCGAGGCGAGCATCGCCCCACCGCCGAAGCCCATGATCGCGAGGCCCGTGGCCAGGCCGGGGCGGTCGGGGAACCACTTGATGAGGGTGCTGACGGGCGAGATGTAGCCGATGCCCAGGCCGATGCCGCCGAGGAAGCCGTAGCCGAGGTACACGATCCACAGCTGCTCGAGCGTGACGCCGAGCGAGGCCACCAGGAAGCCGGACACCCAGAAGACGGCGGCGAGCGCCATGGCCTTGCGGGGCCCGTTGCGCTCCATCCACTTGCCGCCGAAGGCAGCCGAGAGACCGAGCATCACGATCGCGATCGAGAAGATGATCGCGATCGAGGTGTGGCTGGTGCCGAAGCGTTCCAGGAGCGGGTTCTTGAAGACGCTGAAGGCGTAGACCTGCCCGATGGACAGGTGAACGGCCAGGGCCGCCGGCGGCACGAGCCACCGGTTGTACCCGGGCGGGGCGATGGTTCGCGTGCGGTCGAGAATGTTCGTCATCGGGGGGTCTTTCTCCAACGGCTGGGCAGGAAGTCGGGTCGGGTCAGGAGATGGTCGGGGGGCGGCTGTCAGCGCTTGCGGGACCTTTGTCATCGAAGCCCCGGCGAAAACCGCACGCGGCATGTGATCTCCGTCTCGCGCCCCGAACTGACGCCCCCACGGCGCGCCACCGCGTCCCGGTCCGGTGCGGTCGCTAGCGTCGAGCGCAACCGAGCAGGAGAACCTCATGACCACCTCGACAACGGACGCCACCGAGACGGGCGGACCTCCGCCCGGACCCTCCGCCGAGCCCGCGCCCGTTCCGGGAGTCGCGGCGAGCGCCGCCCCTTCCCACCGGGCCCCGCGCCCGATTCCCACCGCGGTGCCCGACGAGCAGCCGGAGACCGCCACCACCGACGCCGGAACCCCACCGCCCACCCAGGGAACGGAGGCCACCGAGGCCATGAGCATCACCGAGACCACCGGCATCCCCACCGGCGAGGACGCGACCCAGCCGGTCCCCGTCAGCCCGCAGTCGCCCGCCGCAGAGCCCGACGCCGCTGCCCACAACGGCGAGACGCTCGCGATCCCCGTCACTCCCGCCGCCGACGGCGAGGCGACGGTCGCCATCCCGGTCGCGGCACCGCCGTCGGGCGGGCCAGCCGCTCCCGCGCGGTCCTTCCCCGTGCCGACGACGCCGCCTGCCACCGGCGCCGTCGCGGCCGGTGCGGCAGCCGTCGCCGCCTCCGCCACCCCGCAACCGCAGTGGACCCCACCCGAGGACGTCGCGCGCGCCCAGGCCGTTCCGGCCGGCGAGGACGGCGTGTTCCCCGAGGATGTCCTCGACGAGCCCGTCTCGCGTACGGCCGCTCACTGGTGGGGCGTGCTCATCGCGTTCACGCTGACGCCGATCGCGTGGTTCCTCCTATTCGACGGCAGCGCCCGGATCTACTGGAGCATGCTGGCGGACCCGGCGAACGTGAACCCGGCCGGGTACCTCTCCCTCGGCTTCGGGCTCGCGGCGCTGGCGATCCTGCTGGTCGCGGTCCGGAAGTCCTCGGTCGGGTCGATCATCGTCGGTTCGCTCGCGGCGCTCGCCGGCCTGGCGTTCGTGGCCGTCCCGGTGCAGACGCTCGAGTTCCTGTCCCGCTACGCCGACCGCATCGAGTCCCTCGGCGGCTTCGGGCGCAACCTCTACGCGTACACGGTCGAGTCCGGCATGCGCAGCTACTTCCTCATCGGCGGCGTGATCCTGATCTTCGTGGGCGTCGTCTCGCACGCCGCCCGGCGTCAGGGCCGCCGCGAGGAGCGCGCCCGGCTCGCCCTTCGGGCCGCCAAGGGGGAGAACCCGTTCGCCTGAGCGCACCTCGCGCACGCACCCCACACCCGACGACGGCGCCCCGCCCCTTCCGCGCGGAGGGCGGGGGGCCGGCGTCGGCCCGGGGGCGCGACCGGCTCACGCCCGGCCGGATCGTCTCGCCCGCACGCGGCGCTCGACGGTGGGAGCGAGTGCCGCGTTAGGCTCCCCTCGCGCGCCCCCGCTGCCCCGTGCGGCGCGAGCCGGGCTGCGCAGCACCGCCGCACCGCACCGTCGACGCTGCACGGAGGACATGTGTCCGAGACCCCGGCCGGGACCCCCGGCACGACCGCCGGCCCGTCCGGCGACGCCCTGGAGAACCTGCTCGCCGAGGGGCGCCGCTTCCCCCCGAGCCCGGAGTTCGCCGCGCAGGCCAACGCCGGCCCGGACCTGTACGCGGACGCCGCCGCGGACCGCCTCGGGTTCTGGGCCGCGCGGGCACGCGAACTCACGTGGGAAACGCCGTTCACCGAGGTGCTCGACTGGTCGGGCGCGCCCCGGGCGCGGTGGTTCGCGGACGGCCGCCTCAATGCCGCCTACAACGCCGTCGACCGTCACGTCGAGGCCGGCCTGGGCGATCGGGTGGCGATCCACTGGGAGGGTGAGCCCGGCGACACCCGCACCCTCACCTACGCCGACCTGCAGCGCGAGGTGTCGCGCGCGGCCAACGCGCTCGAGGCGCTCGGCGTGCGCACCGGCGACCGCGTCGCGATCTACCTGCCCCTGATCCCCGAGGCGATCGTGGCGATGCTCGCGTGCGCGCGGATCGGCGCGCCGCACTCGGTGGTGTTCGGCGGGTTCTCGGCCGAGGCGCTCCACACGCGCATCCTCGACGCCGAGGCGTCGCTCGTGATCACGGCCGACGGCGGATACCGCCGCGGAGCCCCCAGCGCCCTCAAGCCCGCCGTCGACGAGGCCCTCGCCCACGGCGACACGCCCGTGCGCCACGTGCTCGTGGTGCGCCGCACCGCTCAGGACGTGGACTGGACGCCCGGCCGCGACGTCTGGTGGCACGAGGCGGTCGACGGCGCCGCGGACG
This sequence comes from Actinomycetales bacterium, assembly GCA_029975645.1. Classification (GTDB taxonomy): domain Bacteria; phylum Actinomycetota; class Actinomycetes; order Actinomycetales; family JAHECE01; genus JAHECE01. Next base: position 8,115 of record JARKOU010000264.1, read on the forward strand.
TCCACGCGCCCGTCGCCGTCGAGGCCGAGCACCCGCTGTTCATCCTCTACACCTCGGGCACCACCGGGAAGCCGAAGGGCATCTTCCACACCACCGGCGGCTACCTCACGCAGGCGGCCTACACCCACTCCGTGGTGTTCGACCTCAAGCCGGACACGGACGTCTACTGGTGCACCGCCGACGTCGGCTGGGTCACGGGCCACACCTACGTGGCGTACGGGCCGCTGCTCAACGGCGCCACCCAGGTGCTCTACGAGGGCACGCCGGACACCCCGCACAAGGGCCGCTGGTGGGAACTCGTCCAGAAGTACGGCGTGACAATCCTCTATACGGCGCCGACGGCGATCCGCACCTTCATGAAGTGGGGCGAGGACGTCCCGGCGCGCTTCGACCTCTCCTCGCTCCGCGTGCTCGGCAGCGTGGGCGAGCCGATCAACCCCGAGGCCTGGATCTGGTACCGCCGCGTCATCGGCGGCGACCGCACGCCCGTGGTGGACACCTGGTGGCAGACCGAGACCGGCGGCATCATGATCTCCCCGCTGCCCGGGGTGACCAGGGCCAAGCCGGGCTCCGCGCAGGTCCCCCTGCCCGGCGTGAGCGCCGAGGTGGTGAACGAGGCCGGCGAGCCCGTGGGCAACGGCCGCGGCGGATACCTGGTGCTCACCGAGCCCTGGCCCGGGATGCTGCGCGGCATCTGGGGCGACGAGCGCCGCTTCGCGGACACCTACTGGTCCCGCTTCCCCGGGTTCTACTTCGCGGGCGACGGCGCCAAGAAGGACGACGACGGCGACGTCTGGCTCCTCGGCCGTGTGGACGACGTCATGAACGTCTCCGGCCACCGCCTGTCCACCACGGAGATCGAGTCCGCCCTGGTCTCGCACCCGTGGGTGGCCGAGGCCGCGGTGGTCGGGGCCTCCGACGAGACCACCGGCCAGGCCGTGGTCGCGTTCGTGATCCTGCGTGCCGACGCCGTCGAGCGCGCCGACGAGCCCGGGGAGGGCTCCGACGTCGTCGCGTCCTTGCGCGCGCACGTGGTCCACGAGATCGGTCCGATCGCGAAGCCGCGGAGCATCCTCATCGTGCCGGAACTGCCCAAGACACGGTCGGGGAAGATCATGCGGCGCCTGCTCCGGGACGTCGCCGAGCACCGCACGGTGGGGGACGTGACCACGCTCGCCGACACCTCCGTCATGGACATGATCAGCGCGGGCCTGCACGGAAGCGCCGCCGCACCGGCCTGATTCCGCACCGCCCGACGGCCTAGGCTGGAGACCGGACCCGAGGAGAGGACGCACCGTGGGCACGCCGAGCATCACCACGCTCATCAACGACTACGTCGCGGCGTTCCAGCGCTGGGTCGCCGACGTCCGGGAACTCGGCAAGCTGGAGATGGCCGATCAGGGGAAGAAGGCCGGGATCGGCACCGGTCTCTTCGTCGGAGCGGCGTTCTTCGGGCTGTTCGCCTTCGCCCTGTTCACCCTTGCGTTCGGCTACGTGCTCGTCGCGCTCGGCCTGCCCGACTGGGCTGCCTTCGCGATCGAGGGTGTGATCTACGTCGCGATCGCCGGGGTCATGGCGCTGATCGGCAAGAAGCAGGTGGAGAACCTCAAGGGCCCCGAGCGCACGATCGCCGCGATCAAGGCCGGGCCGGGCATCCCGCTGGGCGCGCCGGAGGGCGCCGCCGCGGAGGAAGGCCCGAACGCGCCCCCGGCCGCGTGACGGCGGTGTCGTCGCCCAGCGTCAGCCCCGAGGCGAACCCCGTCCTCATCGAGGGGCCCTGGACGCACCGGTTCGTCTCGGCTCACGGGGCGCGCTTCCACGCCGCGGTCACCGGCCCGGACGACGGCGCGGCCCCCCTCGTGGTGCTCCTCCACGCCTTCCCGCAGTTCTGGTGGGCGTGGCGGCACCAGCTCGTCGCACTCGCCGAGGCCGGGTACCGCGCGGCGGCGATCGACCTGCGCGGGTTCGGCGCGTCCGACAAGCCCCCCATCGGCCACTCCACGCCCGCCCTGGTCCGGGATGTCGCCGGGGTGATCCGATCGCTCGGGGCGCGGGACGCCGTCGTCGTCGGCCACGGCTTGGGCGGGACGATCGCGTGGTCCATGCCCACGCTCACCCCGGGCGTGACGCGCGCCGTCGCGGTGCTCGCCAACCCGCACCCGGTCACGCTGCACACGATCCGGCCGCGGATGCTCCCGGTCGGCTCGATCGCCCAGGTCCTCAAGTTCCAGCTGCCGTGGTTCCCCGAACGGGCGCTGCGGGACGGCAGCCTCGTGGAGCACGTCCTGAGCAGCTGGGCGGCCCCGGGGTGGGAACCGCCCGTCGATCGCTACGTGGCCGCGATGAGGCTTCCGTTCGTCGCCCACTCGGCGATGGAACACCTGCGCTGGCTCGTCCGGTCCACGCCTCGGCCCGACGGCGGGCGCTACCTCGCCGCGGTCCGGGAACCGATCACGGTGCCGGTGCTGGCGATCGAGGGCGCGCAGGACCGGTTCCTGGGTCACTCGACCGCGCGCCGGGACAGCGCCTTCACCGCCGCTGGCTTCCGGTCGGAGCAGGTCGCCGGGGCCGGGCACTTCCTGCCCGAGGAGGCGCCGGAGCGGGTGAGCGAGGTGCTCCTCGACTGGCTGGAGGGCCTCCCCCGGGACTGACCCAGCCGACGTCCGCGACGGCGGGTCCGTGCGCCGAGGGCTGGTGGATACCGACCCGCCCTCGGCGCAGAGACCCGCCCTCGCGGGGATCGGCCGGCGCGGTCAGGCCCCGGTGGCCGAGGTGCGCGGCCCAGGACGACGGCGCGGTGCAGGTGGCTCGCCCGTGCCAGCGGACGGGCACAGGTGCGCGATCGGGCACCGGTCGCACGCCGGCTTGCGCGCGAAGCACGTGCGTCGCCCGTGGAAGATCAGCCGGTGGGAGAGCATGGTCCACTCCTCGGGCGGGAACAGCGCCGCGAGGTCGGCCTCGACCTCCACAGGGTCCTCGGCCCGGGTCCAGCCGAGGCGCCGGGCGAGCCGGCCGACGTGCGTGTCCACCGTGATCCCCGGCACGCCGAACGCATTGCCGAGCACCACGTTCGCGGTCTTGCGCCCCACCCCGGGGAGCGTGACGAGGTCCTCGAGCCTGCCCGGGACCTCTCCGCCGTAGCGCTCCACGAGCGCCTGACCGATCCCCGTGATCGCGGCCGCCTTGCTCCGGAAGAAGCCCGTGGAGCGGATGATCTCCTCGACGTCCTCGGGGTCGGCCGCGGCGAAGTCCGCCGCCGAGGGGTAGCGCGCGAAGAGTGCCGGCGTCACGAGGTTCACCCGTGCGTCCGTGCACTGGGCGGACAGGACCGTCGCGACGAGCAGCTGCAACGGCCCCTCGTGGTCGAGTTCGCAGTGGGCGTCCGGGTACGTCTCCGCGAGCAAGCCGTTCACCTGCGCCGCCCGCTCCCGCCGCACCGGCGAGGCACGCCGTCGGCGCGGGAGCGAGGTGGGCACGGGCACGCTCCCCAGCCTAGGTTGACCTGTCCGTTTCGTTCACCTGGGAGAACCGAAAGGCAACGGCCGTCCCCGGCCCGGCCGGCGCCCCGGAAGTGGCACACTGTGGCCTGCCCCGATGTGATCTACGTCACGCCCCGACGGCGGAGCGCGGCTACCGATGGACGGAGACCCGAGTGCAGACCGAGGCCGTGAACGCCGCCCTGTTCGAGTCGCTCGACGAGGAGACGACCCGGGCCTTGCGGGCCGCCATGGTCGAGGTGCGGATGCGCCGCGGCGAGGTGCTCTTCAACGAGGGCGAGCCCGGCGACCGGGTCTACGTCATCGCGGATGGCAAGATCAAGTTGGGCCACACCGCGCCCGACGGCCGCGAGACGCTCATCGCCGTGCTCGGCCCCGGCGAGATGCTCGGGGAGCTCTCGCTCTTCGACCCGGGTCCGCGCGCGGCGACGGCGACGGCGATCGCGCCGTCACGACTCCTCGAGCTGCGGCACGACGACCTCATGGTATTCCTCCGCACCCGCCCTGACCTGAGCGCTCAACTCCTCCAGGGCCTCGCCCGACGCCTCCGCCGGACGAACGCCGCGCTCGCCGACCTCGTCTTCTCCGACGTCCCCGGACGCGTGGCCAAGGCTCTGCTGGATCTTGCCGCGCGATTCGGGGTGCCCACCGAGGACGGCATCCGCGTGGTCCACGACCTCACCCAGGAGGAGCTCGCGCAACTCGTGGGCGCCTCGCGCGAGACGGTCAACAAGGCGCTCGCGGAGTTCGGCAACCGCGGGTGGATCCGGCTGGAGGGCCGCGCGGTCCTCATCATCGACAAGGCGCGTCTGGAGCGCCGGGCGCGCTGACGCACGTCGGGCGTCGCCTGACCGGGGTCCGGGTCAGGCGATCTGCACCACCATCTCGAGCTCCACGGGTGCATCCAGCGGGAGGACGGCGACGCCGACGGCGGAGCGCGCGTGCATGCCCCTCTCGCCGAAGAGGTGGCCGAGCAGCTCGCTGGCCCCGTTGATCACGAGCGACTGGCCCGTGAAGCCCGGGTCGCTGGCGACGAAGCCCACCACCTTGACCACCCGCTTCACGCGGTCGAGGCTCCCCACCTGGGCAGCGATCGCCGCCAGGGCGTTGAGCGCGCAGGTCCGCGCGAGTTCCGCCGCCCGGTCCGGGCTCACGTACCCCGGCGGGACGGCGCCGTCGACCGGATTGGTGACCTTGCCCGTCTCGACCAGCCGGCCGCCGACCAGCGGCAACTGACCCGAGGTCCAGACCTGGTCACCCACGCGAACGGCCGGCACGTAGGCGGCCACGGGCGGAGCCACCGGGGGCAAGGACAACCCGAGGTCGGCCAGACGCGCAGCGACGCTCACGACGTCGGCCGCTTCAGGTAGGCGACGAGCCCCTGGCCGTCCGGCCCGGGCACCACCTGGACGAGTTCCCACCCGTCGGCACCCCACTGGTCGAGGATCGCCTTCGTGGCGTGGATGATCAGCGGGATCGTGGCGTACTCCCAGGTCTGCATGCCGAGATCCTAACGGCGCGCCGCTGCGCCGTCGTCGGCCGATCAACTTCTCCCACCGGGCGGCGCCGCGTCGTCGCGGAACCGACCGCCGTCGTCGGTGACGGCGAGGCGGGATCAGGAGTGGTGCGAGTGAGGGATGTCGCGGGGTGCGGGGGCGGTCCCGGCGCCTGGCCCCTGCGGCCGCGCGACCACACGACCAGCGGCCGTGGTCCGGATGCCCCGCTGAGGTTTGAGGGCCACGAGTTCCATGACCGCCGGCTCCTCGGTGGCGAGGAGCGCTCGCCAGGAGACCACCTCGGGCTGACGGCGCAGGAGCGCTCGGCGCTCCCGCTCCGTCATGCCGCCCCACACGCCGAACGGCACGCGGTTGTCGAGGGCATCGGCCAGGCACGCGATCCGCACCGGACAGCCATGACATACGGCCCGGGCCGCCCGCTGGGCGGCTCCCTGGACGAAGAGATCATCAGGTGAGCTGTGGGCGCACGCCGCGAAGGCGGCCCAACTCTGGTCTTGCACGTCCTGCATGCCAGCCTCCAGGCGAGTCCGTTCTCCCCTGCGTGAAACCTAGAGGAAACATGGGTCGCGACTCAAGCGCTTGCACCTCGAACGGGCGACCCGGCCGGGAGAGCGTCGCTCCAGGTGAGAGCGGCCGTCGGGCCGGAGGCGTGTGAAGGTCCGGTGCGCTCGCCGTGAAGACCTCCGCCGGGCGGTGCGGGAACGGCGACCGGTCCGCGGAACACTCGGCTCGGCACCGTACCCTGAGGTCATGGCATCAACACCCCGGCGGACCTCGCGCGCGGTGAACCCGGCGCAGTTCCTCTCGCTCCTCCTGGCATTCGTGCTCCTGGCCAGCGGGGCGGGCGTCCTAGCCGCCGGGCTGGTCATGCCAGCCGTGGCCGCCGTGGGCGGGACCACCCAGACGGGCGTCAAGATCTTCGACCAGCTCCCGGACGAGTTGGCCCTCGACCCACCGTCCGAGCAGTCGGTGATGCTCGCCTCCGACGGCAGCCTCCTGGCGACCTTCTACGCCGAGAACCGCATCGTGGTCCCTCTGGACGCCGTGTCCCCGTACATGCGCGCCGCCGTGATCGCCGTCGAGGACAAGCGGTTCTACGAGCACGGGGGAATCGACCCCGAGGGCATGCTGCGCGCCACGGTGAACAACCTCGTCGAGGGCTCCACCCAGGGTGGATCAACCCTGACGCAGCAGTACGTCAAGAACGTGCTCATCGAGGCCGGCCTGCGCAACGGAGACGAGGCGGCCGTCGCCGCGGCCACCGAGCCGAGCCTCGGGCGCAAGTTGCGTGAGGCGAAACTCGCCATCGCCCTCGAGCAGCGGATGACCAAGGACCAGATCCTCGAGGGCTACCTCAACATCGCGCAGTTCGGGCCCTCGCAGTACGGCGTCGAGGTGGCCTCGCGGTACTACTTCGACACGAGCGCCGCCGATCTCAACATCGAGCAGTCCGCCATGCTCGCGGGGATTACCCAGTCCCCGGGCCGCTGGGACCCCGTGCGGAACCCGGAGAACGCGCTCACCCGACGCAACACGGTTCTTGCGCTCATGCGGGACCAAGGGGTCATCACCCAAGAGGAGTTCGACGCGGCGTCGGCGGTTCCCATCGCGGACATGCTGAACGTCCAGCCGCAGTCGCAGGGCTGCCAGACGGCGGGTATCGCCGCCTACTTCTGCGACTACGTGATCAAGACGATCATCAACGACCCGATCTACGGCGCGACCGAGGACGACCGTCGGCGCCTCCTGCTCCGGGGTGGTCTGACCATCACCACCACCCTGGACCCGGTGAAGCAGCAACTGGCCTACGACGCCGTCGTCGGCGCGATCCCCATCAACGACCCGTCCGGGATCTCGAACGCCATCGTGACCGTGGAGCCGGGTACGGGCCGCATCCTCACCATGGCCCAGAACTCCAACTACGGGAACGCCACGCCCGAGTCGCCGCGCGACACCCTGGTGAACTGGAACACGGACGAGGCGTACGGGGGCTCGAGCGGCTTCCAGACAGGATCGTCGTTCAAGGCCTTCGTGCTCACCGAGTGGCTGCGCTCCGGGCATTCGCTCAACGACCGGGTGGACGCCACGAAGCGCCTGTTCCCCCGCCGTTCCTGGAACATCTCCTGCGCGCCGGAGAACCGGGACGACTGGAACCCGAAGAACGCGGAGAGCTTCGCCTCGGGCCCGATGTCCGTGCTGGACGCCACACGTGAGTCGGTGAACACCGCCTACGCGGCGATGGCCAACCAGCTCGACCTCTGCAACATCCGCGCCGTCGCGGAGAGCATGGGTGTCCACACGGCCCAGGGGACGCAACTCAACGTCAACCCGTCGATGGTGCTCGGGTCCAACACCATCGCCCCGCTCACGATGGCCGCCGCCTTCGCGACCTACGCGTCGGGCGGAACCTACTGCGCACCGGTGCCGATCACGAGCGTCCAGGACACCAACGGCGGCGAGCTCCCCGTCCCGGCGTCGAACTGCCAGCAGGTGCTCGACCCGCAGATCGCGGCCGCCCAGAACTACGCGCTCCAGCAGGTGGTCAACAACGGTACGGCCCGCGGTAGCGGCCTGGGCGACCGCCCGGCCGCGGGCAAGACCGGAACCGCGAACGAGGACTGGCACGCCTGGTTCGTGGGCTACACGCCGCAGATGTCCACCGCGGTGTGGATCGGCCACTCCGAGGGCAACATCCCGATGCAGCGGGTGACCATCAACGGCCGGTACTACCGCTACGTCTACGGCGGCGTCCTCGCCGCACCCACCTGGGCCCGCTTCATGCGTCCGGCCCATGAAGGGCTGCCGGTGGTCGGGTTCACCGCGCCGGATGACCGATTCCTCTACGGTGACCGCAAGCAGGTGCCGAACGTCGTCGGGCAGGACCTCGCCTCGGCACAGGCCGAGCTCGAGGCCGCCGGGTTCACCACCGCGGTGGGTGGAACGGTGAACTCGGACCTGGCGGAGGGCCTGGTCGCCTCCACGTCGCCCGGGGCAGGCTCCCGGGTGTCGCCCGGTTCGACGATCACGATCTTCCTCAGCGGAGGCCCCGCTCCCGCACCTGTGGACGGACAACCCGACGCGGCGCCAGGAAACAGCGGCAACGCACCCGGCCGGAACGGCGGCTAGGCCCTGAACGGCACAGGGGCGGGGCGCCGCGCCCTGGGAGGGGTCGGCGCCGTCGCCGGGCTCGGGCTGGGGTGCCTGGGATGGGCGCTCGTGGAGGCGCAGTGGTACACGCTGCGCCGCGCGACGGTGCCGATCCTTCCCCCCGGGACCGGACCCATCCGGCTGCTGCACATCAGCGACCTCCACCTCGTCCCCACCCAGGCGCGCAAGCGCGCCTGGGTGCGCGGGCTGGCGGACCTCGCCCCTCACGTCGTGATCGACACCGGCGACAACATGGCGCACACCGCTGCGTTGCCCGCCGTGCTCGACGCGCTCGAGCCCCTGCTAGCTGTGCCGGGCGCGTTCGTGATGGGGTCGAACGACTACTTCTCGCCAAAGCCCAAAGACCCCTCGCGCTACCTCCTGCGCGATCCGCGTGTCCGGGGCATCGCGGACTCGCGCACCCTGCCCGCCGCGGACCTCGCCGCATCGTTCATTGCGAAGGGCTGGCGCGACCTCACGAACCGGCGGGACGCAGTCGCGGTCGAGGGCGTTCGGCTGGACCTGGTGGGCGTCGACGACCCGCACCTGGACCGAGACAGGTTCCCCGCGCCGTCGGCTCCGCGGCCCGGAGGGGACGGCGACGGCGAGGCCCCGGAGGTGCCGACGGTGCGGCTGGGCGTCACGCACGCGCCGTACCGGCGGGTGCTCGACGCGATGGCGGCCGACGGCGCCGACCTCATCCTCGCCGGGCACACCCACGGTGGGCAGCTGTGCGTGCCGTTCTACGGCGCCCTCGTGACGAACTGCGACCTCGACCGAGGCCGGGCCAAGGGCCTGCACGGCTGGCCCGGTGCTCGACCGGACGAGCCGGGTGGCGAGGGCTCGACCTGGCTGAACGTCAGCGCCGGCCTGGGCACGTCGCCCTACGCGCCGGTGCGGTTCGCCTGCCGGCCCGAGGCGACGCTGCTCGAACTCGTGGCGCGCTGAGGCTCGGTTTCGCAGGTGCGGCCTGCCTCGGCTATCCTTGCGAGGCGGTTCACGGGGTGTGGCGCAGTTTGGTAGCGCGCTTCGTTCGGGACGAAGAGGTCGTGGGTTCAAATCCCGCCACCCCGACAGAAAAGGGCCGTTCACCTGCGGAAACGCAGGAGGGCGGCCCTTCGTCATAGGGCCGGAGGGCCCCAACCCCACACTTACCCCACAGATTGAATTCGCGACCCGCGTCCGCCGGACAGCCCGGTGGGGCCGTGCGACCACCCGCCTCTCGCTGGCCGCGAGGTGCTCGCTGCCACCGGCGTCCGTCTCGACGCCATGGGGCCCCGGCGTGACGCTCGATGCGGTTCACCCCGAGGTGGCGGAGCGAGGCGGACGGAGTGGGTTCATTGCCTCTGCGCCGGGGTCGATGAACGGGCTTCGGCGTCTCGGGTCGCCACTGGGTCTCCCGGTGGGTAGGCGGCGCGCTGCCAGGCCGGCAGGGCTCGCTCGAGGTAAGTCAGAACGCCGGATTCGTTGTTCGAGGCGGTGACGAGGTCGGCGTGCGCGCGGACCGTGACGGGGGCTTGTGCCATGGCCACGCCGAGCCCGACGGTGCGCAGCATCTCGACGTCGTTGCCGCCGTCTCCGAACGCGATCATGGCCTCGGTCGGGATGCCCAGGTGCCGGCCGAGCCAGGCCAGCGCGGTGCCCTTGTTGACGCCGCGGGCGATCAGGTCGATAGATCCGTGGCCGCTGGAGGTGGGGACGATCGTGTCCGCCGGGAGCGCTGCGGCCAGGGCGACGAGGATCTCGTCGGTTCGCGAAGGCGGGCAGATCAGCGCGAACTTGACGACGTCGTCGCTGATCTCGTCGAACGAGCCCACGTGGTCGAGCCGGTGGTAGTACCGCCGGGTCAGTGCGACCGCTTCGTGGTCCGCATCGTCGCGCACGTAGGCGGCACGCCGACCGCAGACGATCACGTGCACGTCCTGCCACCCTTCGAGTGTGCGCCAGGTGGTGGCCGCTATGCCGCGATCGATCGGCTGCACTCGAAGCTCGTTGCCGGACCAGTCGGCGATCAGGGCGCCGTTCTCGGCCACGAACAGGACGTCGGGATGGTCAGGGAAGAACGAGCGCAGCTGGTGGTACTGGTTGCCGCTGGCGACCACGAACCGGACCCCGAGCGCGGCCAGGTGCGCGTGGACGGCGGCGAACCGGGCACGGTCGTAGCCCATCGAGTCGTCCAGGAATGTGCCGTCCATGTCGACGGCGACGAGGCGGACCGCAGTCACGCTCGTCTCCCAGAAGGTGCTGCCGGTGCCGGGCACGAAGCCTGGTCGACGAGATCCGGCTCGGCCGCGGACAGGGGCTGCTTCGGCGGGGCGGCGATCGGGCTTAGCAGCTGGCTGGCGATCAGCGGCACGGGATGGCCAGCAGGGCGGTGCGGTAGCCGACGTGGTCGGCGAGCAGGCCGAGCAGCGGGGGGCCGGCGAGGAAGGCGATGTAGCCGAGCCCACCCATCCCGATGAACGGCTTCTTGATCTCCTCGGTGAGCTCCGCACCAAGCTCGGCCAGCGGGATCCGCTCGGCCTCGAACAGCAGCGGCTGGCTGTCTGCCAGGAATCCGTCCATGTCGAAGATCACCGCCCGGACGGGCTTCGGCGTCGGCCGGTGCGGTCTGGCTCATCTGCTTTCCTTCGTGGTGTCGTTTCAGGCCCGGGCTGGTCCGTGTCGTTCGGTATGTTAATGAGGTCGTGTACAAGAGTACACATGCGGGTGTACTCTTGTACGCCTGCGTGATCGCGAGGCGACGCCTCTCATGCAGGACTCTCCGCCGGGCCGTGCGACGACGTGAGCCACGCCGTGGATTGGCGCGCTCCGCCCCGGACGACGCCCGAGCTGTCCGGACGTTCGGCGTTGTGTGTACACTCGTACACATGACGCCCGACGCCTCCCCCTACACCCGTGACGAGCGGACGATGCGCGAGCGCATGATCGCCGGCGACATGTACCTCGCTGAGGACCCGGAGCTGGGCGCGGAGTCGCGCCGGGCGATGAGCCTGACCCACCAGATCAACACGATGGATCCGAACGACCACGACGGCCGGCGGGCCCTGCTGGGCGAGCTGCTCGGCGCGTTCGGCCCGGACAGCGAGATCCGCCCCCCGTTCCGCTGCGACTACGGCTACCAGACGTTCGTCGGCGCCCGGACGTTCGCCAACTTCGGACTGCTCGCCCTCGACGTCGCGACCATCACCATCGGCGACGACGTCCAGATCGGCCCGAACGTCCAGCTCCTCACCCCGATCCACCCGATCGAGCCGGGCCCGCGTCGGGACAAGTGGGAGGCCGCCAAGCCGATCGTGATCAAGGACAACGTCTGGCTCGGCGGCGGCGTGATCGTGTGCCCCGGTGTGACGATCGGGGAGAACACCGTGGTGGGCGCGGGCGCCGTCGTCACCAAGGACCTGCCGGCGAACGTCGTCGCGGTCGGCAACCCCGCCCGCGTCATCCGGCAGCTCTGAACCGGTGCAGCAGACGACGACGGCGCGCCGCCCGCACCGCCGCGAGCCGGGGCGGAAGGACCGCATCGTCGAGGTCACCCTCGACGTCCTCGCCGAGCACGGCGTCGCCGGCACCACGCATCGGCTCATCGCCCAGGCGGCCGACGTCCCGCTCGGCTCCCTGACGTACTACTTCAGCGGCCTGGCCGACCTGCGC
>JARKOU010000272.1 GCA_029975645.1 Actinomycetales bacterium
CCGTTAAGCCGACTAACCCCGTGTTCGGCGGAGGGGGTGGGCTCGGCGGAAGGGGTGGTTTCGGCGGAGGGGGCGGGGACGGCGGAGGGGGCGGGCTCGGCAGGAGCGGCCGGCTCGAGGATGGTCCACGTGCCGATGCCGATGGCCAGGTAGGTGGGCGCGACGCCATAGCGCTGCGCGAGTTCGTCCGCGCGGGCGAGCACGGTGCGGGCACGGCGGCGCGCCTGGGTCAACGAGATGCCCTCGCGCACCAGATTGGAGAGCAGCGTGGTGCGGCCCGCGAACAACTGGGCGATGCCAGAGGGATGAGCGGCCGTGAGGTCGATCGCCGCCGGCCCGAGCAAGGTGATGTCCGCGAGCGCGCTCTCGCCGCCGAGTTCGAGCAGCCGCGCGCACCAGGCGTCCACGGCCTCCCCCACCACGCGCTGGCGCTCGGTGAGGGGCTGCGGGGCCGCGGTCGACGGCGTCGCCGGGCTCCCGGATGCGGGGGGCGCGCCGTCGGGACGCTGGGGAACGTCTGCCCCACGCGCGTCATCGGGGCGCGGGAGGGGGCGCGAGCCCGCGGCACGGCCGAAACGGACGGGAGGATTCACCTGACCACGCTATCCGAGGCTCGGGGGTGGGTGCGTGAGGCATGCCGCCTCGCACCAGGGGGCGCCAGGGCCCGGCCAGGAGCACCTCGACCGGTGCACGCACCCGGACGACGGCGAAAGGGGCTTGGGAGGATGGTGCGCGCAGCGCAGGGGGCAAGCGGCGCGCACCATCCGGGAGCAGATAGTGGAGCATGAGAGGCCCCGGAGTCAAAGCGCTTACATCCGCCCCGACATCGGACCGGCCTCGACGCCGGGAGCCAACGCCGCGACCGTGTCGGAGGTCGGGTCTAGCGTGGAATGCATGGGCACTACCACTGCCGTGATCGACGTCGCCGGCCTCCACAAGAGCTTCGGTCGCACGCACGTGCTCGACGGGCTCGACCTCCAGGTGACGGAGGGTGAGGTCCACGGGTTCCTCGGCCCCAACGGAGCCGGCAAGACCACCACGCTGCGCATCCTCCTCGGCCTCCTCCGCGCCGACGCCGGCACCCTCCGTGTGCTCGACGGCGATCCTTGGGCCGACGCCGTCCGCCTCCACCGCCGGATGGCGTACGTCCCGGGCGACGTCGCCCTGTGGCCGAGCCTGTCCGGCGGTGAGGTCATCGACCTCATGGGCAGGTTGCGCGGCGGCCTCGACCCACGACGCCGGGCCGAGCTCATCGAACGCTTCGAGCTCGACCCGTCGAAGAAGGCCCGCACCTACTCCAAGGGCAACCGGCAGAAGGTCGCGCTCATAGCCGCGCTCGCGAGCGACGCCGAACTGCTCCTCCTGGACGAGCCGACCTCGGGCCTCGACCCACTGATGGACGCACAGTTCCGCGCCTACGTCGGCGAGATCCGCGGAGACGGCCGCACCGTGCTCCTGAGCAGCCACATCCTGAACGAGGTCGAGGCGCTGTGCGACCGGGTGAGCATCATCCGCGACGGCGTGGTCGTGGAGACGGGGTCGATGGCGGACCTTCGCCACCTCACCCGCACGAGCGTCACTGCGGACCTCGCGACCGTGCCGTCCGGACTCGCGGACATCCCCGGCCTGCACGACGTGGTCATGGACGGCACGCGGTTCTCCGCGGCCGTGGAGCCGACGGCGCTCGCCCCGCTCCTCTCGGTGCTGGGGGCCGCGGGTGTGACGGCCGTGACGAGCCAGCCACCCACGCTGGAGGAGCTGTTCCTTCGCCACTACCGCGGCGACGGGTCAGGCGGCGGGTCATGAGCGGCGAGTTCACCGGCACGGGGCGGATGGTCCACCTCGTCCTACGGCGCGACCGGGTCCTGCTGCCCTCATGGGTGGTGTTCTTCGCGGCGACGGCGGTGCTCTCGGCGTCGGCGACGGCAGAGCTCTACCCGACCGAGCAGTCGCGGATCGAGGCGGCGGAGACGGTCAACTCGACCGCGGCCACGGTGGCCCTCTACGGGCGGATCTACGACCCGACGTCGCTCGGCGCGCTGTCGATGCTCAAGATGACCGTGCTCTACGCCGCGCTGATCTCGGTGTTCATGGTGAGGATGCTGGTCCGGCACACGCGGGCCGACGAGGAGACCGGGCGGCTCGAACTCGTCGGGAGCGGCGCCGTCGGACGGGCGGCGCCGCTGACCGCGGCGTTCGTGGTGGTCGGGTCCGCGACGCTGCTGCTCGGGTTGCTGACGGGTCTCGGGCTCGTCGCCGTCGGGCTGCCGACCGAAGGCTCGGTGCTCTTCGGGGCCGGGTGGGCGGCGACGGCGCTCTGCTTCACGGCGGTCGCGGCCGTCGCTGCGCAGGTGACCACCACGGGTCGAGCCGCCAACGGCCTGACCTTCCTGGTCATCGGGTTTGCCTATGCACTCCGCGCGGTCGGCGACCTCGCAGAGAAGGGGCCGGGGTGGCTCTCGTGGCTCTCCCCCATCGGCTGGAACCAGCAGATCCGCGCCTACGCAGGCGACCGCTGGTCCGTGCTCGCGCTGCCGCTGCTCGCGACGGCCGTCCTCGTTCCCGTCGCCTTTGCACTCCGGCAGCGCCGCGACCTGGGCGCAGGTCTGCTCCCGGACCGGCCCGGCCGCCCGGTCGGGAGGATGGGTTCGCCGTTCGGGCTGGCGTGGCGGCTCCAGCGGGGAGTGCTCCTCGCCTGGACCGCGGGTTCTGCCCTTCTCTCGGTGGTCATGGGCTCGGTCGCCCACAACGTCACCGGCTTGCTCAACTCGCCCGGCATGGCGGAGATCATTCGGCAACTCGGCGGCGCGCAGGCCCTCACCGATGCGTTCATCGCGGCAGAGCTCGGGCTCGTGAGCGCGATCGTCGCGGCGTACGGGATCTCCGCGGCGTCGATGCTCGGCGCCGAGGAGGCGACCGGACACGCCGAGGGCGTGCTCGCTGCGGCGACACCCCGCACCCGATGGGTCGCGTCCCACGCGGTCATCGCACTGGCGGGGGTGGCGTGGTTGCTCTTCGTCACCGGCGCGGGCACCGCCGTCGGGCACGGGGCTGCGGTCGGGGACTTCACCCGCACCGGCGCGATCGTGGCGGCGGCGCTCGCGCACGTGCCGGCCGCCTGGGTGCTGGTCGGGCTGGTGCTGGCGGTCTGGGGGCTCTGGCCGCGGGCCGCCGGCGCGGTCTGGGGCGTCTGGGTTCTCTTCCTCGTGGTCGGCGAGTTCGGCACCCTCTGGAACCTGCCCACGTGGGCCATGGACCTGAGCCCGTTCGCGCACTCGCCGCTGCTGCCTGGGCCCGACGCCGACCTCACCGGGTTGGTCTGGCTGCCAGTGGTCGCGGCGGCACTGGTGGCCGGCGGCGTGGTCGCCTTCAGCCGCCGGGACGTCCAGTCGACCTGACCTCCCGGCGCAGCCGCGGCCCGACGACGCCGCCTGCCCGCGGGCCTCGGGGCTAGCAGATCAGCCGATCGGGCGGCGCAGATAAGTCGATCCGGGGCAGCGGATCAGTCGAACGAGAGGTCCTGCGAGCTGACCAGCGCCTCACTGGAGCCCTTGACCAAGCGGTACTTGATCGAGCCATCAGCGGAGCGCTCGAGAGCGATCACCTTCCAGCCGTCCTCGTCCGCGCTCGGCCGCGCGTGGTTGCGAGCGGTCAGCCCCGGTTGCAGCGCCGTGACCTGGACGGCGGTCGCGCCGTCGTCTCGTGCCGACTTCTGGGCGGCGACGATCATCGCCTGCGCCACCAGCGACCGCGCCTGGATCGTCGCGACCGAGGCCGCGGCCCGGCCGCGGACGTCGGAGGAGAGCAAGAGCCCGATGGCGATCACCACGGCCGCGGAGAGAAGACCACTCGCGAGGAGAACGGCAACCCTGACCTCATCGGTGATCCCGCCCCAGAAGCCGACGACGGCTGCCCAGACCGCAGCAAGAGCCGCGCCGAGACCCGCGGACGACCACTTCGCGGCCGCGGTCGCGCCCGCCTCGATGACCGCGACGCTCTCGGGCGGGCCCGTGAAGGCGGCCACGAACCCGGACGCCGCCTTCAGGTCCTCAGGGCTGGGGAGAAGGTTGAGCTCGCGCAACAGCGCGGTTGTAGGTGGGGCGATGTCGTCACCGGCACCTGCGGCCTTGGTAGGGATCTGCGACTTCGCGGATTCCGCGGCGGCCATTGATATCCCCGCCTTTCGACGTCGTGGATTCGCGAAAATGCTCCTCTGCGGGCCACCGCGGCGCAAGGGCCGTCGCGCCGCGCTCCCGGCTCAGGTGCGCGGACGTGCCGGCGGGGCGCCGTCGACCAGGAATCCCACCTCGTCCGCATAACACCACCACCAGTCCTCGCCCGGCTCGAACGACCGGATGATCGGGTGGCCGGGGTTCGCCTGCCAGTGGGCGCGGGCGTGCCGGTTCGGCGAGTTGTCGCAGCAGCCCACGTGCCCGCACGTCATGCAGATCCGCAGGTGGACCCAGCGCCCGCCGATCCGCAGGCAGTCCTCGCAGCCCTCGCCCGAGGGCGTCACCGCAGCCACCGCGGCCAGGTGCGTGCACTTCGTGACCATCCGGGCCCCCTCCGCTGAACTGTGACCGGTGCGAAACTACGACCCCGGCGCCTCCCCCGCACCTGAGTGGCGGATCGGGTGGACCGGATGCACCGAATCCTGCGCTCGAAACGGCAAGGAGCGGCGTCCGACGGCGCCCGCCCGCGCCGTCGTCGGACCTGCCACCTACTGTGGGGACATGCACGCCCCCGGCCTCCCCCGCGCATCGGTGCTCCTGGAGCTGGACCTCACCGAGCCCCCGGTCCAGTCCGAGCCCGAGGACCCGCTGTCCCGCTTGCGCGCCCGGAGCCGACGGCGGCTCGCGCCCACCCTCCGCGCCCTGCACCAGGCGGGGACGGACCCTCGCGTGGGCGGCCTGATCGCCAGGGTGGGCGGCCCGCTCCCCTGGGCGCTGATGGAGGAGATCCGCCTGGGCGTCGCGGCCTTCCGCGCGAGCGGCAAGCCAGCGCTGGCGTGGGCCGAGACGTTCGGCGAGGGCCCGGGCGAGATGGCGGCATACGTCCTCGCCACCGCGTTCGAGGAGGTCTGGCTGCAGCCGGGCGGCACGCTCGGCCTGCTCGGCGTCGCGGTCGAGGCCACCTTCCTGCGCGGCGCGCTGGACCGGGTTGGGCTCGAACCGCAGATCGAGCAGCGCCACGAGTACAAGAACGCCGCCGACCGCCTCATGCGCACCGGTTTCACCCCGGCGCACCGGGAGTCGCTCGATCGCCTCGCGGAGTCCGTGTTCGAGGACGCCGTCACCGCGATCGCGCAGGGCCGGCGGCTGGACGCGCCCCGGGTCCGCGACCTCGTCGAGACCGGGCCGCGGACGGCGGCGGAGGCGCACGCCGCCGGCCTGGTGGACACGCTCGGCTACCGCGACCAGGCCTTCGACGCGATCCGCGCGCGAGTGGGGACGGACGCGCATCCGCTGTTCGCCGACCTCTGGCACCCACGCCGTCGGCCGCGAATCCCGGCGCGCGGCCGCGGGCACGTGGCGCTGGTGGACGTGGTCGGCACGATCGTCTCGGGCCGCACCCGCCCCACACCCACCGGCCGCCTCGCGGGAAGCGACTCGGTGGGTGCCGCCCTACGTGCCGCGGCGGATGACGACGGCGCCCGCGCCGTCGTCCTGCGCATCGACTCCCCCGGCGGCTCCGCCGTCGCCTCGGAGACCATCTGGCGCGAGGTCTCCCGGGTGCGGGAGGCGGGGAAGCCGGTGGTGGTCTCGATGGGCCGCGCCGCGGCGTCGGGCGGCTACTACATCGCGTGCCCGGCCGACGCCGTCGTCGCCCTCCCCGCCACGCTCACCGGATCGATCGGCGTGTTCGGCGGCAAGGTGGTGGTGAGCGACCTCCTCGAGCGCCTCGGGGTGGCCACGGGCGCCGTCGAACACGGGGCGCGCTCGCGCATGTTCTCGCCGCGCCGGCCCTTCACGGCGGAGGAGCTCGAGCGGCTCGCCGCCCTGCTGGACGCCGTGTACGAGGACTTCGTGGCGAAGGTCGCCACCGGGCGCGGGATGACGGCGGCGCAGGTGGAGGCGGTGGCGCGGGGGCGGGTGTGGACGGGGCGCGACGCGCTCGGCGTCGGGTTGGTCGACCACCTGGGCGGGCTGCGCGACGCCGTCCGGATCGCGCGGGAACGCACCGGGCTGCCGGACGAGGCACCGCTGCGGCCCGCGCTCCACGTCCCGCCGCTCGCGCGGCTGCGGCCTCCCCGGAGCAGCGAGGACCCCCGGGCGACGGCGTCGGTGCGGCTGCCCGCGCTCGCCGACCTGACCGCGGCCCTCGGGCTGCCGCTGGGCGAGGCCCTTCTCATGCCGGCCGTCACCGTGCGCTGAGGTTCGCCCCGTCGACGACGATCGCGTCGCGACGTAAGATGGGAGGAAAGTTCAGGCGAAACTCGCGGCGAAACCTGAGACAAAGGCTACGGCCGTGTCTGACCGCGCCCACGCCGTCGCCCGGAAGGGAGACCGATGACCACGTCGACACCCGCGAGCGCCCACGCGGGCGCCCCGAACCGCAGCAACGTCTCCTTCATGCGTCTGGTCGAGGACGTGACGCCGTCGGTCATCACCCAGGGTGAACTGGCCGTCGCGGTCGGCACCACCGAACGCACCGTGCAGAACTGGAGCGCGGGGCGGACGCGACCCCGGGGCCAGTCGGTGGACCGCGTCCTCGACGTCGTGCACGTGGTCCGTGAGCTGCGCGAGGTGTACACGGACGAGGGCATCCAGATCTGGCTCCGGTCCCGCAACCGCAACCTCGGGCACCGCCGGCCGATCGACCTGCTGGCCGAGGACCGCACCGATGAGGTGCTCGCCGAGGTCGAGCGCGTCCTGAGCGGGATGTGACGTGCCCGCTGAACGATCACGGATCGCCGCGCTCACGCCGGCGTCCGAGTCCGGGCACTGGCAGCGCCACGTCGCGAGCGCGTACGTCCGCGAGGCACTCGCCGGGCGGGGTGGGCACGGCCGCTGGGGCACGCGCGGCGGCTTCCCCGTCCTCTACCTGGGCCGGCCCCGCGACTCGGTGGTTGTCGAGGCGTACCGGCACCTGGTCGATCCGATCGAGGACCCGGCCGACCGCGCGCGCCTGGTCGCGCAGATCCGGCCGCGCGTGCTCGTGACGGCCTCGGTCCGGGTGACGAACCTGTTGGACCTGCGCTCTGTGGCGGCGCGGATCGTCGTCGGGCTCACCGACGCAGACCTGGCGTCGCCCACCGACGACGTCGAGGCGTACCGCCGCTGCCAGGAGGTCGCGCGCATTGCGCACGACCTCGGCCGGCACGGGGTCGTCGCGCCCGCCGCCACCGGGCTGGGCGAGACGCTCGCGCTGTTCACCGACGTGATCCCCGCCGCCGAGCGGCCCGTGCGGATCGCGGAGTCGGACGAGCACTGGACCACGTTCCCCGAGGATCCGCGCACGGGAGGGGCGGGCGAGGCCGACGGCGCGGAGGTCCTGGACCTCGGGCGCGTGGATCGGAGCGGGCGCGCGAATCGTGCGCACCTGCGACTCGTGCGCGACGAGGAGTAGGCCGGACCGCCTCGCCCCGGGCGCGCCCCGCGAGTGTCACGAAATCGGGCCTTGCCCCGGCCCAGTGCTACGAAGTCGGGGTTCCCCAGGCCCGCCGAGCCCCACAACGTCGCACTCGACCCGCCGACCCGGCACCCACCCCCCACAACGTGGCACTCGCCGACCCACCCGGCACGAGTGCCACGAAATGGGGTCCAACGCCGTCCGAACGGCAGGCGCGGGCTCTCGTCAGCGGTGCTGGTCTGCGCTCTCGTGGTGGGCGCGCAGCCGGCGGGTGGTCAGGTCGGCGCCGCTGAGGATGCCGGCCCGCCCGAGCAGGCGGCCGTGCTCCCAGTTGGACAGTCCGAGTTCCGGCTGCTGCAGCGCGTACTGCCCGTCCACCCACCGGGTGAAGCCGTCCCCGACGAACGGGGCGTCGACGGCGCCGAAGAAACGGTCCTGCGCCGCGGCGTCGTCCGCCACGAGCGATGCGACGAAGCG
This sequence comes from Actinomycetales bacterium, assembly GCA_029975645.1. Classification (GTDB taxonomy): domain Bacteria; phylum Actinomycetota; class Actinomycetes; order Actinomycetales; family JAHECE01; genus JAHECE01. The sequence continues at coordinate 8,050 of JARKOU010000272.1, forward strand.
CGGACTCCAGCGGTTGGTCAGTGCGACGGCCTCCTCCAGGTCCTCGACCACCACGAGGCTGATCTCCGGCGTCCCCTCCCACTCCCACTCCAGGGCGAGGTCCGCGACCTCGAGCACGTCCGCCCGAGGCTCGGTCACGAGGCCCTCGGCCCGGCGCACGTCGATGCTGCGCTCGAGGTCCCCCGCTGGGAGCCAGGACTCGCTGCCGCGCGCCACGTGGACCCGGGCCGCGGTGCCGCCCCGGGCCGCTGCGGCCGCGTCCGCGGCGGCGAGGACCACCGGGACGAGGTCCGCGGCGCGCTCCCGCACCACGACGGCGACGTTGAGGGTGTTGCATACCTTGCGGTCGAGGGAGTGCCGGACCACGCCGGCGAGCCGGGCGGCGTCGGCGCTGCGGTCGGCGACAACCCAGGCACCGCCGGTGCCGTGCGCGCTCACCGGAAGGCCGCTCTGCCGCGCGACGCTCGCCAGCTGGGCGACCGCCTTGCCCGAGCCGCGGACCACGGCCAACGCCAGCCGCGAGTCGCTGAACAGCGCCCAGCCGGCGGAGCGCTCGCGGGACGTGACGAGGCCGACGGCGCCGTCGGGCAGGCCGGCAGCGCGCAGCGCGGGCACCAGGGCGAGGTCCGCGATGGCCTGCGCCGTGCCGAGGGCGTCCCCTCCGATGCGCAGGACCGCGGTGTTCCCGGTGGCGAGCACGCCCGCGGCGTCGGTGAGCACGTTCGGGCGGCCCTCGAAGACGAAGCCGACGACGCCGAGCGGCGCCGTCTCGACGTCCACCCACCAGCCGTCGTGGCTGACTCGGCGGCCGGTCGGGCCGGCGGACGCGGCGGCGTCGAGCAGGTCGGCCCAGCCGCGCAGGCCGGCGACCATGTCGTCACGCACGCGCTCGGAGACCAGGAGTCGCGTGGTCGAGCGGCCGAGGCGCTCGGCGCGGGCGACGTCGTCGGCGTTGACCCGCGCGATGGCGTCCCAGTGCGCGGCGACGCGCTCGGCGAAGCCGAGGAAGAACGCGCGCACCTGGGCGGGCTCGGCGGTGCGGAGGTGCTCGAAGGCGACGACGGCGTCGTCCACCGTCGCGCGCACGAGGTCGCGGACGGCGGCGGGGACGTGGAGGAGGGCGCCGTCGTCGTGCACCACGTAGAGGCTGTCGCCGGGACGGAACGCGGCCGCGAGGTCGGCGTCGACCACCGTGACGCGGTCGCCGCCGAACGGGATGAGGGTGCCCGCGGCGAGGCTCGCGAGCGGCTGGGTGGACGCACTCATCAGCCGCGACGCTCCTGGCGGCGCTCCTTGCGGCGGCGGTGGCGGCGCATGACGCCGATGCCGATCCAGACGATCATGCCGAACACCGCGACCACGATCGTGTACAACCACAGCGGCCACGTGAAGGCGAGCCAGAGGAAGCGGAAGTTGACGTCCTGCTGGTTCTGGAGGACGAAGATCGCCAGGACGCCGAGGCCGGTGAGCGAGAGGATCGCTCCCCCGCCGATCCCGCCGCTCTTCGGCTCGGGCTGAACCGGTTGCTGACTCATGGCGCGCTCCTGACATCCGCTGGTCCGGGGTGGGGTCTGGGCTCGCGGTGAACGGCGCCCCACCTGGGTGCGAGCGTACTGCGCGGCGCTCCCCAGCCCGCGGACGGCGGCCCGCGAACTGGCGCGATGTTCGCGGTCTCCGCGGACCGCGAACATGTGGGCAGACCGCGAACATGTGGGCGGATCGCGGACTTCGGGAGTTCGCGATCCGACCACGTGTTCGCGTTCCGACCAGATGTTCGCGCCCCGGTCAGGCGAGGGCGGGCGCCCCCAGGAGGAACGAGACGGCCTGCGCGGCGTTCCATCCCTCGGGGTGGCTGCGCAGGAGCCGCGCCGGCCCGTCGAGATCCGTCCCCAGCGTGACGAGTGGCGGCTCGTGGTACCCCGTGGGCCGGTCCTGTCCCAGCCCGACGGCGGACATCAGCGCGTTGCACAGGCACACCCGCCCCACCGTGTCTTCCGCCCGCCCACCCTTGCGCACGTAGACGTCCACCGGCTCGGCCGGGCAGCGATACCCGAGCCGACCCGGCCCCTGCTCCACCGGCGTTCGGAGATACCCGCCGTCGCACAGGCGAATGCGCTCGGCCAGCAGAGCCGGATCGGACAGCGTGCCCGGCAGCGTGGCGACCTTGAACGGGAAGCCGGTCGGGGACGCGAGCGGATCGGTGCGGACCTCGAGGCGCCCCTCGGCGAGGCGGTCCAGCGCGGCCCGCCGCAGCGCGCCGTCGAGCCCGGACTCAGCAGACAGGGCAAACAGCGTCCCCACCTGCACCCCCGCCGCCCCGGCCTCCCGCGCCGCCGCGACGGCCTCCGGCGTGCCGCGGCCGCCGGCGAGCCAGAACGGCAGTCCGACGCGCGCCACCCGCTCGAGGTCGGCGACGTCGCGCGGACCGAACAGCGACTGCCCGTCCTCCGTCAGGGCCCCGCGGGCCCGGGGAGGCGCGTTGTGGCCGCCGGCGCTGGGGCCCTCCACTACGAAGCCGTCGGGCCGGGTGACCTCGTCCCGCGCGAGGCGCGCGGCAAGCACGTCCGCCGAGACGACGGCGAGGAAGCGGGGCCGCCGGAGTCCCGGGAGCCCGCCGCCGGTCACCGCCTCGGGGTCGATGCCGACGGCGTAGTCGGACGTCGCGCCGTCGACGGCGAGGGTGAGCCGGCCGGGCTCGTGCCGCGCGAGGCGGTCCAGGAGGGCCGGGATCTCCGATGGGATGCCCGCCCCCATGAGCACGTAGTCGACGCCCGCGAGCATCGCGCCGTAGAGCACCGGCGGCGTCGCCATCTGGATCTTCTCGAGGAGGTTGATGCCGACGACGCCGTCGTGCCCCTCCTTGGCGAGCCACACCTCGGCGAACGCGGCGACGACGGCGAGTTCGACCGCGCGGGGGCTCGGGCGCACGCTGGGCTTGGGCACGGGCGCGTACGGTGCGCCCGCGCGTCCGTCGGCGCGGTAGTACCGAGCAAGGACCGGCTCGACCATCCGGGGGACGGGGAAGTGCGCGAGCGCGCGCCTGACGTGCCCGCCCGGGTCCCCGTCCTGGAGGCGGTGGGCGACGACGACGTCGAGCGCGGTACCCGAGACGACGCCGAGTTGACCGGTGGTGGCGACGGCGCGGGCGAGCGGCCAGGACGAGACGGCGACCCCCATCCCACCCTGGATCACGATCGGAGCGGGGCCCGCGCCCGTCGTGGTGCGGTCGACCCGACCGTGGGGTTCTGTCATGGGCTCCTCCGAAACCTACGCTGGCGTAACCTACGCCTCGGTAAGGGTGAGGTGGCCCTTTCGCGCGAGGTAGGACCTACGTCCGTATGCCGCCGCGACGGGCCTGGTCGCAAGCACCGTGCGCAGCCCAGGTAGCGGCGTTGCGCGCCCCGGCCGCCGATAGCCGGAGGGGCGCTCGCCACCCCCGGTGGTCGGCACCCGGGGTCTCGATGGGGCACACTGGTACTAGGCCCCGCCCTCTGCGGAGGCCCCACATCGTGTGTGCGTCAGCCTCACCCGCCCGTCGACGTCGGCCCTGCAGGGCCGGTTCCGGCCGCCGAGGCACCTGCTCGCGGTGACACCGCGCATCCTCAGTAGAAAGGGCCCTCCGTGCCCACACCCTCATCGTCGCCTGCTCGGCCCCGCCGGGCGCAGCGCCCCGTGACCAGCCCCTCCGTTGCGTCGGCACCCACCGCGCCCGAAGCCGCCGCCGCGTCGACCGTCGCCCCGGCGTCCTCCACGCCTCGCGCGTCATCCACTCCTCGGGCAGCCTCGCCCGCTCCTCGCACGGCGGCACGTTCTCGCGCCGTCGAGTCCTCGGCCGCAGCCCCGGCGTCGGCGTCGGCCCCGGCGTCGGCGTCGGCGTCGGCGTCGGCGTCGGACGCCACGTTCGCGGACCTCGGCGTCCCCGACGCGCTCGTCCGGGCGCTGGCCGAGCAGGGCATCGAGACGCCGTTCCCCATCCAGAGCGCCACGCTGCGGGACACCCTGGCCGGGCGCGATGTACTCGGCCGCGGTCGCACCGGCTCGGGCAAGACGCTCGCGTTCGCCATCCCGCTGGTGGCTCGGCTCGCAGCCATGGGGACCAGGTCTCGGCCCGGCCACCCCCGCGGCCTGGTGCTCGCACCCACCCGCGAACTCGCCTCACAGATCGCCGAGGCCCTCGAGCCCCTTGCCCGCACGTCCGGGCTCTCCGTCACCACCGTCTTCGGCGGGGTCTCGCAGTCTCGCCAGGTGACCGCGCTGCAGCGAGGCGTGGACATCCTCGTCGCGTGCCCCGGCCGCCTCGAGGACCTCAAGGGCCAAGGCCTCGCGCACCTCGACGCCGTGGCCGTCACCGTCCTCGACGAGGCCGACCACATGGCCGACCTCGGCTTCCTTCCCGGAGTGCGGCGCCTCCTCGACGCGACGCCCGCCCGCGGCCAGCGGATGCTGTTCTCCGCGACCCTGGACAACGGCGTCGACGTGCTCGTCCGCCGCTATCTCGACAACCCCCTGACCCACGCGGTGGATCCCGAGGTCTCGGACGTGCCGGCGATGACCCACCACGTGCTCGAGGTCGCCTCGCCCGCGGACAAGACCGCCGTCGTGCACCGCCTGGCCTCGGGGATGTCGAGGCGCGTGCTGTTCACCCGCACCAAGCACCGTGCGCGCTCCCTGGCGCGGCAGCTCACTGCGGCCGGGATCCCCGCCGTCGACCTCCACGGCAACCTCTCCCAGGGCGCCCGCGAGCGCAACCTCGCCGCGTTCTCCTCGGGGGACGTCAAGGTGCTCGTCGCCACCGACATCGCCGCGCGCGGCATCCACGTGGACGACGTCGAACTCGTGGTGCATGTGGACCCGCCGACGGAGCACAAGGCCTACCTCCACCGATCGGGGCGCACGGCCCGGGCGGGCTCCGCGGGGCGCGTCGTCACGGTGATGCTCCCGACCGAGCGCGCCGAGGTCCGGCAACTCACCCGCGCGGCAGGGATCAGCGCGCACCCGCAGGCCGTCGATGCGGCGCACGACGCCCTGACGACTCTGGTCGGCGAGCCTGCCCCTGTTCGGCACGCCCCGGTCGCGCCGTCGGCCCCGGTCGCGGGTACTCGGTCCGCGCCCGCCCGCACGTCGGGCGCGACCGCCGGGTCCCGCGCGCCGCGCCGCCCGGCACGACGGCGCCCCTGACCTGCCCGCCCGGCGTCGGATCGCGAACATCCGGGCGTACTGCGAACATCGAGGCAGATCGCGAACATCAGGAGTTCGCGACCTGCCTCGATGTTCGCGGTCTAGCGCAACGGCCCGCTCGGTTCCGCCGCGAGTTGCCCCTCAGGCGAGCCGCAGGCTCTCGAGCGAGGCGCGCGCGTCCCCGCCGGAGATGTCCGGGACGATCACGAGTTCGAGGACGGCGACGTCGGCCAGTTCCACGGAGAGTTCCTCGACCTGACGGTTCGAACCCTGGGGGCTGAAGTTCCACTGCTGGCGCACGACGTCGCGCAACGAGTCCTCGCCGACGGCGGACCAGCGCACCACGAACTCCTGCGTCCGCTCCCGTGCCGGCTCGACGAACTCGAGCACGATCCGCGTGAGCCGCTGCGGCTCAGGGAAGAGGAGCCGGATCCGCTGCTCGCCGGGTCCCGCCGCGCGCCAGCCGACCTCGCGGCCTGGAAGCAGGGCACCCTCGATCGGGAAGCCGGGGTCCTCCGAGGTGATCTCGACGTCGGCCACCTGATCGAGGTCCAGCCAGCTCTCGGCAGGAGAGGCGGCTTCGCCCTCTCCTGCGGGAACGATCCGCTTGCGCATCGGGCGCCTCCGGTCTCTCGGGTCCTGCGTCCAGGACAACGTCCAGGAACGGTGCGCGTCGGTCTCAGGCGCTCCCGGCCACCGTACTTCCTCGCGCCCGGCGAGTTCTGCGTCTCGGGGCTCGTTCGGCCGCCCGGACGGCCCGGGACGCAGGACTCGAGCCCGGGAACACGGCGTCGTCGGCCCTTGCCCCGGGAAGCCTGACGCCTCGGATCGCGTTGTCCCCGGTCGAGACATCACCAGAGGAGAGCCATGGACGAGCGAGTCCGCACCGCGCTGCACCACAGCCAGGTCATCGACATGACGACCACGGGACGCCGCACGGGCCAGCCGCGCCGGATCGAGATCTTCCTGCACCACGACGGCGGCGCACTGTTCATCACCGGCCTGCCGCGAACCGACCGGACCCGCGCCTGGATCCACAACATCACCGCCGACCCGCGCGTGACGCTCCACCTCAAGCAGACGCTCGCCGCGGACGTTCCGGCGACGGCGCGCGTGGTCACCGACCCCACCGAGCGCCGCCCCTACATCGAGGCCGCCGCGCGACGGTGGCGCCGCACCGACATCGACGCGATGCTCGCCCACTCCCCCCTCATCGTCCTCACCGTGGACGACGGCGTCTGAGCGCCCCAAAGGACGCCCTCGTCCCGTCGTGGTCGCGACACTGCACGACGACGTCGGCCTCGTCTCGGTCCAGCTAGTCGAGCCGGCGCTCCTCGGCTACTCGCCTGGCGTCCAGGCGACGCAGCACACAATGCGCGGCGGCCTCGCTGAGCCGCCGCGTGTGAGGGCAGAGGTCAGCGCGCGTCGCGCTTGCGCTGCCGCCGCGCTCCCTTGGCGGCGCTCGACGCGTTCCGCTTCTTACGGCCGGACCCCTTTAGTGTCCGGTCGCTGACCTTGGGGGCGACGGCTTGGTCGGAGGCGCCGTCGGGCAACTCATCCGAGCCCGGCCAGGTCCCAGGCGGATTCGCCGCGGCAAGTCGCGCCGCCTTCAGTTGCTCGGCCTCCTCCGCCGCCGCCCTGCCCAGCGCCGCGCTCACCCGGGCAAGTGCATCCTCGAAGACCTCCGCGCGCGCGGCGTTTCGGGTGTTCTTCTCCTTCGCCAGGCCGCGTCCGCCCTTCTTGCCCACCTTGGCGCTTCCGGCTCGCCGGTAGATCCCGACGTACTTGTTCCTGGACCGTCGGATCCGCTTGTGGAGGTCCACCAGCGCGTCCTCGTCGAGTTCGGCGATTCGGTGGTCCTCGGTCTCACGGAGGAGGTCCCTCTCGACCTCACCGAGTGAACTGGCGAGTGGGTGCATGACATCTCCTCCATCGCTTCGGGAGTCCCGAGCCTAGGGCGCGAGGATGACATGCACGATGGAACGGGGATCGGTCCCGGTCAACGGGCCGTTCCGCCGCCCCGGCGGGCGTACGCTCGAAGCATCGGTTCGTCGGCTGCCGGCCAGATGGACCACCGGTAGCCGACGTCTCGCACCGCACAGAGGAGCGAGTCGAGATGTCAGGTGCCAGGAGGCAGGATCTGACCGCGCAGACGCGGAGGGGATTGCCCGGGAGTTTCGTGGGACTCTCCGCCGGTGTTACGCACTACGAGATCCGGGGTGACGCGGGTGCCGAGAACGTCGTCCTGATCCACGGAAATGCTGCCCCCTACGTCACCTGGGACAAGACCATCGGGCCGCTGTGCGACGCCGGATTCCGAGTTCTCCGGTACGACCTCTTCGGCCACGGCTTCTCGGACCGGCCGAAACGCCGGACGTACGACCGCCACTTCTACAACGTCCAACTCGCGGAGCTGCTGACCAATCTCGGCATCCCGTACCCGGTGCGACTCGTAGGGACGTCCCAAGGCGGGAGCATCGCCACCTGCTTCGCCGCGGAGAATCCTGGGGCTGTCAGCAGACTCGCCCTCCTTGCCCCCTTCTTCGACCAGCTTCCCGGCTCGGAGGGCGCGGCGTACCGGCTCGTCGTGAGTCCCATCGTCGGTGAGTTCCTGCTGCGCCTGATGAGCGACAGAAAACTCGCCGACATCTCGGATGCGGTCGTCTCCGTCGATGCGACGGCCGACCTCGGACGCCAAGTCGTCGAACAGTTCCGTTACCGCGGAAAGCGGAGTGCGGTCCTGGCCAACCTCAGAGGCGACGCGCTGAAGGACGCGACGGCCTGCTACCGACGCGTCGGCGAACAGGGCATCCCGCTGCTGCTCACGTGCGGAACCCTGGACCAGAAGATGCCCCGGGAGTCAATGGACCGGCTGCGAACACTTCTCCCGCAGATCGAGTACCACGACATCGAGGGCGCCGGGCACCTGGCGCACTACGAGTTCCCTGATCAGGTCACCCCTTTGTTGACCCGGTTCCTGGCCGGCTGACGGCGCACCCGGCAGCCTGGAGCACCTGGCTCCCGGAGCGGTCGAGTTCTGCGTATCGGGGCGTCGTCGCTCATCCGGACGCCCCGATACGCAGATCGCGACCCCACGCCCACGACCGCCCGCCTCGTGGCGGTCGGCGTGGCCCGCTCGAGGCGGACACGGTCGACGACGGCGAGTGCAAGACTGGGCGGCGGCCCGAGGGGCGGCGCGTCGATCGCCTCGCAGGGCCTCGCGCGGGCCCCCGCGGTCCACCCCCGAGATCGCGGAGCGGCGGACCGCCGAGACGGACGCTCGACACAACGCCTGACACCCCATGGGAGTTGACCCGCATGACCAGCAAAGGCGCGGCCCAGGGCCCGACCACGAAGGCGGACGTCGGCGTTGTCGGTCTGGCGGTGATGGGGAGCAATCTTGCCCGGAATTTCGCCAGCCGCGGGTACACCGTGGCGGTGTTCAACCGCAGCCCGGCCCGCACGAGCGCGATGATGGCCGCGCACGGGGCGGAGGGCGCGTTCGTGCCCGCGACGCGGTTGGAGGACTTCGTCGCGAGCCTGGCGCGGCCCCGCCGGATCAGCATGATGGTCCAGGCCGGCGCCGCGACCGACGCCACGATCGACTCCCTCGTCCCCCTGCTGGAGCCGGGTGACATCCTGGTCGACGGCGGCAACGCCCACTTCCCCGACACCCGCCGCCGCGAGGCCGCCCTCCGGGCGGT
>JARKOU010000273.1 GCA_029975645.1 Actinomycetales bacterium
GCACCGTGAGCGTGACCAGCACGCCTCGTCCGGCCGACCAGACCAGCCCGAGGCTGGTCCGGATGAGGCGGCTCAGGCGGCCCAGTGACTTGCGCTCGGAGCGGGCGGCGGCCCGTAGGGCGAGAGGATCGTTCGGGTCCACGGCCATAACGCTGATCGATCCTCCCCCGGTGTTGTCGACCCGGCGGCCCCGGTCTCCCGGAGAGTCCGCCGCCATGCGCTACCGTAGCCCGAAGTCGAGGGGGTTGGCTGGTAGGCGGGAGGGGATCGCGATCGTGGGTCGATCCGTCCGGGAGCACGCTGTGGACCGCCTGCTGCTCGCGGTCTGCCGCCGGGAACCCCTCGGCCCCTGGGTCGCGGACCTCGCCGCGGACGCGGTGCTGCCCGCCGTCCGCTACCACCGGGTCGCGCCGCTGGCGCATCTCGCGCTGCGCGACTCGCGCCCCGACCTCGCCGCGCTGCTGCGCGAGGACCGCGACCGCGCGCTCCACCACCACCTGCGCGTGACCATGGTGCTGGCCGGTCTCGGCGAACTGCTCGGTGACGTCCCCTGGCTGGCGTTCAAGGGGCCGTTCCTCTCCGAGCTGGCCCATCCCGTCCCCGGGCTGCGGTCGTACGGCGACGTGGACGTGCTGGTGGCGGCCTCCGACCTACGGCACGTCTACGAGCGGGTGTACGAGGCGGGCTGGCGCTCGATCGACACCGTGCACACGCTGCGCCACCCGGTGCGGCCCGGGGAGATCACCATCGGCAATCTCCTCCGGGTGCCCGTCGACCTGCACTGGGCGCTCGTGCACTCCCGGCCGTTGCGGGAGCGGTTCCCGGTTCCGGTGCGGGACGTGCTCGAGCGCCGCGCTCCGGCGACGATCGGCAGTGCCCGCGCATGGGTGCCGGATGACGCGGACGCGCTTGTGCACGTCTGCCTGCACGCGGCGCTCTCCGGCGCGACGAAGCTGCTGCACCTGCTGGACGCGGACCAGCTCGCCCGCCGCCAGCAGGACTGGGACGCGGTCGCCGCGCGGGCCCGGGCGTGGGGCGCCGCAGCCACCACGGCCGCCGTCCTCGGCCGCGCCGGCCGGCTGCTCGGCACGCCGGTCCCGGACGGCCTGGGCAGGGAAATGGGGTTGTCCCGGGCGTTCGAGGGGGCGCTGGCGGCCGTCGACACCCGCTGGCCGGCCGTCGCGGTTCGCGGCGACTCCTCGATGCCGCGCCGGATCGCGATGGGCGTCCGGCCCGGCCTGCTGTGGACGGCGGGGTCGATGGCCCGCAACTCCGTCACGCGAGTCGGCCAGCGGCTGCGGCCGGAACCCGAGCCGCCGATCGTGCCCGCGGACGCCGCGACGGTCGAGCAGTACTTCACCGCGGTACAACAGGCCACCGACGACCCGGGATGGGCCTGAGCGGCGGTTCAGGCCAGGCCGACGGCCCGCAGCACGGTTCCGGGGATCTCGTCCGGGAACGGCGGGCCCCAGGGCAGGTGCGCGGTGTAGACCGGGACGGACTCCACGATGT
>JARKOU010000274.1 GCA_029975645.1 Actinomycetales bacterium
GGAGGTGCGGGGGCTGGCCGCCGATCACCGCGAGACCTACGTGGCGCTCGCGGCCGCGCGAGCGCTCGAGGCGGCCACCGACGCCGCGGCGTCGGCAGCGGTCCTGGTGCGTGCCGACGCGCTCGAGGGCCCACGCGCGGAGGACCGGCACGCCGGCTACCGCGAGAACTGCCAGGTCAGGGCCTCGGAGTCGGCGACCACCACCACGGTCCCCGACGCGGGGGTCCATCCCTCGTGCAACAGGATGACCTTCCCGCCGGAGCGGGCGAGGAGCCGCAGCCCCGTGGTGCGGTAGAGGGTGGCGGTTCCGGTGTCGTCCACCGAGAGGACCTCCTCCGTGACCCCGGGCGCCTCGATCCCCAAGGGATACGGGCTGATCACCACGGTTCGCGCGAGCGCGTCGACGTTGGCGGCGAGTTGGTGCGCGTACCCGCGCCCGACGGCGGAGGCGTATTCCTCGAGCATCCAGAAGACGCCCAGGCTCACCGTGCCGGTCACGAGGACCACGGAGAGGATGGACCGCCAGAGGGAGCGCTCACTGGAACGCGACGGCCGCAGCTGCCGGTGGAACCACCAGGCGTATGCCGATGCGAGCGTCGACGCCACCAGCACCATCGGCACCACCCACTGCCGCGCCCGCAAGGCGTCCGCGAGCCATGCCACCGGTGGGGGCGGGGCGGTGAGGCCCGCGAGCATCGCGAAGAGCACGCAGGCGGCGGCTACCGCGCCGAAGAGCACCGCGGCGCGGCGGGACCAGGTGGCCACCGCCTCCCGCCGGTGGCGGTCGGCCATCCGCTCGGAGCGAAGGAGGTGCAGCACCTGGGAGTGGATCCACAGCCACCCCAGGCCGAGGGCGGCGATCAGCAGCAAGGGGATGTAGAGGGCGCTGATGCTGCGCAGCACGTAGTCCTGCGACGTGAAGCCGAACAGGCTCACGTCGATGCTCATCTCGCTCGCCTGGACGTCGCTGCGGCGCCAGCCGAAGTAGAACATCACGGCGGTGACGGCCGTGAGCACCGCACCGAGGGAACCGAGCACGGAGAAGAGGTCCTCGCGCGTCACCCCGCGCTGGGGGCTCTCGCCGAGGGGCGGGAAGCCGCTCGCGTCGGGCAGCGCGACGGGCTCGGCCACCGGCGGGGCCTGATCGGCTGCAGCGTCCTCGGTCACGGCGAGGCGCTCCCCGCGGGGGAGCCGCTCGGCGTGGACGTCCCGGTCCCGGACGGGGAGGACGACGGCGTCCCGGTGCCGGTCGAGGTGCCGCCGGTCGGCGTCCCGCTGGTCGGCGTTCCACTCGTCGGTGTCCCACTCGTCGGCGGCGCCGTCGTGCTCGTCGCCAGGTTCGCTGCCGGCAACGCGACGGTCGAGGTCAGCACCCCGCGGGTGGTGGTCACGGCGACCGGAACGGTCTTCGCCTGCGCCGGCGCGGGCACCAGGACGATGAGCGTCGCCGCCCCGCTGGCCGGCTCGACGTCGAGCACCTCCGCCGGCTGTCCGTCCACGGTGACCGTCGAGGCGACGTCCGCGCTCCCGGCGAACACCAGCACGGCCAGGGAGCCGGGCGGAACGGCGTACCGGCCGTCGTCGGCGAGGGCCCGCGTCTCGAAGACCCGCGTCTGGCAAGGCGAGAGCGCGCCCCGGGCCGGGTAGCGCACCTGCGGCGCGGTGGCCCCGGGGTTGGCGGCGTGCCAGCGGACGGCGCGCTGCAGCATTGCGGCGAGCTCGGCGTCCAGGCACGCCTCGTACGCGTTCGTGGGCGGCGGTGGCGGCGGGACGCTCGTGGCGCTCGGCCACGGGCCCGCGCCGGCGACGGCCCGGCACACGCTGACCGCGAGGTCCCAGAACGCGCTCGGGATGATGGTGGCGGCCGCGTCGTCGCACCGGGCGGCGGTGGACGACGTTGCGGCAAGGCTTGAGTAGCGCGGGGGGACGGGCGGGTCGTCCGGGCCCCAGGGGACGTAGGCGAACGCCTCGTCCTGCGCCGCCGGAGTCTGCTCGCGAGCAGTCCGCGTGGGCGTCGGGCTCGGTTCGGCGGCCTCGGTCGGCCCCGCGCTCGGCGTATTCGACGGCGTGCTCACCCGCCCCGTCGCCCCGGCGGTGTGAGCGCCGCCGGTCGTGGCCGAGACGTCGCCGCCGCCCCCGCCGCAGGCTCCGAGCAGGAGTGCCACGGCGATGGCGAGACTCACCGCGGGCCAGCCCCTCCGCCTGCGCGTCATGGCATCCCCCACCGCCGACGACGTATTCCCACGGTCGAGACCGTGCTTGATCCCATGATCCCGCACTGTCAAGCCTGCGTCCGTCCCGAGAACCGCGACCGGTCGGCCGCGGGTCGGTTCGTCGGATCAGGAGGGCGTCACAACCCCTGCAGGGGGCTCGGGCGGGCCGAAGTCGCCCGCCGCCAGCGCCTCGTCGACGGACTCCGCGAGCGCGTAGCCGAGTGTGCTGGTGATCGTCTCGGCGGCGGCGAGGACGCGTGGCGACCCGACGATCGGCGCGACGGCGATGAGCACGTCGCGCACCTCCTCGAAGGTCAGGCCGGCGGCCTGGGCGACCTCGAGGTTGCGCGCGTACGAGGCGGCGGGGGCGTCCACGGCCGCGAGCGCTGCCAGGCGGGCGATCATCAGTTCCCGGTTCCCGAGTTCGACGCGTGAGATCGACGCGGCGTTCATCTCCAGCAGGGCGTCCCAGAGCGGGCGGTTGTCGGTCATGTCGCCATCCTGTCGCATTCTGTGCGGTGGCCCGTAGGGTACGGAGGTGATCGGGCTGTTCCGGGGCGGGAGCGCGGCTCCCTACAGGTCTCTCGGCGCCGCCGACTGTGAGGCCATCTCGCAGGGCTTGCTCGCCCAGCCGGTCGCCGCGATCTCCAGCCTGGCGTTCTTGGGGGCCGCGGGATGGCTCGTCCGGCGGCGGCCCTCCTCCGGACCCGGGCGGGCTGGGGCCGGCGCGTATGCGGGGCTCGTCGCGCTCGTCGGAGCGGGCAGCGTCGCCTATCACGGTCCCCAGGGCCCGGCCGCCCAGGTTCTCCACGACGCTCCGATCGCCCTGGTCCTGGCGATGGGCGCCGTCGTCCCGGTCCTGCGCGCGGCCCGCGGCCGCGAGCCGTTCGCGCCCCACGCCGGGACGCCAGCGCGAATCGCCGGAGCCGCCCTGGCGGCTGGGCTGACGGCGTACGCGCTCGGCCGCACGGGGAGCCCCGCCTGCGACCCGACGTCCCTGGTCCAACCCCACGCGGCCTGGCACGTGCTCATGGCCGTGGCCCTGGGCGCGTGGGGCGCCGCGCTCTGGGAACCCGGGCCGAGCACCGACCCGGCCGCCCGGTCGGAGCCCGTCCTGTCCGCCGAGGCGGCGGAATCGAGCGGGATCTCATGAAGGGGGCCTCGTGAGCGGAGACGAGCGCCGCCCGTCCGGTGCCCCGACCGTGCGCCGGCTCGCCGTCTTCGGGACCCGTCTGGTCTATCGCGAGGTCGAGGTGGTGGAGCGCGGTCGCCCCACGGCCGGCCCGGTCCTCGCCGTGTCCTCGCACTTCGGCGGCGTCGCGGACGCGATGCTCCTGCTCGCGCTCTCCGAGCGCGTCCCGCGGATCGTCGCGCGCGACCTCATCTGGAAGTACCCCGTGGCGCGCTCGATCATGCGCTCGATCGGCGCGATTCCCGTCAGACGCCGCGCGGACAGCGGCGGCAGCGTCCAGCGCAACGAGGACATGTTCACCGCCTGCTACGACGCCCTCGGTGATGGCGACGTCGTGCTGATCTTCCCCGAGGGGGTCACCCAGGAGGACCCGCACCTGGCGCCCATCCGCACCGGCGCCGCCCGGATCGCGCTCGGCGCGCGGTCGGCCGGCGTAAGAGGCATCCAGATCGAGCCGGTCGGCATCCACTACGAAGACCGCGCGGCGTTCCGCAGCCGGGTCCTGGTCGCCTTCGGCGAGCCGATCGACCTGGATGCCGTGCTACCAGACCTCCTCCCCGGGGTGGATGTCGACGGGGAGGCGGTCGGCGCCGATCACAGCGCCGCGGTGCGCGCCCTGACGGCGCTCATCGCCGAACGCATGGGACGTGTCGGACCGCGGTACCGGGACTGGGATCAGGCCCGTGCCCTGCACCTGGCTGCCTCCGTCGCGCTGCGCGAAGCCGGCCGGGTGCCCGACGGCGGGACGACGCCCGCGGACGACGGCGAGCGCGACGCGCTGCCGCTGGCGCTCACCGAGCGCTTGGCCGCCCGCCTCGCGGCACGGCCGGCCGAAGCCCTGGTTCCCGTAGAAGAGGCGGCGGCGAGTTACGCGCGCAGCCTGAGAGACCTCGACCTGGAGGACGCCGACGTCGCGGCGCCGCATGCCCGCGTGACCGGACGCGTGGTGCGGGACCTGGTGCTCGCCGTCGTCCTCCTGCCCTACGCCCTCATCGGCGCGCTCATCGGGGCGCTTCCCTATCTGATCACCCAGGTGCCGCGCCTGTTCAGGCTCTCGGCTCCGATGCTCTCGACCGTGGTGCCGATGGTCGCGCTCCTGGCCTTCCTGGGTCAGTGGACCGTACTCACCGTGCGCGCGGCCCTGACGTGGAGCGTCACGTACGGCGCCGTGGTCGGCGTGCTCGCCCCGCTCTTCGTCGCCGCCACGGTGTTCGTCGCGGAGCGTTTCGCGCTGCTCGGGCGGGGCGCCCGCCGATGGTGGGTGAGTCGGCGCTCGGCCGGACCGATCGCCAGGGCGCGGCACGAAC
This sequence comes from Actinomycetales bacterium, assembly GCA_029975645.1. Lineage (GTDB taxonomy): Bacteria > Actinomycetota > Actinomycetes > Actinomycetales > JAHECE01 > JAHECE01. The sequence continues at coordinate 4,713 of JARKOU010000274.1, forward strand.
GGGCGGACGTCCTCACCGCCGTCGTGCGCGCCCTCGGGGAGGAGGCGGCGTGACCGAGCCCCTGCTTCGCGACGTGGCGATCCTCGTTCCGGTGGTGGTGGCGTGGGTGGTGATCGTGGTCGACGTCGCCCGGCGGAGGGGCCTGAGCAGGCGACGTCGGATCGGCTGGCTCGTCTTCGTCACGCTCGTGCCGCTCGCGATGCTGCTGTGGCTGCTCCGGCGGCCCATCGACGTCGCCGCCCAAGTGACCGCTCCCCCACCTGCACCCGACGACCCGCGGACCCGGCTCGTGGACCTCGTCGAGGCCTACGACGCGGGCTCGGTGGATCGGAGCGAGTTCGAGCGTCGCCTCCGGGACCTGATCCCCCGCGCCACGACCGGCTGAGCGATCGACGACGTCCCGCAGATCTCCCCGATTCGAGGCCTCAGGACGCCCTGGCTCGCCCGAGCACCGAACGCCGCGGGCGCGGCTCGGAGGCCGAGGCGGTCTCCGCCGCCGGCATCGTTCGTGCCACCCAGGCGCCGTAGCGGGCCGCCAGGACGTCCGCCGTCAGGCCGTGCGCGAGCACGCTGAGGAGCACGGTGAACGCGATGGTTGCGACCGCCTGACGCAGCGGCTGATCCATCTCGAGCTCCTCGACCGCGATGAGCGCGAAGACCACCGAGGCCAGGCCGCGCGGACCGAACCAGCCCACGAACGCCGTCGTCGGCGCCCGAAGGCCGGTACCCAGCAGCGACAGGGCCACGGGGACCATCCGCACCACCGTCAGGGCGATGACGGCGAGCACCGCCTCACGCCAGCCGAGGGCCGACCACACGAAGGGCAGCGCGGCCAGCCCGAACACGAACCAGACCGCGAACCCGAGCGGCTCGGAGAGCAATTCGGTGAGGGTGAGCGCGGACTCCTCGTCGTCCGCCCAGGCTGCCGCACCGGCAAAGGCGGTGCCCGCGACGAACGCGGCCACGAACGTGTTGCCGTGCAGGACCTCGGCGGTCGCGAACGCGAGGATGGGCAGGAGCAGCACGCCGATCGCCCGCGTGTGGGCCGTGCTGAGCCCGCGGCGCCGGGACCAGCCGAGCAGCAGCCCGCCCACCGCACCGACGAGCACACCGACGGCGACACCGAGCGCCAGGTCGCGCGCGGCGCCGAGCACGCTCTCCCCCGGGCGGAGCATCTCCTCGCCCGCGATCCCGACGATCGCGAACATGACCACCGGTGTGGCCAGGCCGTCGTTGAGTCCGCTCTCGACGTTCAGGATCCGGCGCACGCGCACCGGGACCACGGGGTTGAGGACGGTTGCGGCGCCCAGGCCGGCGTCGGTGGGGGCGAGCGCCGCGCCGAGGAACAGCGCCACCAGGATCGGCATCTCGGGGAAGAGCCACCGCGCGCCCGCGAACCCCGCCAGGACCGAGAGCGGGAAGCCGATGAGAAGGAGCCGGAGCACGAGCCCGCGTTCGCGGCCGATCTGGCGCGGGCGCACCTGCGCGGCGTCGTGGAAGAGGATCAGGGCGAGCGTGACCTCGGCGACGTCCTTGACGGCCAGGGCCGTTTCGGGGTCGGGCGCGCCGGTCAGCGCGCTGATCAGACCTCCCGCGGCGACGAACGCGATGGGCGCCGAGACGTAGAGGCGGCTCAGACCCCGCGCGGTGGCAGCGAACACCAGGGCGATGAGAGTGAAGACGACGAGGGCTTCCACCACGGGGCCATCCAACACGCCCTGCGCCCCCGACGTGGTGAGTACCGCGCCAGGACGCCAGGTCGTGACACGGGCGAACACGTTGGCTAGGTTGCGCGCATGCGGGCGGAGGCCTCGGCGTGAACGGGACGCGCAGGACCCTCGTGGTCCGGGCCAGGCGCCTCGCCCTGGGTCAGACCCCCACGCGCCAGTTGATAGGACAGCTGTCCTCGCCGCTGCGGCGGTTCCTGCGCACCGAGTCGGGCAGCGCCGTCCTCCTGCTCGCCGCCACGCTCGGCGCCCTGGCCTGGGCCAACTCACCGTGGTCAGGCGGTTACGAGGCGCTCTGGGAGACGGAGGCCTCGGTTCGCGTCGGTGCCGTCGAACTGGGGATGGACCTCGAGCACTGGATCAACGACGGCTTGATGGCGTTGTTCTTTCTCGCGATCGGCCTCGAGGTTCGCCGTGACCTCTCGATCGGGGAACTGACGGACCGGCGTCGCGTCATCCTGCCCCTCGCGGCGGGCATGGCCGGCATGGCCCTGCCCGTCCTCCTGTACGTGCTCGTGAACCCCTCGGGTGAGGCGGCGCGGGGCTGGGGGGTGGTGCTGGGGAGCGACACCGCCTTCCTGCTCGGTGCCCTGGCGCTGGTGGGTCCCGCCGCCTCGACGCAGCTGCGGGTGTTCCTGCTGACCGTCATGGTGTTCGACGACGTCGTCGCGGTCTCGGTGATCGGGTTGGCGTACTCCGACGCGTTGAGCCCTTCGGCGCTCGCGGTCGCGGTGGGCGGCGCCGTCGCCCTCGTGGTGCTCGGCCGGGCGAGGGTCTGGCGCACGTGGCCGTACGTCCTCGTCACGTTGGTCATGTGGGCGGCAACGATCGAGTCCGGCCTCCATGCGTCGATCGCCGGAATGACCGCCGGGCTCCTGATACCGGCGCACCTTCCTCGTCGAAGCGACGTCGAGGGGGCCGCACAACGGGTGACGGCCTTCCGCCAGTCACCGCTCGCCGAACTGGGCCGGTCGGCGCAGGAAGCAGTAGCGCGGGCGGTGCCCGTGAACGAACGCATCCAGTACGTGCTCCTGCCGTGGGCGGTCTACCTCGTGGTCCCGCTCTTCGCCTTCGCGAATGCAGGAGTCGACCTGCGCGGAGGGGTGCTCGCAGAAGCCCTGCGATCTCCGGTCACCTGGGGTGTGGTGGTCGGTCTCGTGGCAGGCAAGTTCCTGGGGATCGGTGGCGGCGCGCTGCTCGGCCGGCGACTCGGGCTCGGCCGGCTGCCGCAGGGTGTCGGCCCGGGGAACCTCCTCGGGGGCGCGGCGCTGGCCGGAATCGGATTCACCGTGTCCCTGCTCATCGCGGGTCTGGCGTTCGAGAGCCCGCTCGCGCAGGAGGAGGCGACCGTCGGCGTGCTGCTCGCCCTGGTGCTCGCGACCGGGCTCGGGTGGATCGTCTTCCGGCTCGCGGCCGCGGTGCTCGGCGAGACCACCGCGAGCCTGCCGATGACCCTCGACCGTCCCATCGAGGTGGGCCGGGACCACATCCGGGGTCCGGCGTCGGCCCCGCTCACGCTCGTGGAGTACGCCGACTTCGAGTGCCCCTTCTGCGCCCGCGCCACAGGCGTGGCCAAGGCCGTGCGCGCGCACTTCGGCGACGACCTTCGCTACGTGATCCGCCACCTCCCGCTCCCTGACGTCCACCCCCACGCCGAGCTCGCCGCCGCCGCAGCCGAGGCCGCCGGTGCGCAGGGTCGGTTCTGGGAGATGCACGACGTCCTGTTCGCCAACCAGGACCAACTCGAGCTCGAGGACCTGGCCGGTTACGCCGGGACCCTCGGACTCGACGTCGAGCGATTCCTGCGCGACGTCGACGAGCAGCGCCACGCGGGCCGCATCCGCGAGGACGTGGCGAGCGCCGAAGCCAGCGGCGCGCGCGGGACGCCGACGTTCTTCATCGGCTCTCGGCGCCACGTCGGTCCCTACGACGCCGCCACCCTGATCGCCGAACTCGAAGCCGGCCGCCACGACGGCCGGTGACGGGACTCGGTCGGCACCGGCGGGCGTGACGCAGAAGCGGAAAATCGAGCCATTCCCGCCAGGACCGCACGTGGGTACCGTCTACCCATGGGGGAGTTTCAGGTGCGTCCCGGAGTGGTCCGGCCCCGGCCCGTGATCGTTCTCCTGTGCCAGAACGACGCCGCCCGCGAGGGACTGGTCACGGCAGTCGCCGATCGCTACGAGCCCGACTACCGGTGCCTCTTCCCGAGGACCGTCGAGGAGTACGAGGCCGACCTCCGGGCGCTCGCCGACGAGCACGCTGCGGTCGCCCTCGTCATCGTGGCGCTCGGCCAGGGCGACGAGCACGGCGTCTCGCTCGCGGCCGCGGCCCGGGCACTCCACCCGCGGGCGCGGCGAGCGGTCGCGGTCGCGTGGGGCGACTTCGCCTACTTCCGGGAGATGTTCGAATCCGTCACCACCGGGGCGGTGGACTTCACGGTGATCCGTCCGCGGCACGAACGCGACGAGGACTTCCACGGAGCGCTCACCGACGCTCTCCACGAGTGGTCCGCGGGAGACCCGGGCGACTTCGAAGCCGTCAGGATCATCGGTGAGCGGTGGTCGGCCCGCACCTCGTGGTTGCGGGACCGTCTCGCCCGGTTCGACGTCCCGTACGGCTTCTACGACGTCCACGCCGACGAGGGGCGCGCCGAGTTGGCAGCGCTCGGCCTCGAGGACCCCGCCCTGCCCGTCGTCGTCATCCGCGTCACCCCGGAGCCGACGGTGCTCATCGACCCTTCGAACCTCCAGATCGCCGGCCTCTTCGGGCCCGCGGCGAACTACGACCCGAGTCTGGACTACGACCTCGCCGTCGTCGGCGCCGGCCCGGCCGGTCTGGCGGCAGCCGTGTACGCGACGTCGGAGGGGCTGCGCACCCTCCTCGTGGAGCACGAGGCCGTGGGCGGGCAAGCCGGCACCAGTTCCCGGATCCGCAACTACCCGGGCTTCCCCAAGGGGATCAGCGGTGGCCGCTTCGCGGCCCGCACCTTTGAACAGGCCTTCTCGTTCGGGACTCAGTTCGCCTTCACGCGTTCGGCGTGCTCGCTGCGACCCGGGCAAGACGGGCGCCGGCACGAGATCGACCTCTCCGACGGGACGACGATCCCCGTCCGATCGGTGGTCATCGCGAGCGGCATGCACTACCGGCGCCTGGGTATCCCGTCACTCGAGGACCTCGTGGGCTGCGGGGTGTTCTACGGCGCGGCAAACACGGAGGCGCCGGCCATGGCGGGAGGCCGGGTGTTCGTGGTGGGTGGCGGGAACAGCGCCGGGCAAGCGGCACTCTTCCTCGCCCGCTTCGCCGCTGAGGTCACGGTCCTGGTGCGCGGGCCGAACGTCGCGGCAAGCATGTCCGACTACCTCGTCCGGGAACTCGGTGCGTCGCCCAACGTCACCATCAGGCACCACGCGGAGGTAATCGGCGGCGGCGGGGCGAAGGGCCTCCTGGACCACGTGGTGATCGCCGATCGGGTGACGGGCGAGCGGGAGACGCTCCCCGCCAACGGCCTGTTCGTCCTGATCGGCTCCGAGCCCCACACCGACTGGCTGGGCGACGCCGTCGAGCGGGATCGCTGGGGCTTCGTGGTGACCGGACCGGACCTGCGGCCGGAGCCCGGTGCCCGGACCCCCCTCCCCCTCGAGACGAGCGTCCCGGGGATCTTCGCCGTCGGCGACGTCCGGCACGGATCGGTCAAGCGCGTGGCGACCGCAGTCGGGGAGGGAGCGGTCGCCATCTCCTACGTCCATCGCTGGATCGAGGAGCAGCGGGCCTCGGAGTCGGCGTCATAGCGGCGCGTCGTCGGTAAGCGCACGTGCTCCGCAGGGAACGGACGCTGGACGACGCCGGACGTCAGGCGGCGTCGTCGTACAGGTCGACGATCCCCCAGAGCCAGAACCCGAACATCGCAATGATCCCGGGGACGCCGAGCGGGAGCAGGAGGAGCCCGCTCAGGACGAAGCCGGTGAGGATCACGACGCCGCGACGGACGTCGCCAGTGAGGACGCTCCCGAGTCCCGGCAGGAGCAGCGAGGCGAGCAGCGCGATCGGGACCAGGCGGGGATCACCCGCACGGGCGCCGCGGCTCGGCGCACCGCGGCGCGCGACGACGGGTACAGCCGAGAGATCCTGGGTCATCGTCATGTCGTTCGTCCTCCATGGGCGCTGGCGGCGCAGCTCTCTCGAGCGGCGCGGCGTGGCGTCCCGTCGTGGCAGTCGGTTGGCGATGAGCCCCGCTGCAAAGCGGAGCCGCCCGTTCAGGCTAGGGGCGCGTTGCCGGGACGAGCCAGTGTGCGATGCCGGTCACACTCCGGCCGCTCAATCGTCGCCACCTGCGACGTCGGGGCCTGGCCAGTCGGCCGGGTGGTGATCGATACCACGCTGGGACGCATCCGAGGATGCACCTCGTGCGGTCCAGTGGGCGGCGGCTAGCCTGCACACCACGGAAGGGAGACAGGTCGTGGAACACACCCTGGTGGTGGTCCGGCACGCCAAGTCGGACTGGAGCGCCCCGGTCGCGGACCACGAGCGGCCGCTGGCCGCCCGCGGCAGGCGCCAGGCTCCGGACCTGGGCCGCTGGATGGCGAACCACCTCGACCCACTCGATCTCGCCGTCGTCTCCACCGCGACGCGGGCGGGCCAGACCTGGGACCTCATCGCGGCGGAACTGCCCGCCGCGCCGCCCGTCCGGCTCGCACGCGAGGCCTACACCTTCTCCGGGTACGCCTTGGCGGACCTTGTTGCCCGGCTGCCCGGGAACGCACGGACCGTCGCCGTCGTCGGGCACAACCCCGCGGTCGAGGAGTTGATCGAGATCCTCACCGGGGACTGGGTCCGGATGCCGACGTCGTCCCTCGCGGTGGTCACCCTCTCGGAGTGGGGTGCACGGACGGGGAGTGTGCGCCTGGCGGGCCGGCCGTCCGACGGCACGCTCGGCTCCGGCGAACCGTGACGCGGTCCCCGCACCTGCGCCTGCGGCGGCACCTCCCGCTGCCCGTGGGCGCGCATACGATGAAGGTCCCTGCCGATGGAGGTACCTCGAGGTGACCGGATCCCTTGCGCCAGCGCCCCTGGGGGGAGATGACGTCCGCCGGGTCATGGGGCTCCTGCGGGCGGTCGACAGCGTCGAGCTGAAGTTCACCGTCCCGGAGCATCAGCAGGTGACCGTTGTCAGGGCACTCGACCTCGACCCCCTCGAGGCGCAGATCCGCCAGGTCTACTTCTTCGATACCGCGGACCTGCGGCTGTCCCGCCGCGGCGTCGTCGTCCGCGCACGACGGGTCCAGGGCAAGGGCGACGACACGGTGATCAAACTCCGTCCGCTCGATCCCGCGACGCTGCCCGCGGCTGTTCGCAGATCCCCAGCGTTCGGCGTCGAGTTGGACGCGATGCCGGGTGGGCTCTACGTGTGCTCGGGCTCCCTTCGCGGTGTGGCGAAGGACGTGCGCGGAACGATCCTGCGCGGAGGTCCGCTGCGCCGACTCTTCTCCAAGGAGCAACGAGCGCTCTTCGCGGAGCACTCGCCGCCCGACCTGGAACTCGATGACCTGCGCGTCCTGGGACCGACCTTCGTCCTCAAGCTCAAGTTCGAGCCCGAGGTCCTCGGGCGCAGGGTGGTCGCGGAGTACTGGCTCTACCCCGATGGGTCCCGGATCTTCGAGTTGTCGACCAAGTGCCTGCCCGGCGAGGCGTTCCAGGTGGCCTTCGAGACGCGGGCCTTCCTCGCGGAGCGGGGAATCGACGTGGGCGGCGAACAGCAGACCAAGACACGCAAGGCACTCGACTTCTTCGCCGCCCGCCTCGAGCAGGGAGGCGTGGGCTCGCCCGAGGGGACGTAGAGCCTCGTCTCCCGACCTCCCACGACCGGGTCGCAGCCCCTATGCCGCCGCGATGAGTAGCCGCTCGAGGCGGACGAAGTCGCGCGCGAGGATCTGGCTCGCGACCCGCGACGGGACCAGCAGCCCTGGGAGTCTCATCACCCCACTGGGGTCGCCCTCGTACGTGGCGTGGACGCGCGTGCCACCGCCGTCGGGCATGCAGCGGTACTCGACCCTCGAGTTCCAGGGCGCCGAGGAGCCCCACACCACGCGACGATGCGGCTCGTGCACGAGGAGTTCGTCGACGAAGGCGAGATAGAAGGGCCAGACGCGGTCGATGGCGGCCCAGCGGGACCCGACCGCGACCCTGCCCTCGTCAAGTCGTCGACGCATGACGACGGCGGGCACAAAATCTGGCCAGGTCGTCGGGTCAGCGAGACGATCGAAGACCACCTCGACCGGCAGGCGGATCCGGGCGTCGACCTCGATCCGTCGCCACACGTGAACACTCCCCGCTCGGCAGGCACCGGCGCCTGCCAGGGCGTCCAGACTGGGCGTCCGGAGTTCTGCACGTCAAGACATCTCGCACCGCCGCTCGTACGCTTTGACCACGCGACAAGGGGGGCGCTCGTGTACCGATTCCTGGTCTTGCTCCACATCGTGTGCGCGGCTGTCTGGGTGGGGGGCGCGGTGGCCGTCCAGATCCTGGCGATCCGCGTCGAACGCTCCGATGACCCGACGGACCTTCCACGCCTGGCCCGACACGTCGAGGCACTCGGAAACGTGGCCTTCATCCCCGCGGCGAGCGTGCTCCTCCTCACCGGTGTGGTGATGACGGCCCAGGCCTGGGCCTTCGACCAGGCGTGGATCCTCGTCGCGATCCTTCTCTGGCTGGTCTCGGCCGTCGCCGGCGCCGTCTACCTCGCTCCCCGTGCGAAGCGAGTGGTCGCACTGTTCGAGGCCGAGGGGCCGACGTCGGGGGCAGCACGGCGACTCATCTCGCGGCTCTTCGTGGTCTCTCGCGTCGAACTGCTCAGCTTCGCCGTGATCATCGTGCTGATGGTCTACAAGCCCGGAGCCTGACCACCGCCTGGTTTCGGCGGCACGCGCTCGCCGGTCCGCGAACCGCCGGGCTGCTTGCGGGCCGTCAGCGGGTCAGTCCCAGCGCCCCTGCGATGGCGTGTCCGCCGGCGGCGTCGGGTGGCCCGGCCACGCGAGCAGGCATCATCCCGTCCCGTCGAACGACCATCGCGGTGACCGTCGCCTGCGTGTCGATGCCGGTCGCGCGGCAGAACGCGGCCACGTCGGTGTAGGCCGTGAAGGTGCGCGCCAGGACGACCGGCACCCGGATGCCGGCGGCCATTGCGCCGTCGATGAAGCCCCGCGCGGGGCGGTAGCGACGTCCCAGCAAAGGGAGTTCGATCACGGTCGAGGTCGCGTTCGGGTCCAGGCCCAGGGGCGACGGCGCCACCCCCGCGTCGACCGCCCATTCGATCCACTCGTCCACGAGTCGCTGCTGCCCCTGCAGGAAGGCGCAGACCACCAGCGTCAGCGGAGCCGGGAGGTCGCGCGGAAGGACCACATCGTCGCCGGCCAACGACCGGACGGGAAGTTCAGGGAAGCGCATCCGAACGGCCCCTCCAGCGCTGTCCTGGTGGCGATCGGACTCCTCGGTCATCTCCAGATCATCTCGCGATGCCTCGCAGGTCTCAGACGGTCGCCGTGGCCCACGGGTCCCCGGTGTCGGTCACCATCTCCACCGTGACCACCTGGGCGTCGTCGGGCTGCGTGATGACCCAGGTCCCGCCGCCGACGTCGTCGAGCGCCCAGGATCCTGCCGGCTCGCGGGTGCCGTCGGCGAGGACGAGGTGGCAGGCGTAGGACGCGCCGGCCTCGCCGTCGGTCACCGTGACGACCAGGACGGGTTGCCCGTCGTGACGGCTCTCTTGCACGCTTCCCACCGCAGCACCCTCGGAGGTGAGGAGCGGGGTGCCGGCAGCGACGAGCACCCCTTCGGCCTGGCCCCGGTCCTGCAGGACGGCGACGGAGCCGGCGGCGCCCACGACCAGCCCGACGGCCACGGCCGCCGCGACAGCGAACGCGACGCGGTGCCGCCCACCCCGGGCCAACCGCCGCCGGAATCCGGTTAACGGGCCTGCGCGCTCCATGATGCCCATCGCGGTCAGCGCGGACTGCGAGAAGCCGGCGGGTGGGTCGACGTGCGGGGCAGCGGCCAGTACCTGGTCGACGGCGTCGGCGATCGAGGCGTACTCGGCGCGGCACAGCGCGCACTCCGCGAGGTGGCGGGTGAGGTCGTCACGCCGGCGCTCGTCGACGTCGGACAGCGCGAGATCGAGCAGGACCTCCTCGTCGGGGTGCCGGTCAGTCATGGTCGGCCTCCATCGCGGCGCGCACGCGGCGCAGCCCGGTCCTGATCCTCGTCTTGGCGGTCCCCAGCGGGATTCCCTCCACGGCGCTCACCTCCGCGGCCGTCCTCCCCCCGATCACTGCCAGCACCACCGCGCGCGCCTGCTCGGGGGGTAGAGCGCGGAGGCGGGCGACGGCAGCGTCTCTCTGCGAATGGCGCACAACCTCGTCCGCCGGATCGGTCACCTGCGACGTCGCCGTGATCATCTCCTCCAGGAGGGCGCCATCGGCCGGTATGGCCCGGCGGGACCGGACCGCATCGATTGCGGCGTTGCGCGTGATGGTCAGCAGCCAGGTCAGCACCGAGGCCCGGCGGGGGTCGTATGTTCCGGCTGCGCGCCACGCCCGGACGAACACCTCTTGGCTGACGTCCTGCGCCAGGCCGGCGTCGTGCGTGATCGAGACCGCGAGGCCGAAAACGGGCCCTTGGAACCGGCGCACGAACGCCGTCGCCGCAGCCTCGTCGTTGACCGCCAGGCCTGCGGCGAGCGCGGCGTCGCTCGCCCGATCGGCGCCCGAGAAGAGGCTCACATCGTGTTCTACGTCCAGCGGCCCGTCCGCGATTGCGGATCCGTGCGCGGAATTCGAGCCCGCGGACGGCAATCCCTGCGCCGTGCTGCGCCGTATCACCGATGACGGTCGCCCCGCCCGGGCCGACCGACGAGCATCGGCTCCTGGAGGAACCATGAAGGCACCATCTCGCTTCTGGGCGCTGACGGCGAGCCTCATTCTGGCCTGCACCCTCACCGCATGCGGCGGCGGGAGCACGTCATCCTCCGACGGCGGTACGGCGGGTGACGTCAGCACGTCGTCGGGCACGGGTGTCACCATCACGGACTTCGCCTTCAGCCCCGCGACGCTCACCGTTGCCGTCGGGGACACGGTGACGTGGACGAACCAGGACACCGCGGCGCACACGGTGACGGCCGACGACGGCACCTTCGACTCCGGCCGCCTCGCCACGGGCGAGACCTTCACCGAGACCTTCGACACCGCCGGCACCTACGCCTATCACTGCACGATGCACCCCGGCATGGTCGCCGAGATCGTCGTTGAGTAGTCGGCTGCAGGTCCCCGCCAACAGGCAGGAGGGCGAACAGACATGGTGAGGACGTCGGGAATCGTGATCGTGGGCGCCGGCCTGGCCGGCGCGAAGGCAGCCGAGACGCTCCGGGACCAAGGCTTCGAGGGGCGCGTGACGCTCATCGGCGACGAGCGACACCGTCCCTACGAGCGGCCACCCCTGTCCAAGGGCTATCTGCAGGGAACGGCCGAGCAGGAGAGCGTGTTCGTGCATCCAGCGTCCTGGTACGGCACGAACGCCATCGACTTGCGGCTCGACGTCAGGGCGAAGGCGGTCCACGCCTCCGCCCACGAGGTGATCCTGGCCGACGGCGAGCGACTCGCGTACGACGCGTTGATTCTGGCGACCGGCTCGTCGCCGCGACGCCTGAGCGTGCCGGGAGCGGACCGCGCCGGCGTCCACTACCTGCGCCGCCTGGACGACTCCGACAGATTGCGGGCCTCGTTCGCCCGGGCCGGTCGGGTCGCCGTGATCGGCGGTGGGTGGATCGGTCTGGAGGTCGCCGCAGCCGCCCGGACTGCGGGCCTCGCAGTGACCATCCTCGAGCTGGAGCAGCTACCCCTGCTGCGGGTCCTTGGGCCGAGGGTGGCCCAGGTCTTCGCCGACCTGCACCGCGACCACGGCGTCGACCTGCGGTGCGAGGTCCGGGTCGAGGGGATCCTCGCAGACGCGGAGTCCGTCCGTGGGGTCGAGCTCGGAACCGGCGAGGTGGTCGACGCCGACCTCGTGGTCGTGGGAGTCGGGATCACCCCCAACACGGCCCTGGCCGACGGCGCGGGCCTCGACGTCGCCAACGGCATCCGCGTCGATGAGCATCTACGCACCTCCGACCCGGACATCTACGCCGCGGGCGACGTCGCCAATGCCTACCACCCTCTCCTCGGTCGGCACCTGCGCGTGGAGCACTGGGCGAACGCCCTGCACCAAGGCCCGGTCGCGGCCCGCGCGATGCTCGGCCAGGACGCGGTCTACGACCGGCTCCCGTACTTCTACACGGACCAGTACGACCTCGGCATGGAGTACACCGGCCACGCCGAGCCCGGCTCCTACGATCGCGTCGTCACACGCGGTGACATCGCAGGCCGAGAGTTCCTCGCGTTCTGGCTCGACCACGACCGCGTCCTGGCCGGAATGAGCGTGAACATCTGGGACGTCACTGCGGACATCGCGGACCTGGTCCGCTCCGGCCGCCCGGTCCAACCGGACGCCCTGGCCGACCACGATGTGCCGCTCACCGAGCTCTGACCGACGACGGGCATCACGACCATGACCACCGAAAGCGGGTTCACGGGCCGACCGACATCGGCCCCGCAGCCCGGCCGCGGTGCACGCTCGCTCGTCACGTTCGCCCTGGTCGGCGCAGCGGTCTCAGTGAGCCTCGGTACGTACGCCAAGGTCCACGCTCCCACCGGGAGAACCCTGACGACCCTCGGCTTCCCCGCCGCGCTCGACATGAAGGCCTGGCTCACCACCGCGGCCCTCGCTCTGGCCGTAGTCCAGGTCCTGACGGCCGCCCGGATGTATGAACGCATCGGGCACGGACCGAGCCCGCGGTGGGTGAGCCTGACCCACCGGACCTCCGGCGTCACAGCCGTTCTCCTCACGCTCCCGGTCGCGCTCCACTGCGCCTGGTCCCTCGGCTTCGCCACCTACACCCCGCGCGTGGTCGCCCACAGCATCCTCGGATGCCTCTTCTACGGCGTCTTCGTCACCAAGATGCTGACCCTGCGCAGCCGTCGTGTCCCCGCATGGGCACTCCCCTGGCTCGGCGGAACCCTCGCGACCGTCCTCCTCGCCCTCTGGCTCACCTCCTCGTTCTGGTACTTCGCGCACCACGCGATCCGTTACTGACCCGCACCCCGTGACGCGAGGCGGCCTATCGCGCCACGCGGTAGCGGAGGTAGACGAATCGCGAGCTGAAGGTCCGGGTCTCGACGAGTTCGAGATCCGCCCTCTGGCCGCGCTGCGGGAAGAACGGAGTGCCACCGCCCACCAGCACCGGGTAGACCACGGCCCGGTACTCATCGATCAGACCCAACGCGGCCGCCTGCGCGGCAAGCGTCGCGCCACCGATCGCGATGTCGCCCTCCCCCGGCTCGGCCCGCAGGCGCCCGATCTCCTCAGCGAGGTCGCCGGAGGCCAGGCGGGCATTGCCCTGGACCGCCGAGAGCGTGGTCGAGAACACGACCTTCGGGAGCGGCTTCCACAGCGCGGTCCACTCGGCCTCGGCCTCGTCGAGCGCGGGGTCCTCGTCAGCGGTCTCCCAGTACAGCATGGTCTCGTACAGCCGTCGTCCCATGAGGTGGACGCCGACCTCCCGGATCTCGTCGATCCAGAAGCGGAAGACCTCGGCGTCGGGCGCCGTCCAGTCGAAGCGACCGTCCGGGCCAACGATGAAGCCGTCGAGCGACATGCCCATCGAATAGGTCACGCTGCGCATCAGGAGTCCCCCTCCGGTCAGGAGCTCGACAGTATCGACCGCCGGGAACACGACCAGCGGGATTCAGGTGATCGCTCTCACCACGCCGGGCGGCGACTTCGACTCGTTGTCGGGGGGGTATACGACCAGTCACTGAACTAGCTCGCCTGCGCCGACGATGCGGACACCCCTCGAGCTGAACTGACCCTTCTGACGGAGCCCGGTGCGCAGTACCTCGTCCAGGTGGGGGGCCACGCCTCGCAGTTCGGGAGGCTGATCCTGTCCCTCGACTGAAGCCAGAGCAGGAGCGGTCAGCGGACTCGTCGCGGCGGCCGCGAAGACCGGCGAGTTCACGGTGGACGCGTGCGGGAACCCGTCGGCGCGAGTGACAACGCCGGTTCTGCGGCCCTTCGAGAGGGGCCTCCCCGCGGCGGCTCGAGCGGTCCTAGCCTGCTCTGGTGAGCACACCCCATGTCTCCGGCGGCAGCCGGTCCGGTTCACCGTCCTCACTCTTCGAGCACGAACCGCACCCGCGGATCGCTGCCCGGAGGCTGTCCGGGCCGGCGAAGACAGCTGATCAGCGGGTCAAGGGAAAGGGGCCGATCGGACGGGCGAACGCCCGCTTCGGCGTGCTCGTCACGGTGGCGGTCGGCACGATGTGGTGCGCCTACCTCTTCACCCTGCTTGCGCTCGTATCCCTACCCGCCGCCCTGCGGTCACACAACAGCCTCATCATGGTGGCCTGGATCGCACAGACGTTCCTGCAGCTCGTGCTCCTGCCGATCATCATCGTCGGCCAGAACGTCCAGGCCGCCGCGTCCGACCAGCGAGCCGAGGACACCTACCGAGACGCCGAGGCCGTCCTTCACGAGGCGCTGCAGATCCAGGCCCACCTGCGCGCCCAAGACGACGTCCTGCTCCGCATCCTCTCCACACTGCCCGGGGCGGCGACCACCCAGCCGGAAGGCGAGCCGCACCCGGCCGGCGGTTGACCTCACCTCGCCACGTCCTCTCCATGCTGTGCCGCGCAGCGAGGCGAGCGTCTTCGGACCCGGATCCCCGTCCCCCGCACGCGACCGTACGGGGCGCCTCCAGCGGGGCAACTCGTGGCACCTGCAAGCCAGGCGCGCGGCGCGATCGCTATACACGAGATGCAGCGTGCCGCCGGCACTCGGCGGCACACCACCAGCACCAGGGAGAGAGCCATGACCGGACCCGCCACATCCAGAACACCACCGGACAAGCCCGTCGTCACAATCTTCGAGAACTACGGAGCCGGGGCCGAATACGTCGGCCGCAAGGTCGCAGAGGCCCTCGGCCTGCCGTTCCACGCGCAGGCCTTCTCCTCCGAGCAAATCGAAGGCAGCGCGGAGGCGGCCACCGAGGAAGGCGCGATGCTCGCCCAGGTCTTCTCGGTGATGGGCGGCGCCTACGGCGGCTTCGGCGGCCGCGAAGTCGCGACCACGCAGCGCCAGAAGTACGAGTTGATCATGGACAACAACCGGCGAGTCTGGCAGTTCGCCGACGAGGGCGGCGTAATCGTCGGCCGCAACGGCGCCGTCGTGCTGGCCGAGCGCCCGAACACCCTCCACGTCCTCCTCACCGGTTCCGTGGAGGACCGGGTGGCCCGAGCCGCCGAGGAGGCCGGGATCACCGCCGAGCGCGCGGCCGCGCGCCAGCAGAAGGAGGACCAGGTCCGCGCGGACATGTCCATCGTGCTCTACGGGTGGGACCCGCGCCTGCCCGACCGCTACGACCTGGTCATCAACACCAGCCGTATCGCGCTCGACGCCGCCGCCGCCGCGATCGTCGACGCCCTCCGGACCAAGGTGGACTGAGCCGGGTCGAACATCCGCGATCACTGACCGGAGCGACCACGGCGCCCGCCCACCCCCCCGGGTGGGCGGGCGCCGCTCGCCGGTGGACGCCGTCGTGCCGGGGTGGAGGCGGATGCGTGCAAGCGGACGCCGCTGTGCGCAGGCGGAGGAAGTCCGTACGTCGCGAGGACGCTAGACGGCGAGCCTCAGCGCGGAGCGGCGATCTGCGCAGCGAGGTGCCCGCCGCCGTAGCCGTTGTCGATGTTGACCACGGCCACGCCGGGCGCGCACGAGTTGAGCATCGTGAGCAGCGCCGCGAGGCCCTCGAAGGCCGCGCCGTACCCCACCGAAGTGGGCACGGCCACCACCGGCGCGGGAACGAGTCCGGCCACCACGCTCGGCAGCGCCCCGTCCATTCCGGCCACGACGACGACGGCACTCGCCTCCCGCAGGAGGTCGAGCCGACCCAGAACGCGATGCAGGCCCGCGACCCCCACATCCATCACCAACTCGGACCGACGGCCGAGGTAGGTCGCCGTGAGCAGGGCCTCCCGAGCGACCGGCAGGTCCGACGTCCCGGCGGCGGCAACGACCACGAGGCCGCCGGACGGCGGGGGCGGCTCCGGCGGCCACGCGACGAGCCGGGCGGCGGGGTCGTGGCGGGCGTCGGGGAGCGCCTCGAGCACAGCCCGGGCGTGGGCGTCATCCGCTCGCGTGAAGAGGGTGCGCCCGGCCCCGACTCCGAGTCGGGCGGCCTGCCCGATCTGGGCGGCGATGACGCGCACCTGGTCCGGGGTCTTGTGCTCGCAGTAGATGGCCTCCGGGTACCCCCGGCGTTTGGCGCGGTCGTGGTCCAGGTTGATCACGTCGATGAGTTCGGCGGGCGGGGACCAGTGCTCAGCCACGGACGGTCACCAGCGGAAGGGTGAAGGCGCCGGACTGGATGCCGGCGAGGTCGATGGCCACGAACCGGAACCCGGCCGCGCGCACCGCTCGCAGTACGTCCTCGCGCATCTCCGGCCCCACTGCCCGGGCGATATCCGCGCCGGGGAGCTCGATCCGGGCGACGTCGCCGTGATGGCGCACCCGCGAGTCCGCGAACCCCAAGGCCCGCAAGGCCGACTCCGCCTGGTCCACCTGCCTGAGCTTCTCCGGCGTGACCTCCTGGAAGTGCGGGATCCGGGAGGCGAGGCACGGCGCCGCGGGCTTGTCCGCGCACGGCAGCTCGAGCGCCCGGGCGACGGCGCGGACGTCCGCCTTGTGCAGGCCGGCGGCCGCCAGCGGTCGCAGCACCTCGTGGCGCGTGGCTGCCTCGGAGCCTGGGCGGTCGGGGCGGGCGGCGTCGTCGGCGTTCTCGCCATAGGCGATCGCGGAGAGGCCGAAGCGGAGCGCGACGTCGTCGGAGATCCGCGTGAACAGCTCGTCCTTGCAGTGGAAGCAGCGGTCAGGGCCATTGGCGCGGTAGGCGGGGTTCTCTCCCTCGTGGGTCGCCACCTCCACGAGCGGGACGCCGATGTGGGCGGCGACGGCGTGCGCGGCCGCCCGTTCGTCCACGGCCAGGGACGGCGAGACACCGAGGATCGCGAGGACGCGGTCCGCTCCGAGTGCCCGGACGGCGAGCGCGAGCAGGGCGGAGGAGTCGACGCCGCCGGAGAACGCCACACCGAGACGCTCGGGAGATCCGATGGCGGCGGCCACCCGCTCTTCCGTGCCCGCGGGGACGCCCGCGAGAGGGGCGAGGCCGCTCGGTCGCGGTGGCGGAGCAGTCTGGAGCATCGTCATGTCAACGGCCTCCTCGGGGCAGGGTCAGGGCCTGCGCCCACTCTGCGCCATCGCCACCGGCCCCGACAACCGGTTGCGCGCAGTTGCCCGCCCCCCTTTCCGCCGGCCCACCGAGGAGCACCCACACCGGGCAGCGACGCTGCCGGAAGTCCATGGCAGGGGGCAACGCGCGTCGGGCAATCGATGGCAACCCGGCGCCCCGAAGTGTCGGGACACCTATCGTGGCCGGGCCGGCCCGTCGAACGCCCACCGCAAGAGGAGAGCAGCCCGTGACCTACACGATCGGCTACTTCGTTGGAAGCCTCTCGTCCACCTCCATCAATCGGATCCTGTCCAAGGCCCTCATCCGGTTGGCCCCGGCAGACCTCACCTTCGTCGAGATCCCGATCAAGGACCTCCCTCTGTATAGCCCGGACTACGACGGCAACTTCCCGCCGGCGGCCGAGGCCCTCAAGACCGCGATCGCGGGGTCCGACGCCGTGCTCTTCGTGTCCCCGGAGTACAACCGGTCCATCCCGGGCGCACTCAAGAATGCGATCGACTGGGCGTCGCGGCCGTGGGGACGCAACTCGTTCGACCACATCCCGGCTGCCGTCATCGGCGCTTCGATCGGCCACATCGGCACGGCCGTGGGCCAGCAGAGCCTTCGCGCGGTGCTGAGTTTCTGCAACGCGCGCCAGATGACAGCGCCGGAGGCGTACATCCGTTTCACGCCGGAGGTGTTCGCCGAGGATGGCGAGGTCAGGAACGAGTCCACGGCGGCCTTCCTCGCCACCTTCATGGCCGAGTTCCGGGACCACGTGGAGCGGGTCCTCACCGTCCTGCCGCGACCGGACGCGGCGACGTCGTAGCGCAGGCGCGCCTGGCCTACGACACCCGCCGCGAGCGACGCCGGGCGGTCGACGCTCGGACGACCAGTCGGGCCGGCACAACCCTCGCCCGAACGTCGTCGGGTGCCGAGCCGCTCAAGAGGTCGTCGACGATCGTCGTCGCCGCGTCACACATCGCGTGTATCGAGAAGCCGACAGTGGTCAGCGGCGGCGCGACGTACCTCGCCAGGTCGACGTCGTCGACGCCGATGATGCTCACGTCACTCGGAACGCGGACCCGGCGAGCCGCGAGTCCGCGGATCACCCCCATCGCGAGTTCGTCGTTGAACGCGATCACCGCCGACGAGCGCGCCGCGCAGACCGAGTCCGCCGCGGCCACACCCGCCGTCGTGGTCGCGGCGAACGGCCCGAAGCGCTGGGCACGAAGGCCGCATGCCAGCGCAGCCTCCGTGACGGCACGCCACCGCACGCCGTCGCTCCACGAGGACGCGGGACCCGCGACGTAGGTGACGGTGGAGTGGCCCAGTGACGCCAGGTGCGCCACCGCCAGCCGCATTCCGCCCCGGACGTCCCGAACCACGCTCGCGACGTCGGCGACCGTCCGGTTGAGGACCACCGTGGGCCGCTGCCTCGCGATTACCCGGATCGCCGCGTCGGGCATGCGGGGTGCGGACATGATCACCGCCTCCACCGCGGGAAGCGCTCGATCGATCGCCTCCCGCTCGCGCCGGCCATCGTCATCCGCTCCGACCAGCACGGTGACGACCGTGACGTCTGACATCGAGGCGCATGACGCGAGCGAGTGCACCAGTTCGGTGTCGAACAGACCCGAGGCGTCCGCGACGAGCAGGCCGACCACATGGGTGCGGACCTGCTCGTCCGAGTGGACCATCTGCTCGCGGTATCCCAGTTCGACGGCACACGACCGGATGAGCGCGGACGTCTCCGGGGCGACACGGCCCGGTCTGGAGAAGGCCCGGGACACCGTCGAGGCGGATACCCCCGCGCGTTCGGCGACGTCGTAGATCGTCGGAGGCTTTGTGGCCCCCTCGGTGGTCACCTCCTCAGGCTAGCTGCGCCGAGGCCGGGTTGGAGGGGACCATCCTCAGCCGATGAGCCACGCGATGACCACGATCACCGGCACCGAGGCCAGGGTGCTGACGAGGACGGATTCCCGGGCCAGCGCGGTGGAGCGCCCGTAGCGCATGGCGTAGACAAAGACGTTCTGCGCCGTCGGGAGGGCGGCGATCACCATCGGCGTGAGCAGCGCCCGTCCCTCGAGCCCGAGGACCAGGTGGGCCAGGACGTAGGCGAGCGCCGGCCCGGCCAGGACCTTGAGCGCGACGGCGAGCCACAGGGCTCCGGTCACCTCGCCGCGCCCGGGCACCGGCGCGCCTCGCAGGGAGATCCCGAAGGCGAGCAGCATCACGGGCACCGCGACGGCGGCGATCATCTCGATCGGCGCGAGGACGATCGCCGGGAGTTCCCGGCCGGCCAGCGCGACGGCGAACGCCGCCATGGACGCCACGACCACCGGGTTCCGGAGTGGGAGAAGGACCGTTGCGAGCCGGGAGGCGCCGCGCCGCCCGGTCAGGACGTCGAGCACCGTGAAGGCGACCGGCGCCATGACGAGCAACTGGTACAGCAGCACGGGCGCGACGGGCGCCGCGCTGCCGACCGTGAACACGAGGATCGGGATGCCGAGGTTGCCGGCGTTGACGTAGCTCGCCGAGAGCGCGCCGACGGTCACCTCGGTGGCGGGCCGTCGCCAGAACACCCGGGCGACGAGCACGTACGTCGCCGCCAGGACCGCGGCGACCACCACGCTGACCAGGGCCGAGGTGGAGAAGACCACCGAGAGGTCGGCGCCGGCCAGGGTGGTGAACAGCAGAGCCGGGGTGGCGACGAAGAAGGCAAGACGCGCGAGGACGGCGTCCGCTCCGGCGCCGAGCACCCCGGTGCGCCCGAGGAGGTACCCCACGCCGATGACGACGGCGACGAGGGCCACGCCCGACAGGACGCCGGTCATCGTGGCCCTCCTCGCCGTCGTCGGATAGGCGTGCCGGCGCCAGACGGGCGGATCACACCGCCCGCTGGGGGAACTTCCCCTCCTCGCGGATGCGGTCGTTGAGGAGGTGCAGGTACTCGTCCTCGTCGAAGTCCAGCGGCACCTCGCTCCCCAGCCAGTCCGAGAGGTGGATGGCGTTGGCCAGGCGGACGCCGTTGATGCCGTCGGCGCCGGGCGCGACCAGAGGCGTGCCGTCGATGACGTTGCGGGCGAAGTTCTCCAGGACGTCGGCGTGCTGCTGACCCCACGGCGACGGCGCCTCGAAGACCTCCTGCGTGTACAGGGTGTTGAGGTCCACCTGACCGGTGAACAGGCGCATGACGTCGGCCATGTCCATGCCGGCGCTCAGTTCCGGCTCGGGCTTGACCAGGCGCGTTATGGTGGCGGTCTTGCTGTTCTCCACCACGATCTTGCCCTTGTCGCCGAGGATCTCGAACCGGTCCGTCCCGGCGATGTCCCAGGTGCACGTCACGAAGGTGCCGGTGGCGCCGTTGCCGTAGTCGACGACGGCGGTCACCTCGTTCTCCACGGCGATGTCCCGGAAGACCCCGTACCCCAACTTCGAGTAGACGGACTTCGGCACGCCGCAGATCCACTGCCACAGGTCCAGCTGGTGCGGGGCCTGGTTCACGAGGACGCCGCCGCCCTCGCCGCCCCAGGTGGCGCGCCAGTCGCTGGAGTCGTAGTAGCCCTGCGGACGCCACCACGTGGTGATGATCCAGTTGGAGCGCACCACGGTGCCGATCTCACCGGACTCGACGATCTCCTTGAGCCGCTGGTAGAGCGGGTTCATCCGCTGGTTGAACATCATCCCGAAGGTGAGGTCCGGCTTGGTGGCGGCGAAGTCGATGAGCTCCTTGGCCTGCTTGGTGTAGACGCCGGCCGGCTTGTCGATGAGGGCGTGGATGCCGCGGCTCAGGGCCGCGATGCCCATCTCCGGGTGCAGGTAGTGCGGCACGGTGGTGATGACCGCGTCCACGTCGCCGCTCTCGAGCAACTCGACGTAGTCCTCGTAGACGGGCACCTCCGGGTACGTCTGCGCGGCGAGGTCGCGCTTGGCCGGGTCGATGTCCGCGATGGCGCCGATCACCATGTGCGGCACCATGTCCTGGGTGATCAACTGGGCGTACATGCCTCCTTGCTGACCCAGCCCGATGATGCCGAGGCGGACCGCGTCCACCTGCGCCGATTGAGTCTCCTGCGCCATTGATCGTCTCCTGTCCGTAAGGGGGTGCCGCGGGGGCGGCGCCCTCCCGTCCCGGGCTCGGGTGGGTGAGGGCGGCGTGCGCGTCGATTCGTCCCATTAGCGCAGCAGCCCCGCCCGCCCGCCCACGGGTTGCCTGGAGTTGCCGCGTCCTGCCGACCGTGCGCCGTCGGCCCAGGCAACAGACGGCAAGCCCTGGCCGGTGCGTGGACCGGCTTCCTACCGTCGAGGGACCGGCGCGCGGCGAGATGAGCCCAGCCCGACGACGAGCAGGCCGCGACGTGCGCCGGCTCCCCCGATACGGAGGAACGAACGAGATGTGGACCCTGTCCGGCTTCGCTGACGAGATCGACCCCGACCTCGAGACCCAGTGCCAGGTGCTGGACAGCCTCGGCATCCGCTACATCGAGTTCCGCAGCGCGTGGGACGTGAACGTCCTCGACCTGACGGACGAGCAGGTGGAGAGCGCCGCGACGATTCTCGCCGAGCACGGCATCCGGGTCTCCTCGATCGGCTCACCGATCGGCAAGATCAACATCGAGGACGACTTCGACGCCCACCTGGTCCGGATGGACCGCGCGGTGTGGGTGGCCCAGCGTCTCGGCGCCCCGTTCATCCGCGTCTTCTCCTTCTTCCTCACAGCCGAGCAGAACCCCGCCGACCACCGCGACGAGGTCATCCGCCGCATGACCGCCCTCGCCGAGAAGGCGCTCGCCGGCGGCGTGGTGCTGCTGCACGAGAACGAGAAGGAGATCTTCGGCGACGTGCCCGAGCGTGTACTCGACATCGTCACCACCGTGGACTCCCCCGCCCTCCGCCTGGCCTGGGACGCCGCCAACTACGTCCAGTGCGGCGTCGTCCCCTTCCCCGAGGCGTACGAGGCGCTGCGGCCGTACACCGACTACATCCAGATCAAGGACGCCGTGCTCGCGACCGGCGAGGTGGTCCCCGCGGGCGAGGGCGACGGCCGTCTCCCCGAGACCATCCGGGCCCTGGCCGACGACGGCTTCGACGGCTTCTTCTCGATGGAACCCCACCTGGCGGTCGCGCACCACCTGGGCGGCTTCTCCGGCCCCGACAACTTCATCCGGGCCACGCGGGCCTTCACCGCGATCCTCGACGACGCCGGCATCGCGTACCGCTGACGGAACGAGAGGACAGGGAACTCCGATGAGGTTCGCCATCGTGGGCTGCGGGGTCATCGCCCCGACGCACGCTCGCGCCCTGCAGCAACTCGCCGGCCACGCCCAGTTGGTCGCGTGCAGCGACATCGTGCCCGAGCGAGCCGCGGCGCTCGCCGCAGAGTTCGGCCTGACGGCGCGCCCCTTCGAGGACGTCCTCGCCGATCAGAGCATCGACGCCATCAGCGTGTGCACGCCCAGCGGGCTGCACGCGGCGGTGGGGGTGCCCGCCCTCCTCGCCGGCAAGCACGTGATCGTCGAGAAGCCGATGGAGGTCACGCTCGAGGCGTGCGACCGGCTCCTCGAGGCGCAGCGCACCTCCGGCGCGACGCTCGGCGTGATCTGCCAGCACCGCTTCGATCCGGCATCCCAGGTGGTGAAGAAGGCCGTCGACGACGGCGACCTGGGTCGCCCGGTCCTGGCCGAGGCCCGGGTCCCGTGGTTCCGCTCGCAGGAGTACTACGACTCCGGCGACTGGCGCGGCACCTGGGAACTCGACGGCGGGGGTGCCCTGATGAACCAGGGCGTGCACACGCTCGACCTGCTGCGCTGGACGTGCGGCCCGGTGACCAGCGTCTACGCACAGGCCCGCACCGCCGCGCACGAGCGGATCGAGGTCGAGGACGTCGTAGCTGCCACGTTGACGTTCGCGAACGGGGCGATCGGCACCGTCGTCGCATCGACCGCCGTCTACCCCGGATTCCCCGCACGGCTGGCCGTGCACGGGAGCGCGGGGAGCGCCGTCGTCGAGGGTGACCGCCTGGCGACGCTCGCCGTGGCCGGTCGGCCCACGATCGGCGGCGAGCAGGCGAACGCGCACGCGCTCCAGGTCGCGACCGGCGGAACCCGGGCGGCGACCTCGGCCGTCGAACAGGGCACGGCGGACGACACCCCCGGTCCCCTCGACCCGGCCGACGTCTGGGGCGAGGCGCATCGCCGGCAACTGCTCGACTTCATCGACGCAGCCTCGAAGGGGCGGGCACCGCTCGTGGACGGAACCGAGGGCCGCAACGCCGTCGAACTCGTGCGGGCGATCTACGCGTCTGCCGCGACTGGCAACGTCGTCCGGCTCTGATCACCGAAACGACTTTCACACACAAGAGGAGACGAACACCATGGCACGAATCGGAGTCCAGGCGAGCACGGTGAAGGGTGCATTCGCGGAACTGGGCACCTACGAGACCCTGCGCCGGGTCCGCGAGATCGGTTACCGCGCGATCGAGATCTCGCAGGTCTCGATGTCCGCCGAGAACGTGGCAGAGATGAAGCGCGCCCAGGAGGAGTTGGGCATCGAGATCGCGTCCCTGTCTGCGATGCTCACCGCTCCCCCGGGCTTGGCGTTCGAGTCCCTCGCGGATGACTACGCCAAGATCGTCGCGGATGCCCGGACGCTCGACACGTCGATCCTGCGAATCGGCATGCTGCCGTTCGACGCGATGGGCTCCCTGGACGCGGTGGTCGGTTTCGCGAAGCAGGCGAACGACTACGCGCGGCGGCTGGCCGACGAGGGAATCGACCTCTATTACCACAACCACCACATCGAATTCGCGAAATTCAATGGGCGCTACATGCTCGACATCATCGCCGACACGGCGCCGGAGGTCGGCCTCGAATTGGACGTCCACTGGATCCAGCGCGGCGGCGAGAACCCCGTGTCCGTGCTGAACGCCTACGACGGCCGGGTCCGGTTGGTCCACCTCAAGGACTACCGGGTCGCCACGCTGCCCCCGAGCGCGCTCGACCTCCTCGCGGCCGGCGACGCCGCCGGCTTCATGGCGGCGTTCACGGGCGTGGTGCAGTTCGCCGAGGTGGGCGAGGGCAACCTCGACTGGCCCGCGATCATCGCGCAGGCCGAGGCCAGCGGGGCGGAGTACCTGCTCGTGGAGCAGGACGACACCTACGGCCGCGACCCCTTCGAGTCGCTGCGCATCTCGCGCGACAACCTCGTCGCGATGGGGTACGAGTCCCGCTTCTGACCGACCTCACGCGCCCCCGCCTCGGACGTGGTCCGTGGCGGGGGCGTCGTCGTGCCAGGCGTGAGCGAGCGCCCGCCAGGCGACGTGGCGGTACGCCGAACGCGGGGTTGTTCGGGTCTGGATCGATCCAAGCCCGAACAACCCCGCGTTCGACGTGCGGGTGGGTAGGTGCGGCAAATCGTCGGTCAGGCGAACAATCGCGCGACGTCGTCGTAGGCGGCGAGCAACCCGGGCACCGAGGCGCGCAGGCTGCGGTAGAGCGCCACCTCGGACGGGCTCGCCACCTCCGGCACCTCGACGGGCCGCGCCTCGGGCGGGGGCCCGAGCACCTCGACGCCGGAAGCCAGGTCGTCGACCCGGTCCAGGGCCAGGAGGCCGAGCGCGGCCACGCCCAGGGCGGAACCCTCAGCCCCACCGGTGACCGTGACCGGGCGGCCGAGCGCCCCGGCCAGCACGCGCCGCCACAGGACGGAACGGAACACGCCGCCCGTGGCGCGGACGGACCGCACCGGCTCGATGCGGTCGAGAGCCTCGACGATCGTGGACAGTTGCAGCGCCACGCCCTCGACGGCGGCCCGCACGAAGTGTCCGCGCGTGTGACCGATGCGGATGCCCAGATAGGCGCCGGCGAGGTCGGGGTCCCACAGGGGTGCCCGTTCGGCGAGGAGGTAGGGCAGCATGAGCAGGCCGTCGCTGCCGGGCGGAACGGCCTCGGCCAGGGCGAGCAGTTCCGCGTCGGGGGGCGACCCGTCGCCCAGGCCGCCGCCGAACACGTCGCCGCCCCACCGGACGGCCACGCCGCCCGTGCTGATCGCACCGCCGACGATCCACTGGGTGTCGGTCAGCGCGTAGCAGAAGAGCCGGCCGGCGGGGTCCAGCCGGGGCTTGTCGACCACCATGCGCACCGCGCCGCTCGTCCCGAGCGAGAGCCCCACGACGCCGGGTGCCATCGCGCCGGTGCCGATGTTCCCGAGCGGCCCATCCGCCGCGCCCACCACCACGGGCAGGCCGGCGGGCAGGCCCACGGCCTCGGCGATGTCCCGGGAAAGGGCCAGCGTCGCCGTCGTCGGCAGGACCGGTGGCAGCTGGTCGGCACGGATGCCGGCCAACTCGATCGCTCGAGGGTTCCAGTCGCGAGAGCCCAGGTCGAGCATCGCGGTGCCGGACGCCGAGGACAGCTCCGTGACCACCGTCCCGGTGAGGACGGCCAGGACGTAGTCCTTCAGGCCCGCCCACCAGCGCACCCGCGCGGTGAGCACGGGCTCCCGGCGGCTGAACCACATGATCTTGGTCAGGGGCGTCATCGGGTGGATCGGCGTGCCGGAGGTCCGGTAGATCTCGGCGGCCAGATCGGAGGCCCGCAGGCCGCGAGCCTCGTCGATCGAGCGGGCGTCAGCCCACGTGATGAGCGAGGTGAGCGGCGAGAGATCGGCGTCGAGCCCGATCACGGCGTGCATCGCCGTGCTCACCGCGATGCCGGCCACGCTCGCGCCGTCGACGGCGGCCACGGCCTCGGCGAGCGCCTCGACCACGGCGACCCGAATCGCCTCCGGGTCCTGGACCTGCCAGCCCGGTTGCGGCGCGAGCAGCGGGTACTCCCGGATCGCGGTGTGGCGCCGGCCCGTGCCGATCCCGAAGGCGACCACCTTGGTGGCCGTGGTCCCGACGTCGAGCCCGATCATGACCTCGCCGGAGGGTCCCCCCGGCGAGGTCTCGACATCGACCGCCCTGGTCATGAGCGTGCCGCGCCGGCATGCGCAGTGAGGTCCTCGGCGTGCGCGACGACGGCGGCCCGCACCTGCT
Source organism: Actinomycetales bacterium (assembly GCA_029975645.1). GTDB lineage: Bacteria > Actinomycetota > Actinomycetes > Actinomycetales > JAHECE01 > JAHECE01. The sequence goes on from JARKOU010000274.1 coordinate 30,847, forward strand.
CGTCGGCGGCCAGGTCGGCACCGAGGAAGGCGAGGACCTTGTCCACCGACTCCTCGAGGGTGCCCTCCCCGAGCGCCGCGACCTCGGACGCGCGCGCGTCCTTGATCGGGGCTCCGAGGCCGCGCAGGTGGCAGACCCACGCCGCGACGGCGCGCGTCGCACCCACCGGCACCCGCCCCGCGGCGCGCTCGGCCCGCAGGGTCGGGACGATCCGCACCGGGATCTTCTGGGAGCCGTCCGCGGCGATCTGGGCAAGGACGTGGCGGATGTTGGGGTTCTCGAACCGCGACAGGAGCGCCTGCCGGTACGCCGCGACGTCCGCCTCGGGGAGGGTGAGGTGGCGGGACGCCTCGTCCCACCACTCCTCCACCCAGGCGCGGTTCACCGGGTCGTTGATGGCGTCGGCCACGGTCTCGTGACCGCGGATCGTGCCGGAGTACGCCAGCAGGGAGTGCGAGCCGTTGAGCAGCCACAACTTGCGCTGCTCGAAGGGCACCACGTCGTCCACGATGGTGGCGCCGGCGGCGTCCCATGCGGGCCGGCCCTTGGGGAACTGCCCGGCGATGACCCACTCGCTGAACGGCTCGGTGGGCACCGGAGAGGCGTCCACCACGCCGAGCGCGGCAAGGACGGCCGCGCGGTGCTCGTCCGTGGTCGCCGGGGTGATGCGGTCGACCATGGTGGTCCCGAAGGCCACGTTCTGCGCGGCCCAGTCGGCCAGGGACGGGTCGACGGCGTCGATGAGATCCGCGACCACGCGCTCGAGTGCCGGGCCGTTGTCGGGGAGGTTGTCGCAGGGAACGACGGCGATCGCCCCGGCTCCGGCGGCCCGGCGGGCGAGGTAGCCGGAGACGATCCGGCCGGGCGCGGTGGCCGCAGCGGCCAGCGGGTCGGCCCTGAGCGCGGCGATGTCTGCCTGGACGTCCTCGCGAGAGCGGTCGAGGGCGCCGTCGGGAGCGCGCATGTAGCCCGCCTCCGTCACCGTCAGGGTGACGACGGCGAGGTCCGGGGAGGACCAGTAGCCGAGCCACGCCTCGTGGTCGGACGCCGCGTGCACGGCGGAGATGCTCGAGATGACGTCGAAGGAGTCCGTCGCGCCCCGGGTGATGAGGGTGTAGAGGCCGTCCTGCGGGTTCAGCGCGTTCGCCATCGCGGGCGAGCGGCCGGTGAAAGCGGCGATCCCCCAGTCCGCGGCGTCAGGAGCCTTGTCCGTGTACCAGGCCTGGTGGGCGCGGAAGAAGTTGCCGAGGCCCACGTGCACGATCCGCACGGGTGCGGCCGGCCGGCCGTGGCCGGCGGCACGGGAGAGCCGGGGGGCGGGTGTGGTGGTGTCGCTCACAGCTTGAAGGCCTTCCTGGGGTTGGTGACGACCAGGTCGTAGGCCGTGTCGAGGGCCTCGTCCATCGTCAGGCGGTGGTCGGCCACGAGCTTCGCGAGGAAGCCCGAGTCCATCCGGCGGTTGGTGTCGTGGCGGGCGGGGATCGACAGGTACGCCCGGGTGTCGTCGATGAACCCCGAGGTCCGGGAGAAGCCCGCGGTCTCGGTGACCGCGCTGCGGTACCGGGTCATGGCCTCCGGCGAGTCGATGAACCACCAGGGGGCGCCCACGTACACCGACGGGTAGAAGCCGGCCAGCGGGGCGAGCTCGCGCGAGTACACGGTCTCGTCGATCGTGAAGAAGATGACCTGGAAGTTCGGGTTCGTCCCGAACGCCGAGAGCATGGGCTGGACGGCGTTGGTGAACTCCACCGCCATCGGGATGTCCCCGCCCACGTCCGCGCCGTACCGCTCGAACGACGGCGCGTGATGGTTGCGGTAGACCGCCGGGTGCAGCGTCATCACCAGGCCGTCCTCGGAGGCCATCCTGGCCTGCTGGAACATGAAGTTCCGGCGGAGGGTGTGCCCGTCCTCGACCGTGATCTTCCCGGAGCGGGCGAGGGCGTACAGGCGCTCGGCCTCGGCGTCGCTGATCGGCTCGACGCGCGCATCACGATGGGAGTGATCGGTGGAGACCGCGCCGTTGGCCTTGAAGAAGGCGCGCCGGTTCTCCATCGCGGCCACCCAGCCGGCGTAGGTGCCGGTGTCGATCCCCGAGACCTCGGCGAGCGTGTCGACCAGGCCGTTCCAGGCAGGCGTGGCGGGCTCCAGGTACTTGTCCGGGCGGAAGGTCGGGGCGACCTTGCCGTCCCACGTCGGGTCGCCGGCCAGCTTGATGTGGTGGCGCAGGTCGTCGCACGGGTCGTCGGTCGTGGCGATGAACTCGATCGGGAACGTCCGGTACAGCGCCCGCGGCAGGAACTCCGGGGTCGCGATCTTCTCGGCGATCGCGTCGTAGATCTCGTCGGCCGTCTCCGCTGAGGGCACGACGTCGATCCCGAAGATGTCGACGAGCTCGGACTCGAACCAGAACTTCACGGGCGTGCCGCGGTACGCCTTCCAGTGCGTGCACAGCAGACGGAACGCGTTGCGCTTCTGCTCCGGCGAGAACTCCGCCTGCCCCACCCCGAGGTCGGCGAGCGAGACGCCGTGGGCGTGCATCATCCGGTTCACGTAGTGGTCGGGGGTGATGAGGAGCGAGGTGGGGTCCTCGAACGGGACGTCGTCGGCAAGCCACTGGGGCGGCACGTGCCCGTGGGGGGAGATGATCGGAAGGTCGCGCACGGCGTCGTACAGCTGCCGTGCGATCGGACGCACGGCGGGATCGGCCGGCAGCAGACGGTCGGGGTGAAGGGTCAGCGGGGTCATGGCGTTCATCGTCGGGGGGCCATCGGGGGGCGGCAATCGCTTGCCATCAGTTGCCGCGATCCCTTGCCGGATGCGGCCCGGCGGGGGCAAGGTGGCGGCATGACCGCGACTCTCGACGACGTCACCGCGCTGGCCCGTGCCGCCTCCCGGATCGGAGGACCCGACCAGGTTCTCACCACCGAGGAGGTGCGAGCCTTCATCCTCGAGTCCCTCGGCAACACCGATCTCGACGGCAAGAGCGTGTGCCTGCTCCTTCCGGACGCGACCCGCAGCACTCCCCTGCCGATGCTCCTCTCCTGTGTGCACGAAGCCCTCATCGGCCGCGTGAGCACCCTGACAGCGCTCATCGCCCTGGGTACCCACGCCGCGATGAGCGAGTCGGAACTCGCACACTGGATGGGCTACGAGGAACGCGGACTCGAGGCCACCTACCCAGGCCTGAGGGTTCTCCAGCACGAGTGGTGGGAGCCGGAGACGTTCGCCTCGCTGGGCACGATCAGCGCCGAGCGGGTCAAGGAACTGACCGAGGGACGGCTCGCCGTGCCGGCCGAGGTGGACCTCAACCGCGCCGTCGTCGAGAACGACGTCGCCCTCGTGATCGGCCCGGTCCTCCCCCACGAGGTGGTGGGCATGTCGGGCGGCAACAAGTACTTCTTCCCGGGCGTCGCCGGTCAGGACATCATCGACCTCACGCACTGGGTCGGTGCACTGATCACGAGCGCGCAGATCATCGGCACGCGCGGCATCACGCCCGTCCGGGCCCTCATCAACGAGGCATCGGACCTGATCCCGAGCGAGAAGCTCGCGCTGTGCATCGTGCCGCAGGCGGGCTCCTCCTCCTTGCACGCCGTGACGTTCGGCACCACGGAGACCGCCTGGGCGTCGGCGGCCGAGGTCACTGCTGAGACGCACGTCCGCTACCTGGACGCCCCCGTCAAGCGCGTCGTCTCGATCATCCCGGAGAAGTACCCGGAGATCTGGACCGCGGCCAAGGGCTTCTACAAGCTCGAACCGGTGGTCGCCGACGGAGGCGAGGTCATCCTCTACGCACCCCACATCGCGGAGATCTCGTTCACCCACCACGAGATCTACGAGATCGGCTACCACTGCCGCGACTACTTCGTGAAGCAGTGGGACCGGTTCTCCGGCGTGCACTGGGGCGTGCTCGCGCACAGCACGCACCTGCGCGGCGCCGGCACCTACGACGAGGTCGAGGGCGAGAAGTGCCGCGTGGACGTCACTCTGGTCACGGCAATCCCCGAGGAGAAGGTGCGCGGGGCGAACCTCGGCTACATCGCCCCGGAGGACTTCGACCTGGCCGCGTACGAGGCCGACCCCGAGACCCTCGTGGTCCCCAACGCGGGCGAGGTGCTCTTCCGGCTGCGGTGAGGCCATCGGGCGCCGCCGGTCGCTCAGCGCACCAGACGGTTCCGCTCAACGGCGCCGGCGCGCTGTGGAACCGCGAACCACCAGGCGGGTGGGGAGGACGAACGCCTCGGCTGCGCGGGCGTGTGCGCCGTTGATGAGCGCCACGAGGTTGCGCACCGCCGTGATCCCCATCGCCCGCACCGGTGCCGCGACCGTGGTCAGCGGAGGTGTGACCAGGCGGGCGGCCATGATGTCGTCGAACCCGATCAGGCTCACGTCCTCCGGGACGCGCACCCCGTGCGCCACGAGGAACCGCAGAAGCCCGATCGCCATGAGGTCGTTGTAGGCGATGACCGCCGTCGGCGGGCCGTCCAGCATCTGCGCGCCGGCCTCGGCGCCACCCTCCGTGGTCGGCGCGAACGGCCCTATCCGGCGCGTGCTCAGGGCCAACTCGTGGCCGGCCTCGCGCAGGGCTCGCCACCGCATCCCATCCGCCCAGGAGGCCTCCGGACCGGCCACGTACGTGATGGCCTCGTGACCCAGCTCCCCCAGGTGCTCGGCCGCGCGGCGCATCCCCCGCGGGTTGTCCGTCACCACGCTCGGCACACCCATGAGGTCGCGGTTGAGCACCACCATCGGCTTCTGCTTGGCGATCACCCGCAGCGTGGAGTCGGACATCCGCGAACTGCCGATCACGATGCCCTCGACGGCGGGTAGCACCCGCTCGAGCGACTCCCTCTCCACCTGGTCCGACTCGCGCGCATCGGCGAGGAGCACCGTGTAATCCGCCTCCGACGCCGCGATCTGCGCTCCCCGGATCAACTCGGAGTAGAAGGGATTCGTCACGTCCGAGACCATCACCGCGAGCATCTTGGTCCTGGAGGTCGAGAGCGCCCGCGCCAGGGGGTTGGCGCGGTAGCCGAGCCGGGCGGCCACCTCCCGGATGTGGGCCGCGGTGTCCGCGTTGACGCGCCCGGGCCTCGCGAAGGTGCGCGAGACGGTCGACGGCGCAACACCGGCCTCGCGTGCGACGTCGTAGATGGTGGGGGCTGCCGGCCGCCGCGTGGGCTCGTCCGTCATACGGCCAGGCTAGGGCGGCCGGACAACACATGGCAACCGATTGTCATCAGGGTGCGCGGACTGCGGGAATAGAGGCGTCATCGCGGCCCGCCCCATGGGGTCGCACCCAGCAAGCAGCCCCATCGGACAACAAAGAGCAACCGGTAGCCGCTCGAGACGAGCCACTGACTCAATGGGCGCCGACACCACCCGACCACCAGGCCCAGAGCCTGACACCCACAGGAGATCACACTCATGTCCGTCCTGACGAGACCAGGGCCAGCCGCGGCGACCACGCCCAAGCGGCTCGGCCTGAAGCAGTACTCCGGCTACGCCGCCGGCGACGCCGCCAACAACCTGGCCTTCTCCATGGCGGGTTCGTTCCTCCTCCTCTACTACACCAACGTCGTCGGCCTCGAGGCAGCCCCGCTGGGCACGATGTTCCTGCTCATCCGGTTCTGGGACGCCCTCGCCGACCTCGGGGTCGGGCGCGCCGTCGACGGCAAGAAGCCGGGCAGGCTGGGCAAGTTCCGGCCGTTCATCCTCTACTTCTCGCTGCCGCTCCTGATCTCGAGCATGATGATCTTCTCGGCGAACACCTTCTTCCCGGGGATGAGCGCCACGCAGGGCCTGATCTACGCATACATCACGTACGCCGTGATGGGCACGCTCTACAGCCTGGTCAACATCCCCTACGGCTCGATCGCCCCCGCGATGACCCAGGTCCCCACCGAGCGGGCCAAGCTCGCCACGTGGCGCGTCTACGGCTCGAACATCACCATCCTCATGCTGTCCTTCGTGGTGGCGCCGCAGATCAAGAAGTTCGTCGGCGACCCGACCGGCCTGCAGCGGTCCCTGTTCATCACCACGGCGATCTTCGTGGTGGTCGGCATGGCCCTGTACCTCTACACGGTGGCGACCGTGAAGGAGCGGGTGCACCGCGACGTCGCCGCGCCGAGCATGAAGGAAAGCTTCCGCACGCTGACCCACAACAAGCCGCTGCTCTGGCTGTGCGTCGGCAGCCTGATGTTCCTCACCGGCCTCACCGCTCTCGGGACGATGGCGCCCTACTACGCGATCTACGTCCTCAATGACCCGCAGTACATCGCGTGGAACGCCGTCGCCCAGGCGGTCGGTACGTTCCTCGTCGCCGCCTTCATCCCCCTCATCGTCCGCAAGTTCGGCAAGAAGAACGGCTACATCTCGCTGGGCATCGTCGGCGTCATCGCCGGTGCGATCCTCACGCTCGCCCCTCGGGAGACGCCGATGGTCGCGGTGATCGGCTTCTTCGTCCTCGGCATCGGCATGGGTGGCGTCAACACCCTCATGTGGGCGCTCGAAGGGGACACTGTGGAGTACGGCGAGTGGAAGACCGGCATCCGCACGGAGGGCACCACGTACGCGCTGTTCTCCTTCACCCGCAAGATGGGACAGGCCCTCGGCGGCGCCTTCGGCGCCTACGCCCTCGGCTGGGTCGCATTCAACTCGCAGGCAGCCAAGGACGGCGTGGCCCAGTCCGCCGGCCCGATCGACGGCCTCCAGCAGGCGGCCGGCGCGCTGTCCGGCGGCGTCATCCTCATCTCCCTGCTGGTCATGGCCTTCTACCCGCTGACGGAGAAGGTGTTCAAGCAGATCGTCGGTGAGATCGCCGCTCGCCGCGCCGAGCGCGAGGCCACCACGTCCCTCGAGCCCCTCGTCAAGGCGTAACGAGTTCCTGACGACCACCGGCCGACACCCCCGATGTGATGCCCCGTGGTCCTGCCGGACCACGGGGCGTCACCACTTCCGGCCCCGACACCACACGATCCCCCTGCTACCGCAACCCGCCCGCTACTGCACCAAGGAAGAGTGACTGGAATGACTACCGACACCATCCCCACCCCCAGCGACAGCCCCGTCGCGACCGCTCAGGTCGGCGTTGTCGGCTTGGCGGTAATGGGGAGCAATCTGGCCCGGAATTTCGCCAGCCGCGGGTACACCGTGGCGGTGTTCAACCGCAGCCCGGCCCGCACGAGCGCGATGATGGCCGCGCACGGGGCGGAGGGCGCGTTCGTGCCCGCGACGCGGTTGGAGGACTTCGTCGCCAGCCTGGAGCGGCCCCGCCGGATCATCATGATGGTCCAGGCCGGCGCCGCGACCGACGCCACGATCGACTCCCTCGTCCCCCTGCTGGAGCCGGGTGACATCCTGGTCGACGGCGGCAACGCCCACTTCCCCGACACCCGCCGCCGCGAGGCCGCCCTCCGGGCGGT
>JARKOU010000276.1 GCA_029975645.1 Actinomycetales bacterium
ACTACCTCATGCCGACGCGACTACCTCGACGCGGCGAGGGCGACGGCGCGGGTGGGCGGTGGCGCGGGTGGGGGGACGGCAGGGCGGCACGGCAGGGCGGCGCGCGGCGGGGCGGGCGCGGCGGAGCCGGCGCCGAGGGACGACGCCGGCCGAGGGCCTCAGGTCCCCAGGAGCTGCACCACGCCGTAGACGGGGATCCCCACCACGACCACCGGCAGCGCGGCGATCGCGAACGACGGGAACGGGCGGCTGCTCGTGGGATAGCGGTCGAACACCACCTCGATAGCGGCCGTCACCATGCCGACCCCGACGCCCACCGCCGCCGCCGTCACGGCGCCGAACGTCGGCTCGAGCACCCCCACCAGGCCGCCGGCCACCGCACTCGCTCCGATCGCGAGCGCTCCCTTGACCTGGACGCGCACCGGGAGGGCGACGCACAAGGCGGCGGCCCCGACGGCGGCGGCCGCCGCGAGCGCCACGGCCGCGGGGAGCACGCCGGTTCCGATCGCCACCCAGCCGGACGCGGAGACGGCGGCGACGGCGCCGGTCACCGTCCCGGCGAGGGACTCGACGAGGAGCGGCCGCCGCTGCCCGCGGCCCATCTCGTGCACGAACGCGGCGATGACGCCGAAGGCGATCACGGCGATCAGCCCGACCAGAGAGCCGGCCAGCACCACGGCGCCGATGCTCAGCACCCCGGTCGCGATGACCACGCCACTCGAGCCCCGCGGGCTCGGGAGACCGAGCAGCGTCGGCCACCCGAGGCCGAACGCCACCACAGCAACCGTGACCACCGCAACGGTCGCCACAGGCGACGTCGAGGTGGCGACGGCGAGGACGAGAGCGAGCCCGGCCGCCACGAGGGCCCGCCGTGAGGCGCCGACCTGGTGCGGCGCCGGGTCCGCCGTCGGACGCGCGGCTGACGGGACGGAGGCCATTGCCCGATTCTTCCAGACCGGGGGCACCATAATGGGCGCCGACGGACGGGACGCACGGTCCCTACCGGGGAGTCCGCCGCCTGTGGGGGGCGCTGGGAGGTGAGCGGGTGGTCGATCTGCTGCTCCTCACCGCCGCGCCCGGCGGCTCCCAGGAGGCACTACCGGCGTTGGGCCTGCTCGCGCACCGCGTGCGCGTGGTCCCGATGGAGGCCTCCGCGCTCGTGGACGCCCACGACGTCGACGTCATCGTGATGGACGGCCGTCGCGACCTGGTCGCCGCCCGCACCACCTGCCGACTGGTCCGCGCGACCGGCCTGGAGGTGCCGCTCCTGCTGATCCTCACCGAGGGCGGCCTCGCGGCAGTCACGGGCGAGTGGGGTGTGGACGACCTCATCCTCGACTCCGCAGGCCCCGCCGAGGTCGAGGCCCGCCTCCGGCTCCTCGCGGAGCGCAGCAAGCAGAGCCGCTTCGAGGAGACTCCGGACGAGATCGAATCCGGTGACCTGGTCATCGACGCGGGCGGCTACTCGGTCCGCCTCCGCGGTCGCACGCTCGATCTCACGTACAAGGAGTTCGAGCTCCTCAAGCACCTGGTGCAGCACCCGGGCCGCGTGTTCACCCGGGCGCAGCTCCTCCAAGAGGTCTGGGGCTACGACTACTACGGCGGAACCCGCACCGTGGACGTCCACGTGCGGCGCCTTCGGGCGAAGCTCGGCACCGAGCACGAGGCCTTGATCGGGACCGTCCGCAACGTCGGGTACCGCTTCGAGCCCCAGAAGGAGCGCTGGGGCCGGGATGCCTCGGCGCTCGAGCAGTAGCCGACGGCGGACGTGAAGCGGCTGCTGACACCTCGCCTCGCGGGGGTTACAGTGGCGCACGACGCCGGGCCGCGGTAGCCCCGGGCTCCATCATCTGCCGCCACGAGCGGCCTTCGCGCCGACAGGCGCTCTGCGGCCCGGCGTCGTCGTTCCTTCGGTCGCCACGCTGTCGCCAGACAACGGCGTGGTGCGGCTCACGCGAAGTCCTGCCGGTCGAGCGGGTCTTTGGGTGCACACTAGGCGCGGGCGGGCCCGTAGCCTTGTCGCAATCCCTCGTTCACCTCGGAGACACTCGTGCGCTTCCGTATGACCCCCAGCGGCTCGACCTTCTTCGATCTGCTGGCGCTGCTGGCGAAGGAACTCGTGGTGGGCGCGAACGAGTTGGCCCAGGTGCTGGGAGCCGACGTCGTGGCGCGGCGCCTTCACGCGGAGCGGATGAAGGAGATGGAGCACTCCGCGGACGAGGCCACCCACGCGATCATGCAGCAGCTGAACAAGACCTTCGTCACGCCGTTCGACCGCGACGACATCTACGTGCTGGCCTCCTCGCTCGACGACTGCATGGACTACATGGAGGAGGCGGCGGATCTCATCGCGCTCTACGAGATCGAGCACCTCCCCGCCGGCGTGGGGGACCAGATCAGCGTGCTCCAGCGCGCCGCGGAACTGACCGCAGAGGCCATGCCGCGCCTGCGCTCGCTGGGCGACCTCAGCGAGTACTGGGTGGAGGTCAACCGCCTGGAGAACCACGCCGACCGCACCCACCGACGACTGGTCGCCGAGTTGTACGCGGATGCCCAGGACGCGATCCTCGTCATGAAGCTCAAGGAGATCGTGGACACCCTCGAGAAGGCCGCGGACGCCTTCGAGAAGGTCGCGAACACGGTCGAGACCGTCGCGCTCAAGGAGTCCTGAGCCCGGTGGACATCGTCGTCCTCGCGATCATCGTCATCGGGATCGCCCTGGCCTTCGACTACACCAACGGCTTCCACGACGCCGCCAACGCCATCGCGACGTCGGTCTCCACGCGCGCCCTGACCCCGCGCGCCGCCCTCATCATGGCGGCGGTCATGAACCTGGTCGGGGCCCTGCTCGGCACGAGCGTGGCCACCACCATCGGCAGCGGCATCATCACGCCACCGGAGGGCGTGGCCGGCATCGTGGTGATCTTCGCGGGCCTCATGGGCGCGATCTCGTGGAACCTGTTCACGTGGTGGAAGGGCCTGCCGTCGTCCTCCTCGCACGCCCTCATCGGCGGGCTCACGGGTGCCGGCCTGGCCTCCGCGACCACGGTCCACTGGAACGTGATCCTCGACAAGGTCGTCATCCCGATGGTGATCTCGCCGATCGTCGGGTTCACGCTCGCGTTCCTGCTCATGGTCGCCGTCCTCTGGCTCGTCCGGAACGCCCGGCCCGCGAGCACCTACCGCCGGTTCCGGATGTCCCAGACGGTCTCGGCCGCGGCCATGGCGCTGGGCCACGGCCTCCAGGACGCCCAGAAGACGATGGGTGTGATCGTCCTGGTGCTCGTGGCGGCCGGGCTGCACGAGGGCACCGACATCCCGCTGTGGGTGAAGCTCTCGGCCGCCACAGCCATCTCCCTCGGCACGTACTCGGGCGGCTGGCGCATCATGCGCACACTCGGCCGCAAGGTCATCGAACTGGACCCGGCCCGCGGCTTCGTCGCCGAGAGCGTGGCCTCCGGCATCCTCTACACCACGGCGTTCGTCTTCGCCGCCCCCATCTCCACCACCCAGACGATCACCTCGGCGATCATGGGCGTGGGCGCTACCCGGCGCATCTCGGCAGTGCGCTGGGGCATGGCGGCCAACATCGCGTGGGCCTGGCTCTTCACGCTCCCGGCGTCGGCGCTCGTCGCCGCCGTGATCTACCTGATCATCCACCCGTTCCTCGGCTGACGCCGGCTCGCTGCGGCGGACGACGGCGCCCGGTCCGGTAGCGTCGGCACCCCGGTGGTCCGTCAGAAGGGAAGCGGCAGATGGGTCGACGGCGCCTCGCCAGCCTCGCGTTCGCCGTCGTCGTCGCCGCGCCGACCGGGACGCTCCTGACCGCGTGCGGCAGCGGGAGCGTCCTCGACCTGGAGGTGGGCGACTGCCTCCGCGCCGCCGACCTGAGCGCGGCACCTCCGGTCGACGTGGCGATCGACTGCTCCGAGCCGCACGACGCCGAGGTCTTCGCCTCGACCGAGATGCCCGATGGCCCCTACCCCGGCATCGAGGCGCTCCGCGCGGCCGCGGACGACTACTGCCTCCCGCGCTTCGAGGAGTTCGTCGGCGTCTCCTACCTCGACTCCGAGCTGGACGCCTACCCGCTCCTGCCGTCCGAGGACACGTGGAACTCGGACGGCGACCGGGAAATCCTCTGCGTTCTCGTGGCGCCCGAGGACGTGACGGGCACCCTGCGCGGCGCCGCCCGCTGAGCCGGCGCTCGCCGCAGGAGACGACGACGACGGACGCCGCGGTCTTCCCGCAGCGCCCGCCGTCGCGTTCGGCGTCGTGATCGCCGATCAGCCGAAGCGGCCGGAGATGTAGTCCTCGGTCGCCTTCTGGGACGGGGCGGAGAACATCATGGAGGTGTCGCCCACCTCCACGAGCCGGCCCGGCTTGCCCGCGCCCTCGATGTTGAAGAAGGCCGTGCGGTCGCTCACGCGGGCCGCCTGCTGCATGTTGTGGGTGACGATCACGATCGTGTAGTCGTTCTTGAGCTCCTCGATGAGGTCCTCGATCGCGAGCGTGGAGATGGGGTCGAGCGCCGAGCACGGCTCGTCCATGAGCACCACCTGCGGCTTGACCGCGATCGCGCGCGCGATGCAGAGGCGCTGCTGCTGGCCGCCCGAGAGCGACGAACCCGGCCGGTCGAGCCGGTCCTTGACCTCGTTCCACAGGTTCGCCCCGCGCAGGGACTCCTCCACGATGGCGGCGGCGTCCGACTTGGCGATCCGCCGGTTGTTCAGCCGGATCCCGGCCAGGACGTTCTCGGCGATGCTCATGGTCGGGAACGGGTTGGGGCGCTGGAATACCATGCCCACCTGACCGCGGACCTCCACCGGGTCCACGTCCGGGGCATAGAGGTCCACGCCGTCCATGACCACCTTGCCCTCGACGCGACCCCCGGGGATCACCTCGTGCATCCGGTTGAGGGTCCGCAGGAACGTCGACTTCCCACAGCCGGACGGCCCGATGAACGCGGTGACCGACTTCGGCTCCATGGTCAGCGAGACGTCGGCCACGGCGCGGAAGTCGCCGTAGTAGACGTTCAGGTCGTTGACCTCGATGCGCTTGGACACTGGTTTCCTCACATGTGCCGGTGCTCGCTCGGCGCGAGCGCAAACGGCGGGGACGGGCCCTAGCGGGCAGCCTTCGGGGCGAAGATGCGGCTGACGAGCCGCGCGATGAGGTTGAGCACCATCACGATGACGATGAGCACGAGCGCGGCGGCCCACGCCCGCTGGATGCCGACGCCGCCCTGGGAGTACTCGCGGTAGGCGTAGACGGGCAGGGTCGTCATCCGGCCGTCCCAGACGTCCGTGTTCACCTGGGCGATATAGCCCACCGTGATCAGCAGCGGCGCGGTCTCGCCGATCACGCGCGCGATGGCGAGCATGACGCCGGTGACGATGCCGGCGATCGCCGTCCTCAGCACCACCTTGACGATGACCAGCCACTTGGGCACGCCCAGGGCGAGCGCCGCCTCGCGCAACTCGTTCGGCACCAGGCGCAGCATCTCCTCGACCGAGCGCACCACGACCGGCGTCATGAGGAGCGCCAGCGCGACGGCGCCCATGATCCCGGCCCGGTACGCCGGCCCGAAGATCAGGGTGAAGAGGGAGAACGCGAACAGACCGGCGACGATCGAGGGGATGCCCGTCATGACGTCCACGAAGAACGTGATGCCGCGGGCGAGCGCGCCGCGCCCGTACTCCACCAGGTAGACGGCGGTCATGACGCCGATCGGCACCGAGATGATCGACGCCCACAGCGTGATGAGGAGCGTCCCGATCACGGCGTGGTAGACGCCGCCCTCGGTGCTGTCGCCGTAGATGCCCGTCATGTCCGTGGTGAGGAAGTCCCACGAGATCCAGCTCAGGCCGTTGACCAGAACGGTCCAGACGAGCGAGACGAGCGGCACCATCGCCAGGACGAACGCCCCGGTCACCAGGGTGGTCGCCAGCCGGTTGGTCGCGGCGCGGCGCCCCTCGACGCCCCAGGAGACGGCGAGGGTCGCGACGGCGTACAGGACCGCGCCGAGCAGCGCGACGCCGACCACGCCGACGCTGCCGGTGAGGGTGAGCACGCCCGCCGCGACCGCGAGCGCCCCGACGAGGGTCGCCCATGGGAACCAGCGAGGCAGGCTGCGGCGGCTGTGCAGCGAGAGGCCGCGCTCCGCCGTCGTCGTGGTCATCAGTTGGCTCCCGAGAAGTCCTTGCGACGCGCCACGATCCAGCGCGCCAGCATGTTGACCGCGAGGGTGATCGCGAAGAGAACCAGACCGGTGGCGATGAGCACGTTGACGGCCAGGCCGCTGGCCTCGGGGAACTTCGAGGCGATGTTCGCGGCGATCGTCTGGTGCTGGCCGGGCTGGAGGAGGAAGAACGAGAAGAGGAATCCGGGCGAGAGGATCATGAGCACGGCCATGGTCTCGCCGAGCGCGCGGCCCAGGCCGAGCATGGCCGCCGAGACCACCCCGGAGCGCCCGAACGGCAGGACCGCCATCCGGACCATCTCCCAGCGGGTGGCGCCCAGGGCCAGGGCGGCCTCCTCGTGCAGGCGCGGCGTCTGGAGGAACACCTCGCGAGACACCGCGGTCACGATCGGCAGGATCATCACCGCGAGCACCACGGCCGCGGCGAGGATGTTCCGGGCCGGCGGCTGGTACCCGGCGAAGATCGGGATGAACCCGAGGGCGCTGGTCAGCCACTGGAAGAACGGGTCCAGGAGCGGCTGGAGCCACAAGGCGCCCCAGAGGCCGTAGATCACGCTCGGGATCGCCGCGAGGAGGTCGACGACGTACCCCAGCCCCTGCGCCAGGCGGCGTGGGGCGTAGTGCGAGATGAACAGGGCGATGCCCACCGCCACGGGGACGGCGAAGAGCAGCGCCAGGATCGACACGAGGATCGTGCCGAAGACGAGCGGACCGGTGTAGGCGAGCAGGGAATCGGCTTTGAACCAGCCGATCGACTGCAACTCCTCGGGCGTGGCGACGATCGCCGGCCACGCCTCGACGAGGAGGAAGGTCGCCACCGCCGCCAGGGTGACGAGGATGCCTATCCCCGCGCCGAGGGAGATCCCGTAGAAGGTGCGGCCGGAGCGCCGGCGACGCCCACCCGTGCTGGTCACGGGGGGCGCCGCCGGCGCCCGTTCGGCTTCACGCGCTGGTGAGGTCACGTGCCACAGTCACTTTCGTGTCTCGAGGGGTGATCGGTGTCTGGTGGTCGGACACGGGGGCCCAACCAGCGCGCCGGCGTCAGGCCGCGCTGATCTGGTCGATGACCGCCTGGACCTTCGCGCGGAGGTCGGCCGAGATCGGAGCGGAGCCGGCGACGTCCGGCTCGGCCGCGCGGGCCTGGCCGTCCTCGCTCGCCACGTAGGTGAGGAACGCCTTGACGTTGGCGGCGTCGGCTGCGTCGTCGTACGTCACGCAGGCGAGCGAGTACGAGACGAGGACCAGCGGGTAGGCGCCCGCCGCGGTGGTGGTCCGGTCGATCGCGATGGTCAGCTGGGTTTCGTTGGCACCCTCGGCGGCCGGGGAGGCGTCGACGACGGCGGCCGCCGCCTCGGCGGAGTACGGGACGTACTCCTCGCCCACCTTCAGCGCAGCGGTCCCGAGCTCACCGGCGCGGGAGGCATCGGCGTAGCCGATGGCGCCCTCCGCCGCGGTGACGATGTCCACGAGGCCCTGGGTGCCCTGGCCCGACTGTCCACCGCTGATCGGCCACTCGCCGTCGGCCTCGTAGGCCCAGGCGCCGTTGGAGGCCTTCGCGAGGTAGTCGGTGAAGTTCTTCGTGGTGCCCGAGTCGTCCGAGCGGTGCACCGGGGTCACCGCGAGGTCGGGGAAGGTCGCGCCCGGGTTCTCCGCGGCGATCGCCGGGTCGTTCCAGTTGGTGATCGCGCCGCTGAACATCTTGGCGACCGTCTCGGCCGAGAGCTGCACGTGCGGCACGTCCACGCCGGGGAGGTTGTAGATCACGGCGATCGGGCTGATGTACAGCGGCAACTCGGCGACGTCACCGGAGCAGCGGTCCTGCGCGGAGGTGAGTTCCTCGGCGCTCAGCGCGGCGTCCGAGCCGGCGAACTGAACCGCGCCCGAGATGAACTGCTCGCGACCGCCGCCGGAGCCGACGGCGTCGTAGCTCACGATCACGTCGGGGTTGGTGTCGTTGAAGCCGGCGATCCAGCCCTCCATCGCGGACTCCTGAGACGTGGCCCCGGCGCCAGCGAGGGAGCCGCTCAGGTCCGAGGTGCCGCTCGTGGAACCGCTGCCGCTGTCGCCCGAGCCGCCGCACGCGGCGAGCGTGAGGGTGATCGCGCCGAGCACCGCGACGCCGGCCATCGGCCGGGTAACTGCTCGCTTCATGGTCATCCCATCCTGTCGATGTCTGTGGTGGCGTGGATTCCCACGCTCGTGATCGACGGTAGGGAGGGTCAGTGTCCGATCACTCCCGCGAGGGTGAACGGACGGTGAACGAGCGACAACGATTGGATCGCGGCGAGGTGTGATCCAGGTCACCCTCGGCGCGGAGGGTTGCGAAGACGCGCTACTCCTCCACCGCCAGCCGCGGGTGCCACGTCTCGATCGCGACGGCGCGCGGCTCGTGCGCGGGACGCTGAGCCATGTGGACCACGAGCGCCGCACCGGGCTTGAGGTACGGGTCCTTGACGGGCAGGGCGCGCGCGAGCCGGATGGGCGTGACCTCGGCGACGGCGCGCAGCACGGTCGGGAGCACGGGCCGGTGCGTGCAGACCACCGTGCTGCGCCCGGATCGCAGCCACTCGGCCGCCACCTGGTGCACCGGCTGGGGACGCTTGGCGTGCGAGGACTCGGTGAGGGCCTGCTCCACGTGGATGGGCAGCTTGGCCTTCTTCGCGTACGGGTGCACGGTCCTCTCGCACCGCGCCCACGGACTGGAGACGACGGCGCCCACCCCGAACGCGCCGAGCACCGGGACCAGTGCCGCGGCGTCGAGCAGCCCGCCCTTGGTCAAGGGGCGGCTCGCCTCCGACCCCTTCCACGCGGCGCGCTTGGTGGCCCGGCCGTGCCGGGCGATCACCACGGCCCAGGTCCGCAACCGGTCCGTCTCGTAGAAGTCCACCAGGGCGTGCAGCGGCACCCGGTCCTGGACCCGGGTGAGCCGCTGATCGGCCGCTTCGACGTCGAGCCAGACTGTGTCGTCCACCTCGGACCTGGAGCACAGGGGGTACGCGGTGCGGGCCCGCAGCGCGGCCGAGCGCGGTGCGGCGACCTGGGCGGCCCAGTAGTCCACCACCTTGTCGACGCCGTTGGTCATCGTGTAGGAGAGGCCCGGCAGGCGAGCGCCGAGGATCACCTGCTCCCCCGTCTCCTCCGCGACCTCACGCACGGCACAGTCGGGAGACGACTCCCCCGCCTCCAACTTGCCCTTGGGCCAGGACCAGTCGTCGTATCGGGGCCGGTGGATCAGGAGCACCTGCAGCCGACCCTTGCGCACGCGCCAGACGACGGCGCCCGCGGCGTCGATCGCCGGCCGCAGGGCGCTCGCGGCGGGTGGCCCCAGGGCGACGATCGTCACCGCGACGCCGCCACCCGTCGCCGCGCCGCCGCCATCATCGTCTCCTGGAGGTCGGCCAGCGGCTCGCCGTCGGGGCCCACGCTGTGCCTGGTCCACACGCCGTCCGGGCCGAGGTGCCAGGAGGACGTGGTCTCCGCGGCGGAGAACTCGAGCAGGTCCACGAGTTCGCCGATGTGGTCCGGCCGGGTGATCCGCACGAGCACCTCCACGCGACGGTCCAGGTTGCGGTGCATGAGGTCGGCGCTGCCGATGAACACCTCGGGCGTCTCGCCCGTGGCGTTGGCGAACGCAAAGACTCGCGCGTGCTCGAGGAACCGGCCGAGGATCGAGCGGACGCGGATGTTCTCGCTGAGGCCGGGAACGCCCGCACGCACGGCGCAGATCCCGCGCACCACGAGATCCACCGGCACGCCGGCCTGCGACGCCCGGTACATGGCATCGATCGTGGCTTCGTCCACGATCGAGTTGACCTTGATCTTCACCCAGGCCGGCAGACCGGCCCGGTGGTTCTCGATCTCGCGCTCGATGCGGGCGATCAGGCCCGGGCGGATGGCCTGCGGGGCCACCAGGAGCCGGCGGTACCGGCTCCGCGGGGCGTAGCCGGACAACTGGTTGAACAGCCGGGTCATGTCCTGCGCCACCTCGGGGTCGCAGGTGAGCACGCCCAGGTCCTCGTACAGGCGCGCCGTCTTCGGGTGGTAGTTCCCGGTGCCCACGTGGCAGTACCGGCGCAGGCCGTCCGGCTCGGTCCGCACCACCAGCGAGAGTTTGCAGTGCGTCTTGAGGCCCACGAGGCCGTAGACCACGTGGACCCCGGCCTCCTCGAGCTTGCGGCCCCAGGAGATGTTCGCCTGCTCGTCGAAGCGCGCCTTGATCTCCACGATCGCGAGCACCTGCTTGCCCGCCTCTGCCGCGTCGATGAGGGCGTCGACGATCGGGGAGTCCCCGGACGTGCGGTAGAGCGTCTGCTTGATCGCGAGGACCTGCGGATCGGCCGCCGCCTGGGCGAGGAACTGCTGCACGCTCGTGGAGAAGGAGTCGTACGGGTGGTGGAGCAGCACGTCGCCGCTGCGGATGGCGGCGAAGAAGTCGGTGGGGGTGGCGCTCTCCACGCGGGCGAGCCCGCGCGCGGTCACGGGCACGAACTTGGGGTACGCCAGAGCGGGGCGGTCGAGGTTCGCGATCTGGTTCAGCCCGGTGAGGTCCAGCGGGGCGGGCAACTCGTACACCTCGTGCTCCACCACGCCCAGTTCGCGGGTGAGGAGCTTGCGCACGTTGGGCGTGATGTCCGGAGTCACCTCGAGGCGCACGGGCGGGCCGAAGCGCCGGCGCAGCAACTCCTTCTCCAGCGCGGCCAGGAGGTTCTCGGCGTCGTCCTCCTCCACCTCCATGTCCTCGTTGCGCGTGACGCGGAAGGTGTGGTGCTCCACCACCTCCATGCCGGGGAAGAGGTAGTCGAGGTGGCGGGCGATGACGTCCTCGAGAGGCACGAACGACGTCGGCCCCTCCTGCGCGTCCGGCTCGTCCCCCGGCCGGCGCGGCTTACCGGAGGCGTCGACGGCGATGAACCGGGGCAGCCCCTCCGGCACCTTGACGCGGGCGAAGTGCTCCTTCCCCGAGGAGGGGTTGCGCACCACGATCGCCAGGTTGAGCGAGAGCCCGGAGATGTAGGGGAAGGGGTGCGAGGGGTCCACCGCCAGCGGCGTGAGGACCGGGAAGATCTGCTTGCGGAAGAACTTGTGCAGGCGGTCCTGCTCCCCCTCGGCGAGCTGGTCGATGCGCACGAGGGTGATCCCCTCGGCCGCGAGCGCCGGCTGGATCGCCTCGGAGAAGACGGCTGCGTGCCGCGCGGTGAGGTCGTGGGCCCGCGCGGCGATCGCCTCCAGCACCTGCCGGGGGGAGAGGCCCGACGCCGCGGTGACGGCCAGGCCCGTGGCGATCCGGCGCTTGAGGCCGGCCACGCGGACCATGAAGAACTCGTCGAGGTTGCTGGCGAAGATCGCCAGGAAGCGCACCCGTTCGAGCAGCGGCAGGTTCGGGTCCTCCGCGAGTTCCAGCACCCGCTGGTTGAAGGCCAGCCACGAGAGCTCGCGGTCGCCGAACCGATCGGCAGGCAGGTCCGGCAACGGGCCCGAGCCGGCGTCGTCCTCGACGTCGGCCTCCGCGATCGGGCCGGGCTCGGCGCTCAGGTCGGCGGGAGCCACGGTGTCCTCGTCCTCGCCGTCGTCCACGGCGTCGAATCCGGGGGCGGCGTCGAGGCTCTCGACGGCCACGGGCAGGTCACTCGCGATCGGCGCGTCAGCCATGGGCCCATCGTGGCACGGCCCGATGACCTCGGGTCAACGGCTGCGCCGCGCGGGTCGAACGGAAAGCCGGGCCGGTGGCGCACCCGGTTCGCGCCGAGAGCGGAGGTCAGTCGAGCCGGCCGGCGCGCCAGAGAGCGCCCGCGGCCTCGAGTTCCTCCGCCGTGCCGAGCAGCGCGGAGGCGCGCCGGGTCACGTGGGTGGCCAGGTGGGCGTCGTCCACCTCGATGCCGTCGGCGTCGATCGCCGCGCCCGTGGCGAGCACGCGCAGGAACGCGCCGGCCCGCTCGAGCGCCACGGCGAGGTCTCCGCTGTAGACGCCGGTCAGGACGGCGTCCGCGAGGTCGCGCACCTCGTCCGGCCCCGGGGAGTCGGCCACGCCGGCCACCACGCCGGCCACCTCCGCGCGGACCACGCCGAGGCGGAAGCGCTCGGCGACCGTGCGCGGGTCGCGGCGCACCCACTCGCGCAGCAGGTACAGGCGCCACAGCGCGCCCGGCAGGGTGTCCGGGGGGCTCTGCGCCCAGAGCGTCGCGATGGTGTCGAGGCCTTCCTCGTCCACCAGGGCCACCAGGCGTGCCACGAGCGCGGGGTCCTCGGCCCCGGCACGGCCGCGATGGAGCACGGCGGAGGCCGTGGTGTGGGCGGCCTCGGAGCGCAGGGCGGGGTCGACGTCGCCCACGATCGCCTCGGCCTGGGCCGCGCTGAGGATCGCGGGCCGGCGCGGCCGGTGCGGTCCGTCCATCGCTGTCCCCCTCCCCTTCGCGGACGCCAGGCCGACGCCGGGCCGGGAGCCCGGGCGCGCGCCGTCGTCCTTCTCGGCACGACCGTACGCCCGCGGGCCGATCAGGCGCGAGCGCTTGTGATCACCCGCGACGGCGCGTCACGTAGCGTTCTCCCGTGCGTCGCCTCGTGTCCGCCCGGCTGTCCCTCACCACCTTCGCGGGCGGGGGCCAGCACGCCGTGATGGTCGCCGTGGCGCGCGCCCCAGGGCTCTCGGTGGAGGACCAGATCACGGCGCGGGTCGGGGACCGACCGGTCGAGGTGATCCCCGTGGCCGCGCCTCGCCACGGCCTCATCCACCTGGTGGACCTCCCCCGCGAGACACCCGCCGGCGAGACGTTCACGATCACTTACGGCGCCACGGTGGACGGCGTGCCGGAGCAGGCCGCCGCGGACGAACCGGAGGACGTGACGCCCGCCGAACTGCTCGAGTACCTGCGGCCGAGCCGGTACGCCGAGTCCGACCACGTCGCGGCCACCGCGCGCAGCGAGTTCGGCGGGCTGGCCGGCGTGGACCTGGCGCGGGCGGTCACCGCCTGGGTGCGGCGCCGGCTCGCGTACGTCCCCGGCGCCTCCCGCCACACCGACGGCGCCGTGGAGACCCTGCTCGCGCGGGCGGGGGTCTGCCGGGACTTCGCGCACCTCGTGGTCGCGCTGCTGCGGGCGCGGGACGTGCCGGCGCGGGTCTGTTCCGCCTACGCGCCGGGCCTGGACCCGATGGACTTCCACGCCGTCGCGGAGGCGTGGGTGGACGGCGGTTGGCACGTGCTCGACGCGACGGGCCTCGCGCCGCGGCAGTCGATGCTGCGGATCGCGACGGGTCGCGACGCGGCCGACACGGCCTTTCTCAGCAGCTACGGCGCGGCCGTGCGGCTCGACGGGCTCGAGGTGCGCGCCGTCGTCGAACCCGAACTCCCGCAGGACGACGGCGAGGCGCGCGGGCCGCGGGCGGG
>JARKOU010000031.1 GCA_029975645.1 Actinomycetales bacterium
GATGCTCGGCGCCCAACTGGCCGAACCACCACAGGCTGAGCTGCGTCAACACCGCCCCCTTGTCGGGGATCGTCGTGGCGAGCACGTGGTCGTAGGCGCTGATGGCGTCGGTCGCGACCATGAGCAGCCGGTCGTCGGGCAGCGCGTACAGCCGCCGCACCTTCCCGGAATGGACGAGGGGCAGGTCGAGGCCGAAGTCGCTCACGCAGGCGATCGTAGTGCCGCTGCACCGCGCGCATGGGGGGCGGTCCGGCGCCACGCGACCCGGACGCCCGGAGTGCCGCTGGGTAGGCTCGATGCATGCAGGTACGTCCCGCTCCGCCCGTGGCCGGCGCCCTCGCGGCAGTCCTGGCCGTGACCCTCACCTCGTGCACCCCGGTGGCCCGGACGCCCACCTCCCCTGCCCCGCCCACAGCAACGGGCCCGGCCCCAACCACCGCCGGCAGCACGCCGACGGCCTCCGCCACCACACCGGGGGACCTGACGCTCGGCGCGGACGGCCGACCGTTCACGGTGAGCGAGGTGGCACGGTTCCAGGCGCCGTGGGCGATGGCGTTCCTACCGGGGAGCGCGGATGCCCTCGTCACCCAGCGTTCGGGCACGCTCCTGCTCGTCGACACGACGACCGGCGACGCGCGCGAGGTGGGTGGCGTGCCGCGCGTGCGCGCGGCGGGTCAGGGCGGGCTGGGCGACATCGTGCTCGGGCCCACGTTCGCCACCGACCACACCGTGTACCTCAGCTGGGTCGAGTCCGGTGAGGGCGGCAGCGGCGCGGTCGTGGGGCGGGCGCGGCTCGTCACGGGCGAAGCGCCGCGGCTCGAGGGCCTCACCACGATCTGGACGCAGACCCCGAAGGTCGCAGGCGACGGCCACTTCAGCCATCGACTCGCCTTCTCCCCCGACGGCGCCACCTTGTTCGTCACCTCGGGCGAGCGCCAGAAGTTCACCCCCGCGCAGGACATGGGCGTGACCCTCGGCAAGATCATGCGCATGCGGCCCGACGGCTCGGACGCCCAGATCTGGACCTCCGGCCATCGCAACCCGCTCGGAATCGCGTTCGCGCCCGACGGCAACCTGTGGTCGACCGAGATGGGCCCCCAGGGTGGCGACGAGCTCAACCTCATCGTGCAGGGCGGCAACTACGGCTGGCCCGAGGCGTCCAACGGCTCGCACTACGGCGGCGGACCGATCCCCGACCACGCGCCCGGCGACGGGTTCGAGCCGCCCAAGGTCTACTGGACGCCCTCGGTATCGCCGGGTTCGCTCATGATCTACGACGGCGACGCGTTCGCGCCGTGGCAGGGCGACGCCTTCATCGGGGCGTTGTCGGGGGAAGCGCTGATCCACGTCGATCTCGACGGCACCAACGCCGTCGAGGCCGATCACTGGGACATGGGCGACCGCATCCGCGAGGTCGAACAGGGGCCCGACGGGACGATCTGGCTCCTCACCGACGGCGGGGCCGGGCGGCTGCTGCACCTGACGCCGGTTTCCTGACGCGTCAGCCCTCGACGGCCACGACGCCGTGGGCGCCGCGTTCGGCGTCCACCATGACGTGGCTGACCACCGGGTAGTGCCCAGCCTCGGGGAACGTCAGCTCGACGAAGCCGCCCTGCGCTGGCTGCAGCGGCAGCACCTGCGCGCCGCCGTCGGTCGCGCCGAACGCGCCGACGCCGTCGCGCAGCGTGTACGTGCCCTCGGTCCACACCGTGTCGAACTGTCCGCCGACCACGTGGAACGAGCTCGCCCGGCTGGGCCCGGCGTCCAGCACCCAGAACCGGACGCGCTCCCCCACGCGCGCCGCGAACGGCTGCAGGTCGTACTGGTTGGCGACGCCGTTGAACACCACCCGGTCGGGGGTACCGGCGGCGATCTTGGCGGCGTCCACCTCCTGGGCGTCGCCGCTCGTCAGGGCCGCGTTGGCGAGGTACACCTCCGACTGGACGAGCACGTAGCTGCGGTCGACCGCGCCCAGCCCGTCAGGTTCGATGACGACCGCGCCGTGCATGCCGGCTGCGATGTGCGTGCTCATCGGGGCGGTCGAGCAGTGGTACATCCAGATGCCGGCCCGCCCCGCGGTGAAGCGGTAGGTCAGCGACTCCCCCGCCGCGATCGTCCGCATAGGCCGATCGGGGGCGAGCGCCCCGGCGTGGAAGTCGATCGAATGCCCCATCGTGCCGTCATTGACGAGGGTGATCTCGAAGACGTCCCCCACCCGCCCGTGGAGGGTCGGGCCCACGGAGCCGCCGTTGAACGTCCACCGCGTCTGCCACAGCCCGGGCGCGACCTCGAGCGGCACCTCGGTGACGGTCAGCGTGAGCCGGTGGACGGTCTCGTCGGTCAGCGGGGTCAGCACCGGGTTGACGACCGTCCCGAGCGTGTCGGCGGGGTTGGGCCCGATGACGGCAGGCCCGTCGTGCGCCGCGGGGGATGACACCCCGCCCGCCACAACGATGTCGAGCACCATGCCCATCTGCCGGTGCCCCGCCACCGAGCAGTAGCCCTGCACCGAACCGGTGACGACGCCGGCGTCCAGTTCCGCCGTCTCGCCGGGGGCGAGGCGCGGCGTCCGGGCGGCGCCGACGACGAGGTCGTGCGCCATCGTGTCGTCGGCGTTCGTGACCACGATGACCAACCGGTCGCCCGCGGGCACCGTGATCGAGGCGGGCGTGAACCGCATGCCTTGCGCGGTCACCTCCACGCGCGTCGTGTGCCCGGTCGGCGCGATCCCGGACGCCGCCGGTGCGGCCCCGACGGTCGGCAGGCCCGCCGCGGCCGGGTCGACGCCGACGCCGGCGCTCACCGCCAGCGCGAGCGCGGCCGCTGCGGCGACCCATTGGCCGCCGGTGAAGGGCCGCGACGGGGGTGTCTCGGGAGGCTCCTCGCCGGCGAGCACGGCCCGGCGGGCCCGCGCGGACGCCTGCGCCCCGCCCACCAGCAGCGGCACGAACGCCGCGAGGGCCACGAGCACCAGCGACGAGACCGTCACGCGCACCCACGAGGTGGTGGGCAGCAGCCACAGCAGCAGGCCGCCGTTGACGACGGCGAGGCGCCAGCCGGCCCAGCGGTTCAGCCACGCCTGCCCGGCGCGCACGACCGCAGGCCCCCCGCCCATCACGGACGGCACGAGGTACGACAGCGCCCCTGCGAGCAGCTGGGCGGCGAAGCCGACCGCGAACACCGCGGCGACGGTCGGGAGGCCGTCCGCCACGGCCGCGAACGAGGGCGCGACGGCGAGCAGCCAGCCGATCCACCCGAGGCCGACGACCGCCCAGACCAGCGAGGCCAGCACGGACGCCGGCGCAAACTCGCGCAGCCCTTTCGCGCGCAGCGGCCGGGCCAGGGCGCGCCCCCACCAGGCGAGGCCGAGCGCGTAGACGATCACCCCGAGCAGCCCGACGGGTCGCATGCCCGCCAGCGGACCGGCGACGACGAGGACGATGCCTGCCACCTGCACCGGCAGCGCGCGGCGGGCGAGCGTCTCGGCGCGGTCGTCCATGCGGGTGCGCAGCATCGTGGGCCAGAAGGTGACGAGGGTGCCGGTGACGGTGAGGCCGATCCAGCCGAGCAGGTTGGCCGCCAGGTGGGCGATGAGCAGCCGCCCGTGCCACTCCTCGGGCAGCCCGAACGCCATCGTGGCGCCGAAGGCGGCGCCGACGGGCAGGAAGCAGGCGGCGGCGAGGTAGGAGTGGGTGACGACCCGGAAGCGGCTCGGCAGGGCGCGGCGCAGCGTCGACAGCAGGTGGGCACCGTGCCAGCCCACCGCCACGGCGACCACGGTGGCGCCGGCGACCGTGAGCGGCCACCACTCCCCCGGCACCCCGACGAACACCGCCAGCGCGCCGAGCGCGAGGGCACCGACGCGCAGACCCTGGCGGCGGCGTCCGGCCTCGTCGGGAACGGTCCGCAGCAGGGTGTGGGCGAAGTGCTCGCTCCACACCAGGGCCGAGTGGGTGAGGGCGCCGAGGAGGACGAGGTGCACCATGAGCCACGTCGACGCCGGCACCCACCGGTGCACGAGCGAGATGACGAGGGCGGCAACCAGCCAGCCCAGGGCGACGTGGTCGCGCAACCGGCGGCGGGCCGACGGGGCGGACGGCGCGGTCATCCGCGCACCACGCTCACGGCTGCGGTCGCCACGAACGCGAGCAGAGCCAGCACGGTCAGCACGGAACCTCCTTGCCAGACGGGTCCACGGCCGGCCAGGTCGCCGGCGACGCGGAGCAGCAGGCCGCCGTAGCGCCGCAGCCCGTCCGTCCGGATCATGCGAAGGGGCACGACGTCGCGCAGCAGCCAGGCTGCGGTCACCACGACGCCCGCACCGAACAGCCGCGCGCCAGCGTCCGGCCAGACGCCAGCAGCCACGCGGCCAGGCCCACGAGCCGCGGCACGGCCCGCGGGCCGAGGGTGAGTTGCGCCAGCTCGGCGCGCTCGGCGGCGATCGTGAGCACGAGGCAGCACGCGAGCAGAGCGATCAGGGCACTGAGGTCGACGCTGAGCCAGAGCGCCGCCGCGACGGCCGCCGGCAGCACCGAGGCCACCTGCACCGCGACGAGCGGCAGGGGCGCCCGCCGCCACAGCGCCGCGTAGACGAGCACGAACAGGGTCGCCCCCTGCACGAGCAGCAGCTGCCCGAAGGTGTGGGCGCCGAGCACCAGGGCGAGGCCGCCGGTGCCGAGGCAGGCGGGGGCGAGGTACGCCCACGCGCGCCGCAGCGCCTGGGCGCGCTCGAGGGCGATGAGGGTGCCCATGAACCCGAGCACCATGACCATGCCGTGCACGTCGGCGAGCCGCGGCGTCCGGACGGGTGCCCACACGCCGAGGGCGACGAGCGCGGCGTCCAGCCCGGCGAGCAGGCTCGCGCCGCCGAGGGCGAGCACGGCGAGCCTGACGGGGCGGTCACCGCGCAGGTCGGCGTCCGGAGAGGTCAGGCGCGGGCGAGCTTGAGTGTCCACGCCTCGGGTCCGCGCTGGAGGTAGCTGACCTCGATGGCGTCGCCGTGCGCCTCCCGGATCCGCGCCAGCAGGGGCAGCGGATCGTGCGGGGCGACGAGGGCCAGGGCGCGGCCGGGCTGCAGCGAGGCGACCGCGCCGAGGATCGCCCCGTGGCGGATCGCGTGCGGGATCGTGCGCGCGTCGAGCGTGGGCAGGTCGTCGGCGTGCTCGCCGCAGCTGCAGGTGTGGCGCTCCGTGAGTGGCAGGTCGGTCATGGCGCCATTATTACATGTCGCCTTGTGAAAATAGAGCGGCTGCCGCCCGATCCCAGGGGCCACTAGGGCGGCTCATGCGTCCACGCCAGGCCAAGCACAACACGGCCGAGCACCGCCGGCTGGCGGAATCACCCACCGACGACGACCCGTGGCGCCTCTGGGGGCCCTATGTCGCGGGCCGCCAGTGGGGCACGGTCCGCGAGGACTACTCCGCCGACGGCGACGCGT
Organism: Actinomycetales bacterium; assembly: GCA_029975645.1. Classification (GTDB taxonomy): domain Bacteria; phylum Actinomycetota; class Actinomycetes; order Actinomycetales; family JAHECE01; genus JAHECE01. The sequence continues at coordinate 5,438 of JARKOU010000031.1, forward strand.
GGGCGTCCTTCCCGTTCGACCAGGCGCACACCCGCGCCTACCGCTGGGGCGAGGACGGCATCAGCGGCCTGTGCGACCGCTACGGCTGCCTCAACCTCGCTGTCGCGCTCTGGAACGGCCAGGACGACCGCCTCAAGGAGCGCTGGTTCGGCGTCACGAACCCGCAGGGCAACCACGGAGAAGACGTGAAGGAGTTCTGGTGGGACCTCGACGCCACCCCCACCCACTCCTACGCCCAGCAGCTCTACCGCTACCCGCAGGCTGCCTACCCGTACGCAGCGTTGGTGGAGGGCAACGCCGCCCGCGGCCTCGAGGACCCCGAGTTGGAGCTCGCCGACACCGGCGTGCTCGAGGGCGGCCGCTTCTTCGACGTCGTCACGACCCACGCGAAGGGCTCCCCCGACGACATCTGCATCCGCATCACCGCCACCAACCACGGCCCGGACGCCGCCCCGCTCGACCTCGTGCCGCAGCTCTGGTTCCGCAACACCTGGTCGTGGGGCCGGGACGACCGGACGCCGTGGCTGCGGCAGGTGCGCCCACCCGAGTTCGGCATCGGCGGCGCGGTGGCCATCGAGGCGACGCACGGCTTCCTCGGCACCTACCGGCTCTACGCCGAGGGACGCCCCGACCTGTTGTTCTGCGACAACGAGACCGACGATGAACGTGCGTTCGGCGCCCCGCGGCGCTCGCCGCATCCCACGTCGGCCGTGGACCGGGCGATCGTCCACGACGATCCGTCGCTGCTCAACCCTGCCGGGACGGGCACGAAGGTCGCCCTGCGCTACCACTTCGATTCCATTGCCCCCGGCGAGACCGTCACGGTCAACCTGCGGCTCGCCGACGAACCCATGGCCACCAACCTCTTCGGCGGCCCGTTCGAGGAGATCCTCGCCCACCGGCGCGAGGAGGCCGACGAGTTCTACGCCGCGGTCATCCCGGATTCCACCAGTGCCGAGGACGCCTTCATCGCCCGGCGCGCGTTCGCCGGGCTGTTGTGGGGACGCCAGCTCTACCGCTACCCGGTGGCCGAGTGGCTCGAGGGCGATCCCGCGACGCCGGCGCCCCCGGCCGGCCGCAGCCGCAACGTCGGCTGGACGCACCTCTACCTCGCCGACGGCATCGCGATGCCCGATGCGTGGGAGTACCCGTGGTTCGCCGTCTGGGATTCGGCCTTCCACTGCGTCGCCCTCGCCCACGTCGACCCGGCGTTCGCGAAGAACCAGCTGCTGCTCATGTGCCGCGAGTGGTCGCAGCACCCCGACGGCCACCTGCCCGCCTACGAATGGGACTTCGACGACGTCAACCCGCCCGTCCACGCGTGGGCAGCGTGGCAGGTGTTCCTCGCCGACGGTGGCAGGGACCACGAGTCCCTCGTCCGCATCGCCTCCAAGCTGCTACTCACGTTCGGCTGGTGGGTCAACAAGACCGACCCCACCGGCAACCAGCTGTTCTCCGGCGGCTTCCTCTGCATGGACAACATCGGGCCGTTCGACCGCAGCCACGGCGTCCCGGAGGGCTGGGTGCTGGAGCAGTCCGACGGCACGAGCTGGATGGCGTTCTTCTGCCTGTCGATGCTCACGATGACGTTCCAGCTGGCCCGCCGCGACGACGCATGGGACGACCTGGCCACCACCTTCACCGAGCGGTTCGTCGCGATCGCCGAGGCGATGGACGCCTTCGGCCTCGACAAGACGTCGCTGTGGAACGAGGAGGACGGCTTCTTCTACGACGTGCTGGCGCGGGCCGAGGCGCCGTCCGAGACGGAGAAGCTGCGCGTCCGCTCGATGGTGGGCCTGCTGCCGCTCATGGCCGTGGCCGTGGCGCCGGCGTGGGTCGAGAACGAGCTCGTCGCTTCCCCGGGCGCCTCGCGCAGCTGCTCGCCGCGACCCCCGACGACGAGGCGGAGCTGACGTTCGCCCTCGTGCCGCCGGAGCGGTACGTGCGGGTGCTGGCACGGCTGTTCGACGAGGGCGAGTTCCTGTCGGCCCATGGCGTCCGGTCGCTGTCGGCGGCGCACCGCGACGGTGTCGCGCTGGAGATGGCGGGGCAGGAACTCGAGATCGCGTACGTGCCGGGCGAGTCGACGTCGCCGATGTTCGGGGGGAACAGCAACTGGCGGGGGCCCGTGTGGTTCCCGGTGAACGTGCTGCTGATCGACGCGTTGCACACCTACGCGCGGGCCGGCGGCGGCGAGGTCACGGTCGAACTGCCGACCGGGTCGGGGAACTGGGTCCGTCTGGACGAGGCGGCCTACGACCTCGAACGGCGGCTCGTCGGCCTGTTCCGCGCCGGAGGTGACGGGCGGCGTCCGGGCGACCCCTACCACCAGCCGACCGGGCCGCTGTGGCTGGCCCATCCCACCTTCAGCGAGTACTTCGACGGGGACACGGGCGTGGGGCTGGGGGCACCCACAAGACGGGCTGGACGCGCTCGTCGCCCACCTGATCTGCACGCCCTGACCAGCGCCTTCGCTGGTCGAGGGCGTTGAGGTCAACCCGGGTGTTCCAGCTTGTCGCGACCACTACTTTACGGTACCGTAGCTTAAGTTCACTCTTCCGGGCACGTCAGGACCCCCATGAACCAGCAACGCCCGTCCATCATCCAAGGAGGCATGGGCGTCGCCGTTTCGTCGTGGCGCCTCGCGAACGCCGTGGCGCGCACCGGACAACTGGGGGTGGTCTCGGGTACCGCGCTCGACGGCGTCCTAGCCCGGACGCTGCAGGACGGCGACCCCGGCGGCCACGCGCGGCGCGCGCTGGCGCACTTCCCCGCCCCGGCGATCGCGCAGCGGGTGCTCGACACGTACTTCCTCAAGGGTGGACGCCGCCCCGGCCAGCCCTACCGGCCGCACCCGACGCTGACCATCGCCCCCAGCCGGGCCGCCATCGAGCTGTCGCTCGCGGGCAACTTCGCCGAGGTGTGGCTCGCGAAGGAGGGGCACGACGGGATGGTCGGGATCAACTTCCTCGAGAAGATCCAGACCGCGACCCTGTCGGCCACGCTCGGCGCGATGCTGGCCGGCGTCGACCACGTCCTCATGGGCGCGGGCATCCCCAAGGAGATGCCGCGGGTGCTCACGGAGTTCGCCGCAGGACGCCCCGGGCGACTGACGATCGAGGTCGCCAACCAGACGCGTCCGCACGTTGCCGCGCTCGACCCGCGCACATCCCTGGGCGGCGACCTGCCGCAGCTGCGGCGTCCGGAGTTCATCGCGATCATCTCGCTGCACGTGCTGGGCGGCTACCTGGCCCGGGATCCGGAGATCCGGCCGGACGGATTCGTGGTCGAGGGGCCGGTGGCGGGCGGCCACAGCGCGCCGCCCCGCGGCAAGTTCGGGCTCGACGAGCTGGGCCAGCCGATCTACTCGCCGAAGGACGAGGCGGACCTCGCGAAGATGGTCGCCCTCGGGCTGCCGTTCTGGCTGGCCGGGGCGTGGGCGACGCCGGAGCGGGTCGCGGCAGCACGCACGGCCGGCGCGGAGGGCGTCCAGTGCGGAACGGTGTTCGCGCTGGCGGAGGAGTCGGGGTTGGCGCCGGACCTGCGCGGGCGCCTGCTGGCCGAACTCGCAGCCGGGACGCTGACGGTGCGCAACGACGCGTTGGCGTCGCCGACAGGGTTCCCGTTCAAGGTGGCGCAGTTGTCCGGCACGCTGTCGGAGCCGGACGTGTACGCCGCGCGCGAGCGCATCTGCGACCTCGGCTACCTGCGCGCACCGGCGGAGCGCGCGGATGGATCGATCGTGTACCGCTGCGCGTCCGAGCCCGTGCACATGTACCAGCGCAAGGGCGGGGATCCGGCAGACACCGTGGGCCGCAAGTGCCTGTGCAACGCGCTGTTCAGCAACATCGGCATGCCACAGGTGCGCAAGTCGGGCTACGTGGAGGAACCGGCCATCACCCTCGGCCAGGACCTCGAAGGCGCCCTCGGACTGCTGGCCCGCCACCCGGACGGCTGGTCGGCCGCCGATGTGATCGCCTGGCTCCTCTCGGACGCCGCCGCCCACGTCTGATCTCACCGGGGTCGATGCGGCTGAAACGACACACTGATACGTGCCATTCGCATCGACCCCGCCAGAATCAGAAAGCCGTGCCGGCGCGGCGGCTCAGGCGACGCCCAACGTCGCCGCCAGCAACGCCCGCCGGCCCGGCCACGGCATGCGCGCGAACATGCCCCACATGGCTCCGGCGAGGGCCGGTGCCGACGAATCACGGGACAGGAACGCCCGCTGGCTCCCCCGGCCCCGCCGGCCGAACGCGTCGAAGAGGTCGAGGGTGCCCGCCGTGTCGAGGCGCAGCAGGGCCCGCAGCCCGGCGGCGCGCAACAGGTCGGCCGGACCGCGCGGATCGACGGACGGCACCCGACCGGCGGCAATGGCGTCCGCCCACGGACCGGCCACCCGCAGCGCGTGCGCGACGGAATACCCCGTGACCACGTTCCCGCCCCGCCCGGCCGTACCGAGCGCCAGGACGCCGCGGGGTGCGGCCGTCCCCCGCCCCAGCATGGGGATGCGGACGATCTCCCGCGCGCGCGGATGATCGATCGCACTCACCGGCACACCGCGGCGCAGCAGCCGCCGGCGCAACCGGTCCTTCAGTTCGTCGATCGGCAGCGGTGGGGCGGCAGCCAGGCAGGTCTCCTCCACCAGGACGCCCCCGTCGCCGGTCGGGAACGCGTAGAGGAAGCTCGGCACCCCGACGGGCTGCGCCGGGTCGGGCGCCCAGTCCGTCGACCAGTCCATGAGCAGCCCCTCGGCGCCGCCCAACGCCGGGGCCGCAGCGGCGGCTTCCACCACGAGGCCGAAGGCCGTCTGCGACGCCGCGTCCTTCCCTGCGCTGCGCGCATTCACCGGACGCGCCCCGCGCGCGTCCACGACCACTCGGGCCGAGCCCACCAACCCGGCCACGTCGGCGTCCGACAACGCGGCCTCACGCACGTCAACGCCGTCCAGCGGCAACGCCGCCTGCAGAGCGGCGTTGTCCAGCAGCACGTAGGGCCGGCCGAGGCGGTGGCGTCCGTGGGCGCGGAGCTGCGGATCGATCACCTCCGAGGCCACGACCGAGCGCGGCAACGCCCCCAGCTCGTCGCGCCACACGCCGTACGTGGGCCGCCAGACGGCGTCCGCGCGGGGGTCGAACGCGACCACCCGCAGACCGCGCGCCGAGCACGCCGACGCGAGCGCCCGGCCGGCCGGGCCGAGCCCGACGACGGCGACGTCCACGGACTAGGTGTCGCGCCGGGCCGGCCAGAGCCCGCCCGCCAAGATCAGGCCCATCCCGAGCACGATGAAGTTCACGTTGGTCGCCGCCGACAGCAGGTTGAGCGCCAGCACGATGAGCCCGGCGAGGATCGCCATCTCCCGCAGCGGCTGCGCCTTCACAGGACGCCCCCCGGGCGGTAGCCCACTGCCGCCGGATAGGAGGCGGCCAGCTCCTGGACCCGCTGCGCGAGCACGTTCACCTGGGACGCCGCCGAGCCGGTCAGGGCCAGCGGGTTCGCCACAGCGTCGGCGAGCACCTCCCGGGGGACCCCCAGCCGCGGGTCGGCAGCCAGCCGGTCGAGCAACGGCCCGGTCCCATCCGTCGAACCATCATTGACAAACAGCAGTTCTACACTCGGCTCGGCCTCGAACGCGCGCAAACTCGCCACGTCCAGCCGCCGCTCCTCGTTATAGCACGGAATGACCAGGATGGCCCTGCGCATGGCGCCCACCCAGCGGGGTCGAACAGTCGCGTCTCGGCATTGGCCGCTCGCGCGGAGCCCTGTCCTGTGACCCCGCGCCGCCGTTCGGACTCCAGATCGGCCCCACCCCCGCCTCGTTTACAGCGATTTCCCCCGGATCGTCCGGCGCAACCCCGCATAATCGGCAGAAAGTGTCCGCCTGGGATCGCGGTCTGCA
>JARKOU010000055.1 GCA_029975645.1 Actinomycetales bacterium
GTGCCTTCGGCACGACGGCGGCGGCATGCGCTGTCGCGCTCCTCGTCGGCGTCGGGCCGGTCGCGCCGTCGACGGCGGACACCCTCGACGACCTCCAGTCGCAGCAGGAAGCCCTTCAGGCCCAGCAGCAGCAGTACCAGGCCCAGCGCGAGCAGGTGGCCGCCGCCCTGGAGGGCACCAACGCTGCGCTCTCCGAGACCTACCTCGCCCTCCAGGACATCAACGCCCGACTCCCCATCGCCCAGGCTGAGCTGCAGACCGCCAACGTCACGCTCGCCGCCAAGGAACGCGAGTCGCAGGCGATCGCCGATCGCCTCGCCGTCGCCGAGCAGCAGCAGGACACGCTGACCCAGGAGATCGCCGACAGCGAGTCCGAGGAGGCTCGGGTGCGCGCTGCGATCGGACAGCTCGCACGCAGCACGTACCGGGACGGCGTCGACCTCTCGGCACTCGCCGTCGTGCTCGAGGCAACGACGCCGGAGCAACTCGCCGATCGCTACTCGGCCATGGACGCGGCGCGCCGCATGCAGACGCAGGCGCTGACGGACCTGGAGAACTCCCTGGCGGTGCGACGCAACGCCCAGGTGCGCCTCGACGCCGTGCAGGAGCGGATCGTCGAGCTCCAGGCCGAGGCCGAGGCGGCCGTGGCGGCCGCCGAGACGGCCCGGAACGAGGCCGCGGCGCGAACGGCCGAGATCCAGCGTCTCCAGGCCGAGGCCGCGGACAAGGCGGCCACCCTCGAGTCGCAGCGCAGCGAGTACCAGGCGCAGCAGTCGGAGATCGACGCCGACAACGAGGCGGTTGCCAGTCAGATCGCGGCCCTGGCTCAGGCCGAGGCGGCCGAACGCGCGCGGATCGCGGAGGAGGAACGGCAGCGGCAGGAGGCCGCGCGGGCCGCTGAGGAGCAGCGCCAGCGCGAGGCCGCCGCCGCGGCGGCTGCTGCGGCTGCGGCCGCGGCGGCCGCCGGAGGGAGCTCGGGCGGTGGTTCAGGCGCCGCCTCGTCGAGCGGTGGCGCGGCGTCGGGGTCGTCGGGGTCGTCGGGCTCCTCGGGGTCGTCGTCGGGGTCTTCCTCGGGCTCGTCCACCACCACGAGTTCCCTTCTCGTGCCCCCGATTCCTCGTCCGCTCTACGTCACCTCCCCCTACGGCTACCGCGTCTACCCGATCACGGGTGGCTGGTTCATGCACAAGGGCGTGGACCTGCGCTCGGCGTGCGGCAACCCGCAGGTCGCGGCAGCGGCGGGCACGGTGGTGAAGATCGGCTACGCGGCGAGCAACGGCACTCACGGCAACCAGGTGATGATCAATCACGGTGTGCTGGGCGGGCGGTCCACCGTGACCGTCTACAACCACCTCTCGCGCTTCGCGGTGTCCAACGGCCAGCGCGTGGAGCAGGGGCAGGTCATCGGATATACCGGGGCCACGGGCAACGTGACGGGGTGCCACGTGCACTTCGAGCTGTGGTTCAACGGGTCCACGGTCAACCCGATGGACTACCTGTAGCGGGCCGCTGCCCAGCAGTCCGCGGTAGCGCCGGACGCGATTCCACGTAGGCCGTTGTCGGTGCCGCCCCGTACTCTGGGCGCCAGCGTGGCCGTGACCAGCAGGTCGGGTCCGGCGATCGGGCCCGACTGATCGGGTGCGACCAGCCGGACCTGGGGATGGGACCAGCGGGATCGGACCACGCGGGAGAACCGCGCGAGCGGGACGAAAGGGGGCGCGGGGGATGGCGACGAAGGCACCGGGAACGAAGCTCTCGGGCAAGGCCCAGGGCTCGCGGACCGTCGTGGCGCGCAACCGCAAGGCACGCCACGACTTCCACATCGAGGACACCCTCGAGGCGGGCCTCGTGCTGACGGGCACCGAGGTGAAGTCGCTCCGGGCCGGACGGGCCTCGCTCGTGGACGGCTGGGTGGAGCTCATCGACGGCGAGGCGTGGCTCCAGGGTGTGCACATCCCGGAGTACGCGGAAGGGACGTGGACCAACCACGCCCCGCGCCGGAAGCGGAAGCTCCTGCTCCACCGGGCGCAGATCGCAAAACTGATCATGAAGACCCGCGAGAAGGGTCACACGATCGTCCCGCTCGAGCTGTACTTCCTCGACGGGCGGGCCAAGGTGGAGATTGCGCTGGCCCGCGGCAAGAAGGAGTACGACAAGCGCCACACGCTCCGCGAGCAGCAGGACACCCGTGAGGCCGCTCGGGCCGTGGCCGCGGCGGCGCGCCGGTGAACGCGCGGTCCGCGGTGCGGTCGCGGTTCGGGTCGCGTGCGCCGTACGCAGATCTCCCGCTGAGTGGCAGACCGACGACGGCGCCCCGTCGGCTGGGCGCCGTCGTCGCCCTCGTGATCGCGCTGCTCGGCGTGCTGGTGCCGGCCACGGCCGCGACGGCCGAAGACCAGGGCGCCCGTCAGGTGACGCGCTACGACGCCACGTTCGACCTCGCGAGCGACGGATCCGCCCGCGTCACACTCGACTTCGACTTCGACTTCGCGGACACGCCCGGTCACGGACCGTTCATCACGCTCCCGATCCGGCAAGCGATCGAGGGTGACCAGAAGAACGTCCGGGCCTACCCGGTCTCCGACGTCACCGCGTCCAGCCCCACCGGGGCGCCCGCCAACGTGTACCTGACCGAGACGCCGTACTGGCTCGAGATCCGAGTCGGGGACGAGAACATCGGCGATGTCAGCGGCGTGCAGCGGTACGTGGTGCAGTACACGGTCGATGGCGTGGTCAACCCCGGGGCGGGTGCGAACGGCGAGGACGAGTTCTACTGGAACGTCATCGGTACCGACTGGGCGATCCCGCTGAGCAACCTGAGCGCGACCGTGACCGGGCCGGCCGGCGTGCTCGACACCGTCTGCTACGCCGTCGTCGTCGGGGGGACCACCTCCTGCACGTCGGACACGTTCAGCGGCACGACGGCGGTGTTCACCCAGGGCTCCCTGGCGCCGGGTGAGCCCTTCACGGTCGCGGTCGCCTACCCGGGGGGCACCTTCGCGGGCGCCGCGCCGATCATCGTCGAGGCGCCGAGGCCACCCAACCCCTTCGCCGTCACGCCTTTCACGGGCGGCGTGGCCGGCCTGGTGCTCCTCGGTGGCGGCGCGTTCGTGGTGGCCCGAGCGCGGCGGAGGGGCCGCGACCAGGCCTATCTCGGGCTCACTCCCGGGCTCACACCGGTCACCGGCCAGGACGTCGCCGTCGGCCCGGCGAAGTCGGCACCCGTTGCAGTCCAGTTCACGCCCCCGCCCGGCGTGCGCGCCGGTCAGATCGGCACGCTCCTGGACGAGGTGGCGGATCCCAAGGACGTCACGGCCACGATCATCGACCTCGCCGTCCGCGGCTACATCCGCATCGAGGAGACCGTGCCGCCGAACAAGCGCGGGAAGGGCGGCGACTGGCTCCTACGGTTCGTGGGGGGGCCTGACGACGGACTCGCGGCCTACGAGCGCGAGCTCATGGACTCCCTCTTCGCGACGAGCCTGGCCGTGAGCCTCTCCGATATCAAGACAACCTTCGCCTCGGCTATGGCGCGCGTGCAGAAGAAGCTGTACGTCGAGGTCACCAACAAGGGCTGGTTCCGGGCCGATCCGAGCCGGGTCCGGGCCCGGTGGACCTTTGCCGCCTTCCTGCTCATCGGCGGCGGCGTCGCGCTGGGGTCCGCTCTGGCCGACGCCGAGTGGTCCCTGGTGGGCGTGGCGGTGGGCCTGGTGGGCGTGGTGACACTGATCGCCGCCAAGCGTGCTCCGGCGCGGACGGCCGCCGGCACCGCGGTGCTGGCGCAGACGCTGGGCTTCAAGCGCTACCTCGAGACCGCCGAGGCCAACCAGATCCGCTTCGAAGAGGGCGAGGACCTCTTCTCCCGGTACCTCCCGTTCGCCATCGTGTTCGGCGTCGCCGAGCGGTGGGCCGGCATCTTCGAGCAACTGGCACGCCAGGGCCGCGCCATCGCCGAGCCCACGTGGTACGTCAGCAGTCAGTACACGCCGGGCTACTTCTGGTTCAGCCACGCCCACTTCGGCTCGACGATGAGTTCCTTCAGCGACATCGCGACGGCGTCGATCGCCGCGCCCACCCCGGGCTCATCCGGCGGGTCCGGCTTCGGCGGTGGCGGCGGTGGAGGAGGCGGCGGTGGGGGCGGTGGGGGCGGCGGCTGGTAGCGCCGCGTCGGCGTAGCGCCCCGTTCGCGCTCTCGCCCGTGGAGTCATGCGGTCCTCGAGCCCGGGTGATCGCCGCCCCCGTGCGCCGTCGCGGCGCGGCGGCGCTGGAGGATGACGACGACGGCGACGCCGCCGAGCAGCACGAGGCCGGCGGCGAGGAACGCCACCGCGACCCCCAGGGCGTCGCCGGCCACCTGGAAGACCGCGAAGGTCGCCGCGACCACGCCCGCGGTGATCCAGGGCCATTCGGGATCCCGGAGATACGTGAGCACGCTGGCCACGGCGACCAGGCCGAGGGCGATCGCTCCGGAGCGCTCGGCGCCGGAGAACGCCAAGCCCGCCCCCACGCAGATCACCAGGCCTGCGCTGACGCCCAGAAGTCGGTGGCGCAGGAGCCGGGCGAGCACCCAGGCCCACAGGGCGCCGAAGCCGAGAAGGCACGCGGCGATGGCCTGCTCGCGGGGCTGCCACTGTGACGCGGACGCGGCCGTCCCCGGCTCCGGGAGCACCGCGGACGCCGTCGACCCGACGAACGCCGCACCGGCGCCGGCGAGGGCCAGTTCGCTGAGCACGCTCGGAGCGACCACCTGGGTGAGGATCATGACGGCCAGACCGACGCCGAAGGCGATGGCGCCGGTAGCCGCGCCCTCGCCCAGCGCCACGGCGGTGGCGCCCGTCGCCAGGCCCGCGGTGGCCGTGAGGATCACGCTGGCCGAGCGGCGCCGAATCGCGTGCACGGGATCCAGCGGTGCGCGTGGTGACGGGCGCACGGGCAGCCCGACCGCGAGCCCGGCCACCAGGCCGAGGGCCGTCAGACCGACCGCGAGCGAGATCTGGAGCCCTGTCGGCATGTCGCCCCAGGAGGTCCCGATCACGATGCCGACCGCGGCCAGCACGAAGGCGGCACCCAGGTAGACCGCGGCCTCGAGGAGTCGCCCCCGCCACGCCGCGCGCGCGGGCGCTGCAGGCGTCCCTCCGGGAGCGCTCGGGGCTTGCCCGGCCCGCGCGGCCACCGTCCGGACGACGGCGTCCGCCTGGTCCTGCGTCAGGGTGCCGGCCGCGACGAGGTCGGCGAGGGCGTCGTGAAGGGCGTCCGTTGCGGGCACCTCCCCCGGAGGGGGAACAGGTGAGACCTCAGTAGGGGCGTGCGGCGTCGTCATCGGTCGCCTCCGGTCCGCGTCGGTGCTGAACCCTCAGCATCAGGCTGCTCCGCCGACGCCGCGGCGCAAGGGACCAAGGACCCCGCGTCGGTCCTCGGCCGCGAGGCGTGCGGTTCCCGGACACCTGCGTTGCCGGACACCAGAGGCCCCAGTGCTGGACGGCGAGCGGGAATGGACGTGAGTTGCGGAGCGTTGGCCTCGTAGACTGACGTGGTTGCGGCCGGTCGTCGCCCTGGGGAAGCCCGGGCAGCGCCTCGGCCGGTTGACAACTCAACAGGGGGTGATCGGTTTCGACGATGGTCGTCGTCCCAGGAGAAGCGGGTCGAGGATGTGGGGTTATCTCGTGAACGCTCCCCACGACCAATAGGTGCCGATAACAAGCGCACCGAGCCTGCCTTCGCCCTCGCGGCGTAAGGACTTCTAGGCTCCGTCAGCCCGGGTCTGCTCTCGCCCCGGTCAGCTGGCGTCATCCTGAGAGCCACTGCTCGTTCCCCTCGTCATCGGGGTAACGGGGACTTCTAGGTGACTGAGCCCGTCGGCATCCTTGTCTGCGAGGATGTCGGGGCTGAGAAACTCATCAGCAGACTGCGCCCGGAGAAGCCCTGGTTCACTGCCGTCGGACGCGGGTTCGATTCCCGCCACCTCCACCCCTGTTACGCGAAGGCCCGCCCGGTGTCACCGGGCGGGCCTTCGCGCATCTCACGCCTCGAGCAGGCCCCCGCCCACCCACGAGCGGATCGCTGCGACGTCCTGGGTGCGCAGTTCCATCCGTGCCCCTCGGCACAGGCCGACGACGTTGTCTGCCCAGGTGCGCGCGACCCGCTGGGCAGACGTCGCTGACGAGAGATCGAGCCCGGCCAGGAGCACGCCCGCGATCACGGTATTCACAGACGCTCGCCCGATGTGCTGACCGGCCGCCTGACAGGCATCGCGGACTCGCTTGGCGGTCTCCGGTCGATTGAACGGATGCGAGCGGACGTCGTCCGCCAGGGCCGTGAGCAGGAAGCGGTACTGCTCGGTGGTGAGGTTGGGGATGTCCGTCACCTCCACCACCTGTCGTTGCAGCGGCGGCAGGTCCACGTTGCTCGCCAACGGCAGGTCGGCCTCGCTGAAGCGCCTGGGATCCCACACGAACCCGGGCGCCGGCTTGGAGGCCGTCGCGAGTTCGGGGATCGTCCGGGCGAGCCACCCGAAGAACGCCCCGCTCCCACCCCAGCCCGATGCGGCAGCGGCCGGATCTGCTTTCAGGGCAGCCTGTGCCACGACGCTTCCAGGGAGGGGGCGATCGGCGGTCCGGACCAGTCGCAGCACGGCTGTGCGGGCCGGCGTGCTCGGCGCGGCTGCCGGCGCCTTCGAGGACGCGCCCGCGGAGGCGGTCGTCGAGCCGTTCCGGTCCGGCCCCGCCGGGGAGACGTCCAGACCCTCGACGAGCGAGCCCGGCTCGGGCGGCCTGACCAGTTCCGCCAGTTCGTCCGCGGTGATGACGGTGTCCGCCACGGCCCGATAGGCGCTCGCGGCGGGCCCCGCGGTGATGATCGTGACCCGCCGGTCGGCGGCGCGGAACCGCAGCGCGAGGGGTGTGAAGTCCGCGTCGGCGGAGAGGATGACGAACTCGTCGTAGCGCGTGGGGCCGGCGAGGGCGTCCACCGCGTCGAGGACCAGGTTGATGTCGGCGCTGCTCTTGCCCTGCTGGGTCAACGACGGACAGTCGACCACGCTGAAGCCCGCGCGAGTGAAGTTGGGCCGGAACTGGGAGAAGGCAGACGGATTGAGGTAGCAGGCCCGCACCAGGAACCGGCGGGTGAACTCACCGTCCTCGTCGCTGCCTGCCTCCAGCGCCGCCAGCCAGTGAGCGGGGGAGTTGGCGAACGCCTCCGCGGCAGCGGGGTCGAGACGTCGCAGGCCGAGGTAGACGTTGTCGAAGTCCACGAACAGGGCGCATCGGGTGCGGCGGCCGGACCCGGTGGTGTCGCTGGTGGTCACCCGGGAATCCTCCTCCCGGTCTCGTCCGCGGACCACCGGAGTGGCCGCCGCGGGCGCGATGACGTGCCCTCTCAGGCCGCCGTTTCGCCCGGCTCGGCGTCTGCGCCCTCCTGCGGAGCGCCGCCGCCCTCGCCCGTTCCCGTGACCGCAGGGACCAGTTCGTACCGGGTCCGGTACAACTCCAGGAGCGTCAGCAGCATGGCCGCGACGGGGATGGCGAGAAGGGCCCCGGCCACTCCGAACAAGGCGCTTCCGAGCAGTACGGAGGCGAAGCTGAAGGCGGGGTGGACGTTGACGGCCCGCGCGCTGATGCGGGGTTCGATCGTCAGGTTCTCGACCTGCTGGTAGAGGATGCCCCAGGCCAGGACGATCACCCCGAGCCAGGGGTTCGGGCTGAGCAGGCCCACCAGGACCGGGAGGCTGATCGCGATGTAGGTACCGATCGCGGGCACGAACTGGGCCACCAGGCCGGTCCAGATGGCAAGCGCCAGCCAGGACGGCAGCCCGATGACGGCGAAGACGATGCCGCTGAGGGTGGCGTTGACCGTCGCGAGGATGACGCGCGCCCCGACGTACCCACCGGTCTTCTCGGCCGTGGTGTCCCAGACCGTGATGCTGACCTGCTGCATCCGCGGCGGGAAGAGACCGGCGATCCAGCGGCGCAGCCGTGGTCCCTCGGCGGAGAGGTAGAACGTGAACAGGACGAAGACCAGGCTCGAGGCGATCGCCCCGACCACCGAGCCCACCACGCTGATGACGCCACCGGCGATCTGCGTCGCGTAGCCGGCCATCTGCTCCGGGTCGATCTGGATCTGGCCCAGGAGGTCCTCGAGCCGATACTCCTGACCGAATGTCTCGTTCACCCAGGTGAGGGTGCCGGTGATGATGTTCGGCAGAGAGCGGACCAGCGCGGCGATCTGCGTGAAGAGCAGCTGGCCGAACAGGACCAGGAAGCCCACCAGGAAGAGGAAGACGCTTCCCATGACCACGGCCGTCGCGCCGCCCCGCGGCATGCGCGTGGACAGCCGACCGACCACGGGCTCCATGGCGAGCGAGGCGAACCAGGCCATGAGCAACGTGAAGAGGAACCGATTGCCGGCGCTGAAGACGAAGAGGGCGATCCACACCACGAGCCCCGCACCGACCAGCACGAACGCGATGCGCCAGACGTTCCCTGGGTCGAGGTGCACCCGGACCACTGGTCCGTTCTTCTTCTCGTTCGCCAGATCGCTCATCGCTGCCCTTCCTCCGCTGATGGCACCGATCCTCGCGCAGACGCTGCGGATGGAGCCAATCCCGTCCCAGGTGCTCGCCCGCCGCGGGTAGCGTCTAATCCGTGCGCCTGCGCGTGGTCCTCGCCCCGGACTCCTTCAAGGGCACGCTCGACGCCGCCGGTGCGGCCCGCGCCCTGGCCACCGGCTGGCGCCGCGCGCGACCGGAGGACGACGTCCGCGAGATGCCCCAGGCCGACGGCGGCGAGGGCACCGCGGCCGTGATCGCCGCGGCGGTCCCCGGCTCCCGGTGGCACGCGGTGGGCCTCGTCCCGGGACCCGACGGTTCTCCGGTGCCCGGACGCTGGCTGGAGCTCCGGGACGGGACCGCCGTGGTGGAACTCGCCGAGGTGGCCGGCCTGACGCTCATGCGCCGCCCGGACCCGCGCGGGGCGACGACGGCCGGCCTCGGTCGGGTGCTGCGGGCCGCCGTCGAGGCGGGTGTCCAGCGGGTGGTGGTCGCCGTCGGCGGATCGGCGACTACCGACGGCGGCGCCGGCGCGCTGAGCGCCCTCGGGCTGCGGATCCTGGACGACGGCGGGGCGCCGGTCCCGCCGGGCGGCGGCGGGCTCGCGCGCGCCGCGCGACTGGACGACTCGGGCCTCCTCCCGCCGCCCCAGGGAGGCGTGGAGGTCCTGACCGACGTGACCGCTCCGCTCACCGGGCCGGATGGCGCCGCGGCGACGTTCGGACCGCAGAAGGGCGCCGACCCCTGGGACGTGATCGCCCTCGACGCCGCCCTCGCGCGCTGGTCGGCACTCCTCGGCGGAGAACCAGCGGCTCCCGGAGCGGGCGCGGCCGGTGGCACGGCGTTCGGCCTCGCGACCGCCTGGGGCGCCCGCCTGGTTCCCGGGGCGCGTCGCGTCGCCGAGGTCACGGGCCTGGCCTCGCTGCTGCCCACGGCTGACGTGGTCGTCACCGGCGAGGGTCGATTCGACACGACGTCGCTGACGGGCAAGGTGGTCGGCGCGGTGCTGGATGCGGCCGCGGGCGCCGTCGTCGTGGTCGCCGGCGCCGTCGAACCGAACGCGCTCGAGCGGGCGAGGAACCGGCGGGCACCCGTCCGAGCCCTCGCCCTCACCGACCTCGCCGGGTCGCGGGCGGCGGCGCTCGCGGACCCGGAACGTTGGCTCAAGGTGGCCGGTGAGCGTGCCGCCGCCTGGGCGGGGGAGGTTCTCGCATGACCGGTTCCGCCGTCGACAGCCGGAACGCCGGACCCGCACGAGGTGAACGGCCCTGGTTCGCGTCCTACGCCCCGGGGGTCCCTCGGGAGATCACGGTGCCGGAGGGCGCGGTCGGTGCCGTCCTCACCGGGACGGCCGCCCGGTACGGACGCCGCGTCGCGCTCGACTTCTACGGCGCCACCACGACGTATGCGGACCTGCTCGCCGAGGTCGAGCGTGCCGCCGAGGCGTTGCGCCGCGCGGGGGTCCGGGCCGGCGACCGGGTGGCAGTGGTCCTGCCGAACTGCCCGCAGCACGTGGTGGCCTTCTACGCGGTGCTCCGCCTGGGCGCCGTCGTCGTCGAGCACAACCCGCTCGCCTCGACCGGGGAGATCCGGGCCCAGTTCGCCCGGCACGGGGCGAGGGTGGCGATCGCCTGGGAGAAGTCGTTGCCCCTCCTCCCGACGGACCGCGGGCTCCGGGTCCTCGCCGTCGACCTCACGTCAGGCCTGCCGTGGACCAAGCGGGCCCTGCTGCGCCTCCCGATCGCGAAGGCACGAACGCAACGCGCCGCGATGCGTGGCCCGGTGCCCGCCGGCGTCGACTCCTGGGACCGGGTGGTCCGGCGCAGCCCACGGCTGCGCGCAGGTCACCCGTACCCCGGCTCCGGCGACCTCGCCGTCCTCCTGCACACCGGGGGCACCACGGGTGTGCCCAAGGCGGTCGCGCTCACCCACCGCAACCTGCAGGTCAACTGCGAGCAGGGCCGGGCGTGGGTGGTCGGGCTCCGCGAGGGTGCGGAGACGATCTACGCCGTCCTGCCCTTCTTCCACGCGTTCGGGCTGACCCTGTGCCTCACCTTCGCGGTGCGGATGGCGGCGACGTCGGTGCTCATGCCGCGCTTCGAGGCGCCGGCCGTGCTCGCCGCGATGAAGCGTCGACCCGCCACCTTCTTCCCGGGCGTGCCGCCGATGTTCGACCGAATCGAGCAGGAGGCCGCGCGCACGGGCGCCGACCTGACCTCGATCCGGTTCTCGATCGCGGGCGCGATGCCGCTGGCACGGGAGGTCGCCGACCGCTGGGAGAAGCGCACCGGTGGGTTGATCGTCGAGGGATACGGCATGACGGAGTCCTCGCCGGTCGCGCTCGGCAGCCCGCTCTCCGCCGCCCGCCGGCCCGGCACGCTGGGCATCCCCTTCCCCTCGACGGACATCCGCGTGGTGGACCCGGAGCACCCCGACGTCGACGTCCCCCACGGCGAGCGCGGCGAGCTCCTCCTCCGCGGACCCCAGGTGTTCGGCGGGTACGACCGCGATCCGGAGGAGACCGCGCACGTGCTCCTGCCCGGCGGCTGGCTGCGGACCGGGGACATCGTGACGATGGACGACGACGGCTTCGTCACCGTCGTGGACCGGATCAAAGAGTTGATCATCTCGGGAGGCTTCAACGTCTATCCGTCCCAGGTCGAGGCCACGCTGCGGGAGATGCCCGGGGTGGCGGACGTCGCCGTCGTCGGCATGCCGTCGGTGGACCTCGGCGAGGACGTGCTCGCCGCGATCGTGCCCCACCCTGGGGTCGTGATCGACCTCGACGCCGTGCGCGAGTGGAGCCGGGAACGCCTGGCCCGCTACGCCGTGCCGCGCCAGCTCGAGATCCTCAGGGAGCTGCCGCGATCCCAGCTCGGCAAGGTGCTGCGCCGATCGGTCCGCGAGCACCTCGTCGCGCAGCGCGCTCATCTCGAGTCCCTGCGGGAGCAGGCTGCAGCCGTGCTTCCCCACCCCGCCGGCCGCGCTCACCCGGCCCGACCGAGCGCGCCGGAGCACGGCCGGACGGCGACGTCGCCGATCACACAACCCGGCTCGCCACCCCAGGAAACATCCGAGGAGTAGCCTCCGGCGTGATGAGCATCTCCTGGGGGGCCATGACGTGGGTCAACCAACCGCGTCACTGGCGCTGGGACGGCCCGGACCTGTACGTGCGCACCGAGCACGGCTCCGACTTCTGGCGCGTCACCGCGCACGGGTACAGCCATGACACGGGCCACGCCTTTCTCGCGCACGAGCAGGGTGACCTCGCCGTCGAGGTGACCGTGACGGCCGATTTCGCCGAGCAGCACGACCAGGCCGGCCTCATGGTCCGCCTCAGCCACGCGATGTGGCTCAAGGCGTGCGTGCAGATGGTCGACGGCGCCCTGGTCGCCTCGACCGTCAACACACGCGACGTCTCGGACTGGTCGATCCTCCCGATACCCGGACTCGAGGTGGGCGAGCCCGTGCGGTTGCGGGCCGCGCGCGCGGCGGACACGATGCGCGTCGAGTGCGCCGTCGCCGGCGGGCCGTGGCACCTCATGCGCCTGGCCCACTTCCCCCCGGAGCTGCCCACGTGGCTCGGGCCGATGTGCGCCTCGCCGCGACGGTCGGGCCTGGAGGTCCACTTCGCGGACTGCCGGATCGACGTCGGCGGCCCGGGCTGGGCCTGGCCGGCCGGTTAGCGGCGGGCTGGAAAATCGGCGGGCGGGCCGTGTTCGCCCTCGGGATCGACGTCGGCAGCACGAACACCAAGGCGGTCCTGGTGCGCCTTCCGGCAGGTCCGAGGTCGCCCGCCGGGGATCCGCCGCCGCGTCCTCACGTCGTGCGGGTGGCGGCGGCGCCGACGCCGCGGGACGCCCCCGGCCTGATCGACGCCGTTCTCGGTCTGGTGCGCGAGGTCACGGCCGGTGGCGAGGCCGCTCCCGCCGTCGTCGGCATCGCCTCGATGGCGGAGAGCGGAGTGCCGCTCGACGCTCGCGGCGAGCCCCTCATGGAGATCCTTCGGTGGGACGGGGCACGGGCCGCAGCGCAGGCGCGCGGGTTGGCCGCGACCCTGGGCGCGCCGGAGGTCTTCGCGGCCACCGGCGTCCGGTTGAGCGGCAAGACACCGCTCGCCACCTGGGCGTGGCTCGCCGAGGAGCACCCCGAGACCGCCGGCCGCATGGCGCGGTGGGCCGGTGCCGCTGACCTCGTGGCGCTCGCGATGACGGGGCGGCTCGTCACGGATCACACCCTGGCCGGGCGGACGGGCGCGTACCGGCTGGAGGGCGACGACGGCGTTCTTCCGTCCGGGACGGACGGCGCTCTGCCGGGTGGATTCGACGCCGCACTGCTCGCCGCCGTGGGTCTCACGCCTGACCATCTCCCCGAGGTGGTGCGACCGACCGAGGCGGGCCGCGCCGTCGTCGTCTCGCGTGCGTTCGCGGACGCGGGCGTGCCGCTCGGGACGCCGGTGGTCGTGGCCGGGCACGACCACGCCGTCGGCTCCTGGGCGGCCGGGGCGCGCCGGCCGGGGGACCGGGCGGACTCGCTCGGCACGGCCGAGGCCGTCCTCACGGTGTTGCCTCGTGGTTCCCGGCCCCCGCCCACCGCGGTCTCGGCCACCGGGATGAGCCTCGTGCGCACCGCGGGCGGGTCCTTGCTCGCGCTCGTGGCGGGCAACCCTCGCGCGGGAGCGCTGGTCGCGTGGTGGCTGGACGCGCTCGGTGCGGACCTCGCGGCGAGGGCGGCTGCCGAAGTCGGGGCGGCCGTCGCCGACGGTCCGCGTCCCACCGGACGCCTCGTCCTGCCCTACCCGCAGGGACGGCAGTGCCCGGCTCCGGACCCCGGCGCCCGGCTCCGACTGCTCGACGCCGTCGGCCGGGACGTGGCCCTGGCGCCGCCGCACGAGGACGCCGCGACGTGGACCCGCGCCCTGCTCGAGGGCCTGGCCTTCCACGCCCGCTGGATGCTCGAGGAGCAGGCGCGCCTGTCGGTGACAGGGGCTCCACAGGCGCCGGCGCAGGAGTCGGCGCCGGTCACGGTGCTCGGAGGGGCGAGCGGACTCGGCCCCGCCTGGGTGGCGGTCAAGGCGGCCGTCAGCCCGTGGCCGGTGCGGGTGTCCGATGCGGCGGAGCCGGTGGCGCTCGGGGCGGCCCTGCTCGCGGCGAGCCGGATCGGGCTGGTCGAGGAGGGCCTCGCGACGATACCGCCGCGCGATATCAGCGGAGAATCGTGGCGGAATCGCCACGGCGCGGATTTCGACGTGATCTTCGCGGGTTTCGTCGCTGCGGCGTCGGTGGCGTCGTCGGCCGGACACGGAGCCGGCTGAGGGCGAGCGATCGGGCTGGTCGGGGACGCGCGCTGCGGTCGCGATCCCGGGCCCGGGCGCCGTAGGGTCGCCCTCAGGCGTCCGCCGCCGCGGACGTGCCAGCCGAGAGAAGAGGTTTGCTCGTGTCCCTGAATCGCACCGAACTCGTCGCCGCCGTCGCCGAGAAGGCCTCGCTGACCAAGGTCCAGGCCGACGCCGCCCTGTCGGCTCTGCAGGACGTGATCGTCGAGTCCGTCGGCAAGGGCGAGGCTGTCAAGATCACGGGCCTGCTGAGCGTGGAGCGCGTCGAGCGCGCGGCCCGCACCGGCCGCAACCCGCGCACGGGCGAGGAGATCGCCATCCCCGCCGGCTTCGGGGTCAAGTTGACCGCCGGTAGCGCCCTGAAGAAGGCGGTCGGCTGACGCCCTGCGCCATCGCTCCCACTCCGCCGAACGCGGGGTTACTCGGCCGAAGAACTCCCTTGTGCCGAGTAACCCCGCGTTCGGCGCATCGTCGGGGTTCGGCACATCACCTGCGGGGTTCGGCGCAGGGCATGGACGCCCCTCCGAGCACGGACCGCGCCGGACGTAGGATCCTCCCCATGGCAGCCTCGCAGCCCCCGGGCGCTCCCGACGCCCCCAGCGCTCCGTCCGCCCAGCCGGCCGGGAGCACCGGCGTCCTCGAGCGCGAGGAGACCAGGCAGCAGGCCGAGCCCGGCGACCACGAGCGCTACGCCCACTACGTCCGCAAGGACAAGATCGTGGCGTCCGCGGTGAGCGGCCAACCGGTGGTCGCACTTTGCGGCAAGGTGTGGACGCCCTCGCGTGACCCCAGCCGTTACCCGGTCTGCCCCGCGTGCAAGGCGATCTACGAGAGCCTGCGCGGCGGCGGTGGCGGCGAGGATGAGAGCAGCGGCTCCGGCCGGGGCTCCTCCGGCGACGCCGGGGCGCGGTGAGCGCCGAGCACCAGCGCCGGCCCGTCCCCCACGCAGCGCATCACGCGGCGGCCCCGTCCCGGGCCGCCGCGTCCCACTTACCCCCTGCGTTCCCCGAGCGCGCGGCGTGGGGTACTGCCGATCGGCTGCGTGCGTGGCAACGAGCCGCGCTCGACGAATACCGGCGCCGCGCACCGCGCGACTTCCTCGCCGTCGCAACGCCCGGGGCCGGCAAGACCACCTTCGCCCTCCAGGTGGCCACCGCGCTCCTGGCGGAGCGTGTGGTCCGCCGGGTGACGGTGGTCGCGCCCACCGAGCACCTCAAGACCCAGTGGGCGGACGCCGCCGCCCGCGTCGGGATCCGGATCGACCCGGCGTTCCGCAACGCCCAGGGGCGTCACGGCGACGCGTACGACGGCGTCGCCCTCACCTACGCGCAGGTGGCCGCCAACCCGGCGCTCCACCGCGCCCGCACCGAGGCCGCGCCCACCCTCGTGATCCTCGACGAGGTGCACCACGGCGGTGACGCACTGAGCTGGGGCGAGGCCATGCGCGAG
Organism: Actinomycetales bacterium; assembly: GCA_029975645.1. Taxonomy (GTDB): domain Bacteria; phylum Actinomycetota; class Actinomycetes; order Actinomycetales; family JAHECE01; genus JAHECE01. The sequence goes on from JARKOU010000055.1 coordinate 15,327, forward strand.
GCCTTCGAGCCGGCCACGCGCCGCCTCGCCCTCACCGGAACGCCCTTCCGCTCGGACACCGCGGCCATCCCGTTCGTCACGTACGCGCGCGACGCGGACGGCGTCCGCCGATCCCGCGCCGACCACACCTACGGCTACGGGGACGCCCTGCGCGACGGCGTCGTGCGCCCAGTGATCTTCCTCGCCTACTCCGGGCAGATGCGGTGGCGCACCCGCGCCGGCGACGAGGTCAGCGCACGCCTCGGGCAGCCCCTCACCCAGGACATGGTGGCCCAGGCCTGGCGCACGGCCCTCGATCCCAAGGGCGAGTGGATCCCCTCCGTCCTCGCCGCCGCCGACCGCCGCCTCACCGAGGTGCGCCGCCAGATGCCCGACGCCGGTGGCCTGGTGATCGCCTCGGACCAGACCGCGGCGCGCGCCTACGCCGCGCGGCTCCGAGAGATCACCGGCAAGGCTCCAGTCGTGGTGCTGTCCGACGACGACGGCGCGTCGGCGCGCATCGAGGAGTTCGCCCGGTCCACCGAGCGCTGGATGGTGGCCGTCCGGATGGTGTCCGAGGGGGTCGACGTGCCTCGGCTCGCCGTCGGCGTCTACGCGACCTCCGCCTCGACGCCGCTGTACTTCGCCCAGGCGATCGGCCGGTTCGTCCGCGCTCGGCGTCGCGGCGAGACCGCGTCCGTGTTCCTGCCGAGCGTGCCCTCGCTCCTCGCGCTCGCGAGCGAGCTGGAGGTGGAGCGCGACCACGCGCTGGACCGTCCGGCAGGCGCCGATGCCGATGGAGTGCCCGAGGACTCGCTCCTGGCCGCCGCGAATCGCGCGGAGAAGGCGAGCGAGGACATGGCCCTCCCCGGCTTCGAGGCGCTCGAGGCCCAGGCGTCCTTCGACAAGGTGCTCTTCGACGGCGGCGAGTTCGGCACCGGGGGCGAGGTCGGCTCGCCCGAGGAGGAGGACTTCCTCGGTCTGCCCGGGCTCCTGGACGCCGACCAGGTAGCCACGCTCCTGCGCGCCCGCCAGGCGGAGCAGGTGGCGGCGAGGCGCCGGGCTCCCGGCCACTCAGCCGGTCAGCCCGACGGGCCGCACGGCAGCCCCGACGTGGTGGACCACCGGGCGGTCGCGACCCTGCGCAAGGAGCTCTCCGGCCTGGTGGGGGCGTGGGCCCGGCGCAGCGGCCAGCCGCACGGCGTGGTCCACGCCGAGTTGCGCCGTCGCGCCGGCGGCCCCGAGGTCGCCCGGGCCGACGCCGCCCAGATCCGCGCCCGGATCGAGTTGCTGAGGGGCTGGTTCGCAGGCCGTCCCTGAGCCGGCCGGCCGCCCCCAGCCGCACAGACCTACCAGGTGAGCACCCGCGTGGGGATCGCCGGGTCGCCGGGGGAGAGGCGCCACGCGTCGGCGGGCAGCTCGTCCCGGGAGAGCCGGTGCCGCTCCACAGCGGCGGCCAGCGCCGCGGGACCCGTCCGCCCCGGCACCGCCACGCCGTCGACCACGAGCGGCACCTGCAGCGGGCGTGCCCCGGCTTCGTGGAGGACCTCGGTGGCCGCGGCGTCGTCGGACAGCGACACGACGAGTTCCTCGACGGCGCAGCCCCCGTCGAGCACGCGCCCGGCCCACTTCAGGCCGCCGACCGTCTGCTTGGCCGCGGACGTCTTCGCGACCGGCTCGAGCACGCCCGCCGCGTTCTGGCGCGCGACGAGCTTGTAGACGAGTTCCGCCGTCGGATGCCCGGAACCCTTGACCAGGGACGTGCCGACGCCGAACGAGTCGGCGGGGGTGGCCGCGAGGGCGGCGATCGCGAACTCGTCCAGGTCCGAGGTGACCACGATCTTCGTGGATGTCGCCCCGAGGGCGTCGAGCTGCGCCCGCACCTCGCGGGCCTGTGCCACGAGGTCTCCGGAGTCCAGCCGCACGGCGCCGAGCTCGCCCCCCGCGGCGCGGGCGGCAGCGACCGCCCGCTCGACGCCCCGAGGGACGTCGTAGGTGTCGACGAGCAGCGTGGTCCCCGGCCCCAGCGACGCCACCTGTGCGGCGAAGGCCGCCTCCTCGTCGTCGTGCACCAGGGTGAACGCGTGCGCGGCGGTACCCATGGTCGTCAGGCCGTGGGTGCGCCCCGCCTCGAGGTCCGAGGTCGCGGTGAAGCCGGCGACGACGGCGGCCCGTGCCGCCGCGATCGCGGCGTCCTCGTGCGTGCGCCGGGCGCCCATCTCGAAGCAGGGCCGCCCACCGGCCGCACCGGTCATCCGGGAGGCGGCGGTGGCGACGGCGCTGTCGTGGTTGAGGATCGAGAGCACCACGGTCTCGAGGAGCACGGCTTCGGCGAACGTGCCGCGGACGGTGAGGATCGGCGAGCCCGGAACGTAGCACTCGCCCTCGGCGTACCCGATCACCGAGCCGGAGAACCGGTACCCGGCCAGGAACTCGAGGGTCGGGCCGTCGACCACGCGGTTGGCCGCCAGCCACGCGATCTCCTCCGGCCCGAACCGGAAGGCCTCGATCGCCTCGACCACGCGCGCCGTCCCGGCCACCACGGCGTAGCGGCGCCGGCCGGGCAGCCGCCGGGCGAAGACCTCGAACACGCACTCCCGTCCCGCGGCACCCGAGCGCAGGGCGCCCTCGAGCATCGTGAGTTCGTACCGGTCGGTGAGCAGCGCCGTCGAGCGCACCGTCGCAGCCATGGCCCCCAACCTAGGCCTCGCGGTGGGCGTCGCGGTGGGCCTCACGTGGGTCTCGTGGTGGGCGTCGCGGTGGGCGTGCCTGTGGCGTCACGGTGACCTCGCGCGGGGCGCCGCGCTCCCGGGCCGTATCGTGGGCGCGTGCCGGCGCCCACCCTGAGCCTGACCGAGACCGCGGGCCTGACCGAGACGGCGGGCCTGACCGAGTCCGAGGTGACGGGCCGGCTCGGCGAGCCGTGGGTCACGATCGTCTGGAACGACCCGGTGAACCTCATGTCCTACGTGACCTACGTGTTCCAGACCTACTTCGGGTACGCGCGCGAGAAGGCCGAGCGCCTCATGCTCCAGGTGCACCACGAGGGCCGCGCCGTGGTCTCCACCGGCCCGCGCGAGCGCATGGAGACCGACGTCGCCGCGATGCACTCCTACGGCCTGTGGGCCACCCTGCAGCGCGCCGGGGGCGAGGGGTAGTGCGCGGGTTCGTACCGATCGGCCGGCACTACGTGGCCGACCTGGACGAGGTCGAGCGCGTGATCCTCGCCCGCGTGGTGGCCGACACGGCCGATCTCCTCGGCACCCACCTCGCCGACGGCGCGCATCAGGACGCCGCGCCGGACGCCCTGACCGGGCCGGACGCCCTGGGCGGACCGGACGCCCTGACCTGGCCCGATGCGCACGCCGAGGAGCCGGCCGACCCCGCGCTGGCCCGCCTCCTGCCGTCCGCGAGCCAGGACCGCGAGGTGGCCCACGAGTTCCGCCGGCTCACCGAGTCGGACCTGCGCCGCCGCAAGGTGGCCAACCTGCGCCTCGTGTGGACCGGGCTTCGCGGGCCGGCCGGCCCGCTCGTCGTCCCGCACGAGGCCGCCCCCGCGTGGGCCGCCGCGCTCACCGACGTCCGCCTGGTCCTCGCCTCGCGGCTCGGGATCGAGACCGACGACGACGCCGAGCGCCTCTACGACGTCGCGGCGGGCGCCGTCGACCCTGCCGACGAGGACAGCCCCGGGGACGACGAGGACAGCAGCGGGGACGACGAGGACAGCAGCGAGGACGGTTGGGGCGGCACCGGCGAGGACGAGGCGCTCGACGCCGAGGTGCGCGCCGCGCTCGCGGCGCTCTACGCCGCGCTCACCTGGCTCTCCGAGTCGCTGGTCCAGGCCATGCTCGACGACCTCCCGGGCGAGTCGGCGTAGGCGCCCGATGTCGGCGATCCGCGCCCGTGCCGAGGCTCCGTCGCGCGCGAGTGTGGGGTGCGACGTCACACCCACCGCACCCGCTTCGGCCGGGGCGTGGCGACTACGCTGACCAACCGTGAGTGACGCTCCGATCGGCATCTTCGACTCCGGCGTCGGCGGCCTGACCGTCGCGCGCGCGGTGCTGGATCAGCTCCCACACGAGTCGGTGACCTACATCGGCGACACCGCCAACGGTCCGTACGGCCCCTTGCCCATTGCCGAGGTCCGCCGGCACGCGCTGGCGATCATGGACCGACTCGTCGACTCCGGCGTGAAGTTGCTGGTCATCGCGTGCAACTCGGCCTCCGCCGCCGTGCTGCGGGACGCGCGCGAGCGCTACACGCTCGGCGCCGGGGTGCCGGTGGTCGAGGTGATCCAGCCCGCGGTCCGCCGGGCGGTCCGGGCCACGCGCACCGGCCGGGTGGGCGTCATCGGGACGGTCGCGACCATCACCTCGGGCGCCGGCGAGGACGCCTGCGCCGCGGCGACCCACATCGACCTCACGCTCACGGCCTGCCCGCGGTTCGTGGAGTTCGTCGAGCGCGGCGTTACGTCCGGACCGGAGGTGCTGGAGGTCACCCGCGAGTACCTCGACCCGGTGCGGGAGGCCGACGTCGACACCCTCGTGCTCGGCTGCACCCACTACCCGCTGCTCACCGGCGTGATCTCCTACGTCATGGGCGAGGACGTCACGCTCGTCTCGAGTGCGGAGGAGACGGCCAAGGACGTCTTCCGCACGCTCGAGGCCCACGGCCTCGGGCGGGACCCGGGTACGCCCGACGTCGACCACCGCTTCCTCGCCACGGGCGACCCGGAGTCGTTCGCCCGGCTCGCCCGGCGGTTCCTCGGCCCCGAGGTGGCGCACGTGGCGTCCGCCGGCGACTTCGCGGCGGCGGCACGATGAGGCTCACGATCGTCGGCTGCTCGGGGTCCATGTCCGGCCCCGGATCCACCGCGTCCTCCTACCTGGTCCAGGCCGACGACGCCGCGGGCCGCACCTGGAGCGTGCTGCTCGACCTGGGGCCCGGCTCGTTCGGCGCCCTGATGAACTACATGGAACCGCGCGCCCTCGACGCCCTCTTCTTCTCGCACCTCCACCCGGACCACATGGCGGACGTGACGAGCCTCCAGGTCTTCCTGCGGTACCACCCCGAGGGCGAGGTGGGACCGGTGCGCACCGTCGGCCCCGTGGACACCGCCGAGCGGATCGGCGCCGTCTGCTGGCTCACGCCCGAGGAGGTCTCCCGGCAGTTCGCCGTCGAGCGCTACACCCCGCGCCAGATGCTGACCGTCGGGCCGCTGCGAATCACCCCGATCCCGATGAACCACCCCGTTCCCGCCTTCGGGCTGCGGATCGAGGGCCCGGGCGCCGACGGCGGCACTGTCACCCTCGCGTACACCGGCGACACGGATGCGTGCACGGAAGCCGCGGACCTGGCCGACGGCGTCGATCTGCTCCTGTCCGAGGCCTCCTTCCAGGAAGGGCGCGAGGACGTCCGCGGGATCCACCTCACGGGCCTTCGGGCCGGCCAGCTGGCGGCGGGGCTGGGCGATGTGGCCGATGGCGTCCCCGACGTCGACCCCGAGCCGGCCCCCGGCGCGCCGGCGTCCGCGAACGATGGGGGAGGCGTGCCGGCACGCACCGCCGTCGGGCGGCTCGTCCTGACCCACCTGCCGCCGTGGACCGACCCCGGCGTGATCCTGGCGGAGGCGGCGTCCGCCTTCGCCGGCCCCGTGGAGATCGCTCGGGCGGGCGCCGTCGTCGACCTGTGACCCTCGTCGCACCGGCGCACCACTGACCTGCGCACTCGCGGCAGGTTCGGTGATCTGGGTCACGTTGGGGGCTGGACGCGTAACACGGACGAAGTGATCGGCGCGTTACCGTGCGTCCCATGAACGACGCGATTGCGGCGCTCACGGTGCCCCACGCCTCTGACCCCACGCGGCACGAGGCTCGCCATGAGATGCCCGAGCAACTCCGTGCCGACGTCCGCCTCCTGGGCGAACTCCTCGGCCAGGTGCTCCTCGAATACGCCGGCCCGGAACTGCTCGGCGACGTCGAGCGGCTGCGTGCCGTCGCCATCGCAGCCCAGGGCGAGGCAGGGGAGAGCGCGCTGGCTCAGGCGGAGGAGATCGTCGGGAGTTTCGCCCCGCTGCGGGCCGAAGAGGTCGCCCGGGCGTTCACGTGCTACTTCCACCTCGTCAACCTGGCGGAGGAGTACCACCGCGTCCGGGCGCTGCGGGCGCGCGGACCGGTCAACGGGGGTCGGCCCGAGGAGTCGCTGCCCTCCGCCGTCGCCCGCCTTGCCGGCGAGGTGGGCGAGGAGGAGGCCGGGCGGCGCCTCGCGGCGATCGAGTTCCGGCCGGTCCTCACAGCGCACCCGACGGAGGCGCGACGCCGTTCGGTCGCCTCGGCGATCCGCCGCATCTCCACGCTGCTGGCCATGCGCGACGACGCCCGGCTCGGCGCCTCGGCGCTGGCCGACAACCGCCGTCGCCTCCTCGCCGAGGTCAACGGGCTGTGGCGGACGGCGCAGCTGCGCTCGCACAAGCCGAGCCCGCTGGACGAGGTCCGCACGGCGATGGGCATCTTCGACGAGACGCTGTTCAGCGTGCTGCCGCAGGTGTACCGGCACCTCGACGACTGGCTGCTCGGTGACGCCGCCGGGCTCGCCGAGCCCCAGGCGCCCGCGTTCGTCCGGTTCGGCTCGTGGATCGGGGCCGACCGGGACGGCAACCCGTTCGTCACGGCGGAGGTGACCCGGCAGGCCGCCGAGATCGCCTCCGTCCACGTCCTCATGGGCTACGAGAACGTCGCCGCGCGCCTGGCGCGCACGCTGACCATGGACGATGCCTGCACGCCGTCCTCGGCCGAGTTCGAGGCGCTCTGGGCGCGCTACGTCGCCATCCTCGGGCCCGAGGATGCGGCGCTCGTCGACCGTCGGGCGGACCGGGAGCCGTACCGGCGGGCCATGCTCGCGATCGAGATGCGGCTCCGGGACACCCGCCGGGGTGGGACCCGCGGCTACCACAAGCCCGACGAGCTGGCCGCCGAGCTGCGGACCATCCGGCGCTCGCTCCGGGGGGCGGGCGACCCCCGCAGCGCGTACGGCGACCTCCAGCACTTCATCTGGCAGGTGGAGACCTTCGGGTTCCATCTGGCGGAACTCGAGGTGCGCCAGCACTCCCAGGTGCACGCAGCGACGCTGCAGGCCATCGAGGCCGCCGGAGGCTCCACGTCCGGGCTGGACGAGCGCAGCACCGAGGTCCTGGCCACCCTGCGGGTGATCGCCGAGGTGCAGGAGCGGTTCGGCGTGGACGCCTGCCGCCGCTACATCGTCTCCTTCACCCGGTCCGCGCGGGACGTGGCCACCGTGTACGCCCTCGCCGCGCATGCCGCGGGGCAGTCCGGCAGCCGGCCGGTGCTCGACGTCATTCCCCTCTTCGAGACCTTCGCCGACCTCCAGGCCAGCGTCTCGGTGCTCGAGGAGATGATCGCGCTGCCGGAGGTCCAGACCCGCCTCGAGGCAACGGGGCGTCGCCTCGAGGTCATGCTCGGGTACTCGGACTCCTCCAAGGACGTCGGCCCGGTCTCCGCGACCCTCGCGCTCTACGACGCGCAGCGGCGGATCACGGAGTGGGCCCGGTCGCACGACATCCGGCTCACGTTGTTCCACGGGCGCGGCGGCGCCCTGGGGCGGGGCGGCGGCCCGGCCAACCGAGCGGTGCTCGCGCAGCCCCCGGGTTCCGTGGACGGCCGGTTCAAGTTGACCGAGCAGGGCGAAGTGATCTTCGCGCGGTACGGCGACCCGGACATCGCGGCCCGGCACATCGAGCAGGTGGCCGCGGCCACGCTTCTCGCCTCCGCGCCGTCGACCGAGGAGCGCAACGCGCGCGCGGCGGCCACCTACGCCGATCTCGCGGCCGTGCTGGACGATGCCTCGCGGACGCGGTACCACCGGTTGGTGCGCACCGAGGGCTTCGCGCAGTGGTTCGCGCAGGTGACGCCGCAGGAGGAGATCGGTCTCCTGGCCATCGGATCGCGGCCGGCGCGGCGTGGCCTGTCCGTCTCGTCGCTCGAGGACCTGCGCGCGATCCCGTGGGTCTTCGCCTGGACGCAGGCGCGGGTCAACCTCACCGGGTGGTTCGGGCTGGGCTCCGCGCTCGCCGCGGTGGGCGACGTCGAGCGGTTGCGGGCGGCATATCGCGAGTGGCCGCTGTTCGCGACCATGATCGACAACGTCGAGATGTCCTTGGCCAAGACGGACGTGCGGATCGCGCGGCGCTACCTGGCGCTCGGCGACCGCGAGGACCTCGCGAGCCTGGTGCTCGAGGAGATGGACCTCACCGTCCAGTGGGTCCTCGCGGTGACGGGCCAGGAGCGGCTGCTCGGTGGTCGGCGCGTGCTCGGCCGCGCGGTGCAGTTGCGCAACCCGTACGTCGACGCGCTCTCGCTCATCCAGCTGCGGGCGCTGCGTGCCCTGCGCACGCCCGATGCCGCGGGCGAGTCCAAGGAGGAGCTGCATCGCCTGCTGCTGCTGAGCGTCAACGGCATCGCCGCGGGCCTGCAGAACACCGGCTGAGGTAGGGACCCGCATAGGTCCCTGGCCCGCCTCGCGCGCGCTCACCTCGCCGAACGCGGGGACTCGAGACGCGCGCGGGCTACCATCCGCCGCTCGTTCCTCGCGGCTCCCGCCAAGCCCAGCCACGCCCGCGCGCGTCTCGAG
>JARKOU010000057.1 GCA_029975645.1 Actinomycetales bacterium
CGGCTCTGTCACGGGCGCTGCGGGTCGCTACGCGATGCGGCTACGCCGACACCCTTGCCTGCGCCGGCCAACACGCGGAGCGGCATCTATCGGGGGCAAGGAGAAGAGAGGGCAACAGGGCAGCGTGTCGCCGCCGGATAGTGGTGTATGTATCACTAACATGGGGGCATGTCAGTCCAGCGGCTCCCCCGAGGCACACGAGTGCAGCCCGTCCGGGCGAGCTGGCTGATCGAAGAAAAGCGGAAGAAGCGCTTCGAGCAGCTCGCCGAGCGCGCCGGCGTCTCCGCAGCCGTCTTCCTCGAACGTGTCATCGACCACCTAGAGGAAGAGCTCACAGACCGCGGTCTACCCAACTGGTGGCCCGCCCCTGAACCGAGAGACGGAGAACTGCCTATCGACACGGCATAAACGTGCTAGCCCCCGCCCTTGGCGGGGCGGGGGCTGAAAGCTTCGCGCCTGATCTGTTGCAGTTTGGCGACTTGCAGACCTAGGCGATTCGAGTGGAAGAACCGGCTGGCGAGGCCGGGGCTTCGTCCTACCCAAGTGAGGGAGGTGACCCCATCATAGCAACGAGCACACCGAACCCAGCCGAGCGCGCGCGCGGCGTTTCGTCGTGGGCGCTCACGCGCGCGCTGAGCCCGCGCCCGAGCGTGCGCGTCGCTGCCGTCGACGACCGCGGCGACGTGCTGAACCTCTACACCGGCCACGCCCGCGTCGACGGGACGGAGCCCGCCCGGCCGTGGGCGGTCTACCTCGCCGGCACCGATGCCCGGTTCCGGCTGCTGGCGTTCGACCTCGACGCGAAGGCCGAGGGAGCGAACACCGCGGCCGAGCGCGACGCCGCAACGATCGCCGGCCTCCTCACGGATGCCGGCATCGAGCACGTCGTCTGCCAGTCCGGCCCGTCCGGCGGCCGCCACGTATGGGCGGCCCTGGCCGAGAGCGTCGACGCCGAGACGATCGCCACCCTGGCGCGCCTCACGCGCCACCTGTGCCCCGCGCTCGACCTCTCGCAGCTCACGAACCCCGTTACGGGCTGTGTGCGGCCCCCAGGAGCACCGCACCGTGCCGGCGGTGCCTCCACGGTGCTCACCGGCACGCTGGACGCGCTCACGAGCCCCACGACGACCGCCGCCCAGGTGCGTCAGCTCGTCGAGCGCCTGGCGCAGCTCGTCGACGTCGACGAGCCCGCCGAAGCCGCCGACCCGCGCATGCCGCTGCCGCTCGACGAGCACGGCCACCTGTACCTGCCCGGTCGCCGCCGCGAGCTGCCGGCATCGAGCGCGGCCGCGCTGCGCGAGGACGCTGCCAGCGGCGATGCCTCGGCCGTGCTCTGGCGCGTCCTGATCGGTGCAGCGGCCGCCAGGTGGCGGCACGCCGACGTCGCAGCTCTCGTCGAGACCTCGCCCGGCCTCGAACACGTGCGCAGCTCGCGCGATCGCTCAGGACGCCGCACACGGCCCATCAGCGGCCCCAACAGCGCCGCCGCGGTGCTGCGCCGCCAGTGGCGCAAGGCCGTGCGCTACGTCGCCACCAGCGATCGCCAGATCGGGGACGATCCCACGTTCGACGCCCGCGCCGACGCGATCGCCGCGCACGTGCGCGAGGTGCAGACCCGCGCCGACGCCAGCATAGGCCGCTGGACGCACGGAGGCGGCCCAGCCGACCGCCGCGTGCTCGACGTTCTCTGCCTCCTCGCCCTACAAGCCCTCAGCGGCCCTGTGGAGGCCGATACCCGCCGCCTGGCCCTACTAGCCGGGGTCGGCCGAGAAACCGCGCGTACGGGCCTGTTGCGGCTCGCCGCTGACGGGTGGATCGCCCAAGCCGGCGCGGCCGATGGCCCGCACGGAGCACGCTGGACGATCGACCCGCAAGGCGTTCTCCACAGGGAACCGAGTACAGGTCGGTCACAAGCGGACCCGCGCCCCGAAGGGGCCGGGGCCGCCGAACGCACCGCGCTTCTCACGATCCTCGCCGCGCGAACCTCGGATGCTGCGCACGACGTATTCACCCTCTCCCCCGGCATCGGGCTGCACGCAGGGAACCTCTACGCGAGAACCACCGAGGATGCTCAGGACGTCGACGAACTGGCCCGCGCCACCGGATCAGACCCCGCCCGCACGCTGCGCACCCTCGACCGGCTCGTGTCGGCCGGTCTGCTCGTGCAGCTCGGCAACCGCTGGGCTCGGCCGAGCCAGGATCGCCGTCGAGCCGCCGCCGAACGCCTCGGCGTCGACGGCCGGCTACAGCGTCGAGCCGCCGCCTACACCGTCGAGCGCGAGCTGTGGGCGTGGTGGCAGGCCGAACAGACGTGGATGCAAGCACCACGTCGACCCGGCGCGGGCCGCCGACCCGGCCGAGGCCAGCTCACGCTGCTACCCGAGTTCGGCACGAGCGCCTACGGTGCGCACCCACGCCGAGCCGACGGCCGAGCCGACTACCGCGCAGCTCGCACCGAAGTCGAGCAGGAGCGCGGCGGCCGCGCGATCGCGCCCCGCCGCTCCCCCGCACCCGCTGTCGTCGCCGTCGAGCCGCCCAGCGACGCCGAGCGCATCATCATCGACATCCTCGGAGCCCGCCTGATCGCCGTCGAGCCCTATGCCCCTGCACAGTCGGCCGAGCGCAGCGACGTCGAGGTGCCCGAGCTGGTCGAAGCGATCGCCTAGAAGTGCT
>JARKOU010000088.1 GCA_029975645.1 Actinomycetales bacterium
CAGGTCGACGTGACCGGGCTGGTCGCCGCCCGGTTCACCCACCGCGACAGCCGCGCCGGCGACCCCGACCTGCACACCCACGTCCCCGTAGCGAACAAGGTCCAGACCCTCGACGGACGCTGGCTCTCCATCGACGGACGCCTCCTGTTCAAGGCCATCGTCGCCGCCTCCGAGGTCTACAACACCGCCCTGGAACGCCGACTCTCCGAAGCCCTCCCCGTCCGGTTCGCCGAACGGCCCTCCACCGACCCCGGCAAGCGCCCGGTCCGCGAACTTGTCGGCGTCGACCCGCAGTTGAACGCCCGCTGGTCGCAGCGGCGGGCGTCCATCGAGCACCGCCAGACCGAACTGACGGCCGACTTCCAGCGCGAGCACCACCGGCCCCCGACCATGGTCGAGGCCCGCGCGCTGGCGCAGCAGGCCAACCTCGAAACCCGCCAGGCCAAGCACGAACCCCGCACCCTCGCCGAACAACGCGCCACTTGGCGCGCCGAAGCCGAAGCCGTGCTGGGCGGCGCCGGCGGCGTCCGCTCGATGCTCACAAGGACCCTCGCCGCCCGCCAGTGGCGGCGTCCGACGTTCGTCACCCGCGGCTGGGTGCGCACCCAATCCGCCCAGATCGTCTCGACCATGGAAGGCTCACGCTCCACGTGGCAGGACTGGCACGTCCGCGCCGAAGCCCTCCGGATCGTCCGCGCCGCCAACGTGCCCCGGCGTCGCGTCGACGACGTCGTCGCGCGCCTCACGCACGCCGCTCTCACCCGCCACTCTGTCGCGCTGCAGGCCCCCGCGGACGGCATCGCGGAACCCGCAGCGCTGCGCCGCACCGACGGCGACAGCGTCTACACGGTCGCCCGCTCCACCTGGCACACCTCCCGCCGGATCGTCGCCGCCGAACACCGCCTCGTCGACGCAGCCGGACGCGGCGGCGGCCACCAGGTCCCCACCCCGGCCGTCGAGGTCGCCCTCATCGAGGCGGCCGCGAACCGCACCCCGCTCAACCCCGGCCAGGTCGCGCTCGTCCGCGAGATGGCCACCAGCGGCGCCCGCCTCCAGCTCGCCATCGCCCCCGCCGGCTCCGGCAAGACCACCGCCATGCGCGCCC
>JARKOU010000149.1 GCA_029975645.1 Actinomycetales bacterium
GTGCCGGCGGCGGGCAACCAGTCGGGCTCGTTCCTCGCCCGACGGCCAGGCCCATCCACGCCCGCCGCCGGCACCTGCGCGCCGCCTCCGTCCGGCGTCCGGCTCGCCCTCCCGGGGGGCTGGCTTCCGGCGTCGCCCTCAGGTCCTCGGGCCGAAGACCGCCGAGCCGATCCGCACCATCGTGGAGCCGGCCGCGATGGCGTGCTCCAGGTCGCCGCTCATGCCCATCGACAACTCGACTGCTTGGTTCGTACCCGGGGCGCCCGACGCCAGGATCTGGTCGCGGATCTGCGCGAGGCGCTCGAAGGAGGCTCGTACCTCGTCAGGGTCCGGGGTATTGGCCCCGATCGTCATGAGGCCGCGAAGCCCCAGGTGGGACAGGGCGCCGACGGCGTAGGCGAGGTCCAGGGCCTGTCCGGGGTCCACGCCCCACTTGGTCTCCTCGCCCGAGGTGTTGACCTGGAGGAAGACGTCGAGGGACCGCCCGGCGTGACCCGCCGCGCGGTCCAGGCGCGTCGCCAGTAGCGGCGAGTCCACGCTCTGGACGCACCCGACCCAGGGGAGCGCCTGGTGGATCTTGTTCGACTGCAGGTGGCCGATGAAGTGCATCTGGTGCGGGGCGCCCGCCAGTGCCGGGCCCATGGCGACGAGTTCCTGGGCGCGGTTGTGGCCCAGGAGGTGCGCGCCGGCGTCGATCGCCGCGAGCACGGCCTCGGGCGTCTGGGTCTTGACCGCCAGGAGCAGGTCCACCTCGGCCGGGTCGCGACCCACACTCTGGGCCGCTGCGGCGATCCGGTCCCGGACCTGGGCGAGCCGAGCGGCGATCCGTGCGGCGCCGTCGGGGTCCATGAGCGCGAGGGTATCGCCGTGCGATCGCCCGCCACCGCCTGATCAGGGTCGGGTCAGGGAGGTCCCCGATTCCGGATTCCGCGCGCGGACCGGGAGACTGGTCGCTGTGAAGACCCTTCTCAACATCATCTGGCTGGTGCTCGCCGGCTTCTGGCTGGCGCTCGGGTACGTGATCGCCGGCATCATCGCCTGCATCCTGATCATCACGATCCCGTTCGGGATCGCGTCGTTCCGGATCGCGGGCTACGCGCTCTGGCCGTTCGGCCGGACCGTTGTCAGCAAGCCGACCGCCGGCGTCATGTCCTTCCTCGGCAACGTGATCTGGGTGCTCATCGCCGGGATCTGGCTCGCGCTCGAGCACCTGATCACAGGCGTGCTGCTGTGCCTGACGATCATCGGCATCCCGCTGGGGATCGCGAACTTCAAGTTGATCCCCGTCTCGCTCGCGCCGCTGGGCAAGCAGATCGTCCCGAGCGACCAGCCGTTCGCCGGCTGACGCGCGCACACGCGCCGCGAGGTCGGCGTTCC
>JARKOU010000152.1 GCA_029975645.1 Actinomycetales bacterium
TCGGGCTGTGGTTGGGGGCGGTCCTGGGGGGTTCTGGCACCGGGGCGTGTACCGCCACGGTCCGGTGCGACGAGCGGCGCCCAGGCGATGCGAGCGGTCGCACCCTCGCCGCCTTCGAGCCCGCTGGCGGGCGGAGGCGCCGTCCCTGTCCCACCGGGGAGTGCACCTGCGGCCCCCGGCAGCGGCTCCTCGCCGAGTCCGACGACGGCGGCCGTCGCCAGGGTGATGAGGGCGACCGGGAGGAAGAGCGGCGCTGCCAGGACTGCGATCCCGACGGCGCCGAGCAGGCTGCCCAGGGCGCGGGGCTCGAACCGGGGAGCGGTGTACTCGGCACCCGCGGCGGCCGCCGATCGCCCGGCACGCCGGCTCTCACGGCTCGCCCCGAGCGCCAGGACCGCGAGCGCGACGGCGGCGGCCCCGGCCACGAGCCACAGCGGGGGCCAGAGCGCCCCTACGAGCGCCGCGAGCACGAGCAACGCGTAGGTCGCCCCGAAGAGCGCGAACACCTGCTTGCGTCCGCCCAGGCGCACAGCCGCCCACATGAGCCAGCGTCGGACGGGCCCCGAACCGGAGAGCTCGAGCGCGCGGCGGAACACTCCGTCGGCCTCGCGTCGTTGCGACCGGCTGAAGGGCGCCGGCAACCCGGGTTGCGCCGCGGCGTAGCACAACTGGTCGTGGAGGATGGCCGGGAGGGTCTGGCGGCCGTAACTCGCGATGACGCCCCAGAGGAACCGCGGCACCGTCGCGAGGTCCGTGAGCATCCCGCTCGGCGCCACGTACTCCACGTCACGGGGATCCCAGAAGGGGCCGACGCCGTCCGCTCCGCTCGCCGGCGCGGTGGTGAAGCCGAATTCGGCGAGCACCACGAAGTCCGTCTCGCCCGGCTTGGTCTCGGGCAGTTGCTGGATGTCGACGGTGCTGATCTTGCGCCAGCGGTTCGAGTCGCCGCTGATCGGTCCCACAAAGCCCACGGAGCGCTCCCCCCTGCGCACCGTCCAACCGCGGCCTAGGCCGGATCGAACGGAAGTACGGAACCCGGCTCGATCGAGGACTCGACCAGTTTCAGCCTCGTCACCAGGCGCTGGGCCAGTTGGTTCGGCGGCCAGCAGATGTAGGTGGTGAGCTGGAAGAAGTCGTTGCTCGGGCTCTCGCGGTAGATGAAGGTGTCGATGTTGGCGTCGGCGTCCACGACCGAGTAGGCGGCGTCGCCACCATCCGGGTTGACCACCTCGTAGACGTACCGGTTCACCGCACCGGGCGTCTCGTTGGGCGTCCAGATCGTGATCCGGTCGCCGATCTCGAGGACGCCGCTGGCACCCGCCACGTTCTGGTCGAAGACCTGGCCGTTCAGCTCGACCGAGCCGTCGATGGTCATGACGTTGTGGATGCCGATCACCAGGGAGTTCGGGTCGGTGATGTTGTCGATCACCGCGCCGAGTCGCAGGAGCCGGTCCCCGTCCCGCGGATCCCCCATCGCGGTGAGCCGCAGAACGGTGCTCTTCCCCGGGTAGGGGCCGTCGTAGTTCCCTTGAAAGAATGCGTTGTAGGCGGCGTCAGCGGCCTGCGCCGATGCCGAACTGCGGTCCCCTAGATAATCGATCTGGAGTGCGCCCACAAAGTCGCCGTGGGCGAACGCGCCGGGGTCGAGCGGCGGCGGCGTTCCACCGATGGCTTCTGCCACGTCCGCGGTGGCCGTGGGAGCGGGAGCAGGTACCGAGGCACTGCTGGACGAGGGCTCCGGCTCCGGCGAGCCGCTACAACCGGAGATGCCGAGGGTCGCCGCGAGCAGGACAGCGGTCAGGGTAGCCGCCCGGCCACCGGCCTTCCGTGGTCCTCGGGTGAGCGAGTGGCGCATACCAGCGCTCATGCCGAGCGCACTCGTGACGTCAGCACCGTCCGCCGATGCGGGGGTGTTCCCGTCCATCGATCTGCCCTTCTGCCAATCCGTAAGCGTGCCAGGTGGTTGGCCGGCACCGCGCCGGCCCAGTGGAACATACGCGCCGGTCCCGCGCAAAGCGCCGAAGGGGCCCGCCACAGTCGTGGCGAGCCCCTTCGGGTGATGTCGCGAGCGATCCTGAGCGAGCCGCATCGCCGTGAGGCGATGATCGGCGCCCTATGCCCCCGTCAGAGGGTGTGCAGCGTCCGGGTCACCGTGGTTGTGGTGGGCGGCGGCGGGGTGTGCTTCACCGGCGGGCGGTGGTCACCGTGGTCAGGGCACGGCGGCGCGTACTTCGGGTGCTCGACGTGCTGGTAGCCGTCGCGGGGCTGCTGGTAGTCGTCACCCGACGTACCCGCGAAGGCGGAGGCGGGCAGGACAACGAGCGATGCCGTCGCCAGGACCGTGAGTGCGGTACGCCTGATCTTCATGGTGATCTCTCATTCCCTAGGTCAGGGGGCCTTGCCCGTCACACGCTAGCGCAATCGCGTCAGCACGGCGAATCGTTCACCGTTAATTCTGGGTTGCGCGCACCGGGCGTCACGCGGAGGACGGCGGGTGCGTCCTGACCCGGCCCCGTCTCGACGTCGAACTCCAACGAGTGGGACTCTCCCGGGGCCAGCGTGACCGAGGTGACCGCGACATCCAGACCCTCGTGGCCGTAGAGGCCCACCTCGTCGGTCGCCGCGCCGTCACGTCGAGCCTCTGTGATCCTCCCGCCCGTCGGGCTGTAGACCATGAGATTCGTCTGGACGCTCCCCGGGGGAAGCCACCCACCGCCGGAGATGTAGGGCGGGAAGTCCGCGACTTCGGGTGGCGCGGTGGACGCGATGTCCACCGTGACTGTCAGGAGGCGCGTGCCGTCGGCACGGCACTCCTGTTGCGCCACGTCCACCGAGTAGTCGAGGTAGTAGCTCATCTTCGTGGCACTGCCGTCGTTGAGGTACACCCCCACCACGGGGGCCCCGTCGATGTCTCCGCGGAGTTCGCCGCTGAGTACGGTGCCGGTGATCAGTTGCTCTTCCCGGGGGTCGGCAGACCACACCATGAGCCGACCCTGGTTCGCCGAGGCGGCCAGTGCGTCGATGGTCGCGCTGACGTCGTGGCCACCCGAGATGAACTTGTCGAACGCCGCGGAAGCTGCGTCAGCGAAGAAGGCGTCCTGCTCATCGGTGTCCTCGATCTGGACGTAGATGTCGTTGAGGAGCACGCGGGCGGCGTTCTCGCCATTGAGTTCCTGACCGGACTCCATGGTCACCGGTCCTATCGCCCCGAGCAGGTTCTGGAGGGTGATCGGATCGACCGAGACGACGCCGTCCACCTGCTCCCCGTTTCGCGTCACGGCCCACATCTCCCGGGCGAGTTCCGCCGACCGAGGGAAGTCTGGGGTGAGATTGACGTTGGCACCGAAGGTGGCGAGGCGGTCGGTGAAGAGCGCCTCCTCCTCCTCCGTGAGCGGCAGCACCGGCTCGGCGGTCGACGGCGCGGAGTTGCGCTCACCGAGCGTGATCTGACCGTCGCTCACCGTGATCGGCAGCCACGCGCCGGGGATCCCTCCGGTCGTACGGATCTCCGCGTTGTTCTGGGCGAGCAGGATGTAGGTGCGCTGCCCATAGGCCCCGAGCATCGACGGCAGCAACTGGGCCGCGCGAGATGCTGTCGCCGTCGTCATCGCCAAGTCGTCCACCATGGTCTGGAGCTTGGTCACCGGGTCCTGGACGACGGCGTTCAGCCGCTCCACCTCGATCGCGTCCATCTCCCCTTTGGCTGCCTGGACGGCGTCGTCGGCCGTCACGACGAGGGGCGCGACATCGATGAAGGGTCGCAGGTCGATCCGGCCGCCCTCGGGGACCAGGACGGCGGGGTCGAGCACGTCAGTGGCAGCGGTCAGTGCCGGGAGCGCGTCGACGGCGAGGCTATCGACCACCTCCGCGGACGTCTGGACCGCGCTGATGGTGGGCCCGACGAACGGGAGACGCGAGATCAGCCACCAGTGCCAGCCGTGGGTGTCCTGGTACGCGGCCGCGGTGTCCGCCTGCAGGCTCGGCAGAGTCTGCGCCACACCGGCCTCGTCGCCTGCAATGACCTGCTGCTTGAGCGTGCCGACCTGGTCCGACGCCGAGCGCAGGGTCGCCTGTGCGCGAAGTGCGTCCATTCCCACCATCACGGCGGCCACCACCAGCACCAGAACCACCACGCCGACGGCGGCGAAGGTCCAGCCGATGATGCGGCGCGTCCGGCGCCGCCTCTGGCGGCGATCGGGGGCGGGCACGGCGGTCTGGGTGTCGCTCACCGCGTCATGGTAGGTGACGGCCCTGACGGCCCGGCGCACGCACGCCCGGCCCCGCGCACGCCCCTCGCTATCCAGCCCGGGTCACCCCGCGGCGCCCACCTCCGCGAGGAACACCTCGTAGTCGCGGATGTAGTCGTCCGCGTCGTACGGGAGAGAGGCGAAGACGGCCAGGACCGCGTCCGGCGAGTAGTCGTACTGCGCGCCCCAGGTCATCGCGGGCAGGTACAGGCCGACGTCGGGGCGGTCCAGCACGTACGTCTGGCGGCGGGCGCCGTCGTCCACCGTGCACGTCACCGAGCCGGCCAGGCAGACGAGCACCTGCTCGCAGCGGCGGTGCGCGTGCTGGCCCCGCACGTCGCGCGAGGGCACCTGGAACACCGTGAAGAAGCGTGCGGGGACGAAGGGGAGGTCCTGCGCGAGTTCGAGGGCCACCAGGCTGCCGCGCAGGTCGTCCGCCCGGCGCAAGGGCACCAGGCGCGGGTCCGACGGCGCGGCGTCGGCGCGGGCGAGCGTGCGGGTGGCGACGGCGCCGGGCCGGCCCTCGTCGTCCACGTACCCGACGATCCGCGCGGGGTTGCCCAGCACGATCGCTCCTGCGGGCACGTCCTTCGTGACCACAGCGCCGGCCCCCACCATGGCGCGCCGCCCGATCGTCCGTCCGGGGAGGACGACGGCGCCGCCCCCGATCGAGGCGCCCTCGCCCACACGCGTGACGGCGTAGGCGTCCGGGTGCTGCTTGCTCCGGGGGAACGGGTCGTTGGTGAATGTCACGTTTGGCCCGACGAACACGTCGTCCGCGAGCCGGATCCCGTCCCACAGCTGGACGCCGGACTTCACCGTCACGCGGTCGCCGATCACCACGTCGTTCTCGATGAACACGTGGTCGCAGATGTTGGCGTCCCGGCCTATCCTCGCCCCGGGGAGCACGTGCGCGAAGGCCCAGATCCGGGAGCCGTCACCCACGTCGGTGGCCTCGCAGATCCCCTGTGGGTGCACGTGGACCGTCACGGCGTCCCGCCCTCGTGCGGCGGCCCGGACGCCGCCCCGAACACCTCGGCGCCCGCGACGATCGCGTTGGGACGGCCCTTGCTGTTCTCGTAGATGCGCCACACGTACGAACCCACGATCCCCAGGGCGAAGAGGATCACAAACGTCGCCAGCAGGAGCACGAGCATGAGCGGCGTGTACCCCGAGGCGGTGACGTTGCCCGTGGCCCAGGCCACGAACACCACGATCCCCACGAGGGTGGTGAACACGGTCCCGAACGCCCCGATCCCGGTGAGCAGGCGCACCGGGAGGTCGGTGAACGAGTACACGCTGTCGCTGAGGTAGCGCGCCTTGCGACGAAAGGTCCACCCGCTCGACCCTGAAGCGCGCTGCAGGCGCGTGTAGGGGATCTCCACCCTCCGGAAGCCGACCCAGTACAGCAGGCCCACCAGACTCGAATGGGATTCGCGCAGGTCGCCGAGCCGTTCCGCCACGCGCCGCGTCACGGCGAAGACGTCGACGCCGCCCGGCGGGATCTCTCGGATCACCCACCGCCGGTACATGCTCCAGTAGGTGCGCGAGAGGCCGCTCGAGAGCGCGGGGTCGCTCCGCCCGATCCGCCGGCCGACCGCCACCTCGGCGACGCCGGAGCCGAGCGCGGCGAAGAAGTCGCGCATCAACTCGGGCGGCTCCTGCAGGTCCGCCGCCATGACGCCCACGTAGTCGCCGCGGGCCGCGGCCATGCCCGTGCGGATGGCCGCAAAGGAGCCGAAGTTCCGGGAGTGGGCGATCAATTGCGCCGGCAGGTCCCCGCCGGCGAGCCGCTCGCGCAGCACCTCATGGGAGTCGTCGGGCGAGCCATCCACCACGAAGACCGCCTCGAGCGGGCCGTCGAGGTCACCGGCGAGGGCGGCGAGGCGGTCGAGGAGCGCGGGGAGGGTGTCCTGGTTGCGGTACACCGGCACCACCACGGAGTAGCGCACCGGACGCGCGACGTCCTCGACACGCCCCACGTCGTCAGTACGCGGCGAGGGCACGGCACACCCGCTCGATCTCGGCGTCGGTGAGTTCGGGGAAGCACGGCAAGGACAGCACGCGTCCGACGAGCGACTCGGTGACGGGCAGGCTCACCGGGCTCCTCCCTTCCGTCAGGAACGCGGGCTGGTGGTGGTCGGGCACCGGATAGTGCACCTCGGACATGATCCCCCAGGTGCGCAGGTGGGCGGCCAGGCGCGCGGCGTCGTCGGCCTCCACCACGGCGAGGTGGGCGGCGTGCTCCGGGCCGACGGCGTCGAGCACGCGCACACTCGCGGGCGCGGCCGCGGCGTACCGGGCGATCACCTCGCGCCGGCGCGCGTTCCCGGCCGCCACCAGGGGCATCCGGTACCGGAGCACCGCCGCCTGGATCTCGTCCAGGCGGGAGTTGCGACCGCCGTCGTCCACGATGCGGTACTTCTCGCCCCAGCCGTACTGCCGCAGGCGCGTCACGCGGGCGGCGACGTCGGCACGGTCCGTCGTGACGGCGCCGCCGTCGCCCAGCGCCCCGAGGTTCTTGGTGGGGGAGAAGGAGAAGGCCGCGGCGTCACCGAGGCTGCCCGCGTGCACTCCCCCGCGCGCTCCCCCACGAACCGCGCCGAACGCCTGCGCACAGTCCTCGATGACCGCCGCGCCCCAGGGCTCGACGACGGCGCGCACGGCTGCGACGTCGGCCAGGCGGCCGTAGAGGTGGGTGACCACGACGGCGCACACCTCAGCGTCGAGCACACCGGCCAGGTGCGCGGGGTCCAGGAGGTGGGTGCCGGGGTCGACGTCGCAGTACCGCACGCGCAGACCGGCGCGCCGCGCCGCGACGCTCGCGTACCCGCCCGCGTTCGCGACGGTCACCACCACGTCCCGACCGTCGGTGCGCACCGCCCGAAGGGCCAGTTCGAGCGCGTCGGTTCCGCTCGCGACGCCGACGGCGTGCGCCACCCCCACGCACGCGGCGAGGTCGCGCTCGAACGCCGCGTGCTCCGGGCCGTGCACCAGCCGGCCGCGGGCGAGGACGGCGTCGATGGCCCGGTGCAGGTCTTCCCGCTGCAGCGCGAGCGCGCGGGCGAGGTCGTTGATCGGCACCACAGGTCCCTGCTGCGGCGCGCTCTCGCGTGCGTTCGCATGACCCCCGGTGACCGGCACGGACACGAACCTAGCCGCGCCCGGCCAGTTCGGCCCGCGTCACTGCCCCTGGGCGGCGTACTTCGCCTCGACGGCGGCCTTCTGCGGCCGCCACCACGCCTCGTTCGCGCGGTACCAGGCGATCGTGTCGGCGAGGCCAGCGCGGAAGTCCGGGAACTGCGGCTCCCAGCCCAGTTCCTCGCGCAGCCGCGTGTTGTCGATGGCGTACCGCAGGTCGTGCCCGGGCCGGTCGGCCACGTGCTCGTAGTCGTGCGGGTCGTGGCCCATCAGCTCCAGGACCAGTTCCACGACCTCTCTGTTGTTCTTCTCCCCGTCGGCCCCGATGAGGTAGGTCTCCCCCATCCGGCCCTTCTCGATGATCGTCCAGACCGCCGTGTTGTGGTCGCGCACGTGGATCCAGTCCCGCACGTTCGCGCCGGCGCCGTACAACTTGGGCTTCACCCCGTCGATCAGGTTGGTGATCTGCCGCGGGATGAACTTCTCGATGTGCTGGTACGGCCCGTAGTTGTTGGAGCAGTTGGAGATGGTCGCCGCCACCCCGAACGAGCGCACCCACGCCCGCACCAGCAGGTCCGATCCGGCCTTGGTCGAGGAGTACGGGCTCGAGGGGTTGTACGGGGTGGCTTCCGTGAACTTCGCGGGGTCGTCCAGTTCCAGGTCCCCGTAGACCTCGTCCGTGGAGATGTGGTGGTAGCGGACGCCGTGCTTGCGGACGGCCTCGAGGAGCGTGAACGTGCCCACGAGGTTGGTCCGGACGAACGGTGACGGGTCGCGCAGCGAGTTGTCGTTGTGGGATTCCGCGGCGAAGTGGACGACGACGTCGCTCGCCGCCACGAGCGCGTCCGTCACCTCGGCGTCGGCCACGTCGCCCACCACGAGATCCACGCGCTCGAGCCCGGCGATCGACGCCGGGTTGCCGGCGTAGGTCACCTTGTCCAGGACGGTTACGTGGGCATCCGGCCGCTCGGCGACGGTCTGGCGCACGAAGTTCGCGCCGATGAAGCCGGCCCCGCCGGTGACGAGCACCTTCACGGCCGTCCCCCCTCCTCGAGCAGGCCGAGCAGGTACTCCCCGTACCCCGACTTGCGCAACGGTTCGGCCCGAGCCCGCAACTCGTCGTCGGACAGGAAGCCGCGGCGCCAGGCGACCTCCTCGGGGCAGCCGACCTTCAGCCCTTGGCGCGCCTCGACGGTGCGGACGTAGGCCGTGGCGTCGGCGAGGGAGTCGAACGTCCCGGTGTCGAGCCAGGCGGTCCCGCGCGGGAGCACCTCCACCCGCAGCCGCCCCTGCTCCAGGTACGCGCGGTTGACGTCGGTGATCTCGTACTCGCCGCGAGCCGAGGGCCTGAGGTCCCGGGCGATCGCCACCACGTCGTTGTCGTAGAAGTAGAGGCCGGGAACGGCGTACGAGGACTTGGGCCGCGCGGGCTTCTCCTCGATGGACAGCGCCCGGCAGTCGGCGTCGAACTCCACGACGCCGTAGTCGCTCGGGTTGGCGACGTGGTACGCGAACACGGCGGCGCCGTCGATCTCCTCGAACCGGGCGAGGGTGGTGCCGAGTCCGTGGCCATAGAAGATGTTGTCGCCGAGCACGAGCGCAGCGGAGTCCTCGCCCACGAACTCCGCGCCCAGCACGAACGCCTGCGCCAGGCCGTTGGGCACGGCCTGCACCGTGTAGGAGATCGAGATGCCGAACTGCGAGCCGTCGCCCAGCAGGCGCTCGAACGCCGGGGCGTCGTGCGGGGTGGTGATCACCAGAACGTCGCGGATGCCCGCAAGCATCAGGGTGCTCAGCGGGTAATACACCATCGGCTTGTCGTACACGGGGACCAACTGCTTGCTCACGCCTTGCGTGATCGGGTGCAGCCGGGTGCCGGAACCTCCGGCCAGGATGATGCCGCGCATCCTCAGCGTGTCTCCTTCATCACATTCTGCCTAAGCACCCAGGACCGCTGGTCCCGCCAATGCCCAGCGCTGATCCCACGGACCGATGGGCGCTACACCGATCGCGTCCAGCTGGTCGTGCGCGAGCACGGACCAGGCCGGGCGCGGCGCCGGCCGCACGAACGCCTCCGACGTGGTCGGCTGCACCTTCTGCGGGTCGTGCCCCGCCGTCGCCACCACGGCGCGGGCGAAGTCGAACCACGAGCACTGCCCGCGCGACGTCGCGTGGTACGTGCCCGACGGCGCCCCCGCCTCCACCAGCCGACGCGCGAGGTCCGCGACGTCGCGGGTCCACGTGGGCTGTCCCACCTGGTCGTCCACCACGGTCAGTGAATCCCGCTCCGCCGCCAGGCGCGCGATGGTCTTCGGGAAGTTCCCGCCGTGTGCGCCGTACAGCCAGGCGGTGCGCAGGAGCAGGTAGTCGGACGTCTCCGCGCGCACTGCCCACTCCCCCGCGGCCTTGGTGCGGCCGTAGGCGGACCGGGGTGCCATCGGGGCGTCCGCGGCGTAGGGCGCGCTCGCCGCGCCATCGAACACGTAGTCGGTGGAGATGTGCACCAGCCGGGCGCCGGCCTCGCGCGTGGCACGTGCCAGCAGCTGCGGTCCGACAGCGTTGACCGCGAACGCCCGCCCCTCGTTTGTCTCGGCGGCGTCGACGGCGGTCCAGGCCGCGCAGTTGAGCACGACGTCGACGTCCCGCACCTCGCGGGCCACCGAGGCCGAGTCGGTGATGTCGAGGTCAGGGAGGTCGAGGCCCCGCACCTCATGGCCGCTCGCCCTCAGGACGTCGAGGGCGTCGGTCGCCAGCATCCCGGAGGAGCCTGTCACCAGCCAGCGCACGTGGTCCCCTCTCGGCAGGCGCGTGGTCGAGGCCAGGTTAGCGGGGCAATACACTCTTCCCGAAATCTGCGGAATAGGCTCGAACGAGGGGTAGCGCCGTATGCGGTTTCGCGAGTTGTCGGTTCCCGGCGCGTGGGAGATCACTCCGAGGACGTTCACCGATCCGCGCGGGACGTTCCTCGAGTGGTTCAAGGAGGGCGCGTTCGAGCAGGTCGTGGGCCATCCCTTGAACCTCGCCCAGGCAAACTGCTCCGTCTCGGCCGCGGGTGTGCTCCGCGGTATCCACTTCGCCGAGGTCCCTCCGGGACAGGCGAAGTACGTCACGTGCCCCAAGGGCGCCGTCCTGGACGTGGCGGTCGACATACGGGTCGGTTCGCCGACGTTCGGCAGCTGGGACGCCGTGCTGCTGGACGACGTCGACCGCCGGGCCGTCTACCTGTCCGAGGGGCTGGGGCACGCGTTCCTGTCGCTCGAGGACGACTCCACCGTGGTCTACCTGTGCTCCGAGCCCTACGCCCCCGGTCGCGAACACGGGATCCATCCCCTCGACCCGGCGATCGGCATCGAGTGGCCAACAACGGCTCGGGACGGCGCGAGCATCCGCCCGCTCCTGTCGACCAAAGATGCCAGCGCCCCGAGTCTCGAGGAGATGGCTATGTCTGGGGTCCTGCCCGCCTGGGGGGTCGCGGTCGCTCATGCTGGTGGCCCGCGATTCGGGATTCCTCGAGTGACCTGAGCATTCGAGATCGAGATGATTCGACCGCAAGCAGCCGACGTGCTCTGACGTGATTCCGTCGGATCCACGCCGCCTCGCTCGCGACATGCGGCATCGAGCGCTCGTTGCCGCGACCTACCACCGTCCTGCCAGCCCGTCAGGCTCGGCGCGATGAGCCCTGTTCGCGTTGCCGTGCTGGACCACACCGCAGCCCTGGGGGGCGCGGAACTGGCGCTTGCCCGCCTCCTCGATGCCCTGGATCCGGTGGACGTTCAGGTCACCACCGTCCTCTTCGCCGACGGGCCTCTGCGCGGCCTCCTCGAGGACCACGGTCACGCGGTGAGCGTCCTCCCCCTCGACCAGCGCATCGCCACCGCAGAGCGGCACGCGGTGGGCGCCTCGCTCATCACCAGCGCACGTGCTGCGATCGCCGTGCTGCCCTTCGTGTGGCGCTTGGCCCGCGCACTCCGCCGCCTCGATGTCGACCTCATCCACACCACGTCGTTGAAAGCGGACCTCCTGGGGGTCCCGGCCGCGATCCTCGCCCGGCGCCCCGTGGTCTGGCACATCCACGACCGGATCAGCCCCGACTACCTCCCCCGCCCCATGGTCGCGCTGATCCGGTCGCTCGCTCGGGTGGCCCCCCGCCGCGTGCTCGTGAACTCTCACGCCACGGCGGCGACCCTCCCGAAGGTACGAACCACCGTGGCCTACCCGGGCCTCGCGCGGGAGCAGTTCGCGCCCGAACCGGGCGCTCCGGCATCGCCTGCCCGGGCGCCCGACGATCCTCGTACGGTCGGCATCCTCGGGCGCGTCTCCCCAACGAAGGGCCAACGGGAGTTCCTCCGCGCAGCCCGACGCGTACACGCCGCCCGCCCAGACGTACGGTTCCGAATCATCGGCGCGGCGCTCTTTGCTGAACAGGACTACGCGCGTCTTGTTCGCGAGGAGATCCGTGCGCTGGGGCTCCAAGACGTCGTCGCACTCGTTGGCTTCGCCTCGGACCCCGCGGCGGAACTCGACCGTCTGACGCTTTGCGTGCACGCCTCGCCCACACCCGAGCCCTTCGGCCAGGTGGTCGCGGAGGCGATGGCGCGTGGCGTCCCGGTCGTCGCAACCGCCGGCGGTGGGGTGGGGGAGATCGTCGCTCCCCCCGGCGCAGCCGAGCCGCTCGGCTGGCTCGTGCCGCCCGGAGACGTCGCAGCGCTGGCGGACGCCATCCTCGAGGCGCTCGACGATCCGGCGGAGGCCCAGCGCCGCGCCGTCGCCGCGTGGCGCTCCGTCGAGCGGCGGTTCCCCATCGCGGTGACCGCCGCGAGTGTCACCGACGTCTGGCGGAGCGTCGCACTCGGTCGATGATCTCGCCCATCTGCGCGACGCGCTCGTCCCACGAGGGCACGGGCAGATCGGCGCCAACTGGGTAGACAGTCGGCGCCGGGAGCGCCGCCGCGACTGCCTCGACGAACTCGTCCCCGGCGGCCACCGTCACGTCCCCGCCTCCCGAGTCCCGGAAGCCTGCGACGGGTGTGCTCACCACCGGCCGGCCGACGGCCCGGTACTCGTAGTACTTGATCGGGTCGAGGCTGTCGGTGAAGGGCGTGACGACGTGCGGGACCACGAGGACGTCGGCATGCTGGAGGTAGCCGGGGACCTCCGACCGGTCTTTGGCGCCCAGGAGGAGAACACCAGCGGAGGCGAGCCGATCCCGGTCTCCGGCCGACAGCGGCGCAGGTCCCACGAGCACGAGCCGACCCCGACCGGCGATCCTCCGCGCGGTCTCGGCACACAGGCTCACGTCGATCCGGTCGGCGTGGATCGTCCCGACATACACGGCGACGGCGCCCGCGGGTAGATCAGCCGGTCGCGGCGCGGGCACTCGGTACGCCGCGACATCGACGGCGTTCGGCACGAGCGTGACCGGCCGGACCGCCCCCTTGCTGGCAGCCAAGCCGGGTGAGCACACCACAACCTCCGCGCAGCGCCCCATGAGCGTCGCCTCGTCCCGGAGGAGGCGGTCATGCTCTGCCGGGGTTCGCTCGGCCTCGAGCCAGTCGTCGGTGACGTCGTACAGCGCCGGCCAGTCGGTGGCCTCGAGGAGTGCAGCAGCGTTGGGGTCGTTCACCCATAGCACGGGGGATGTGAAGCCGAGCCCCCGAACCACCTTCAGCACCGCCCGAGCCGCGCGCGCATCCACGCGAGGGTCGAGGCGGCGGGGCAGGATCTTCGTCGGCTGATAGGTCCACAGGCGGCCGACGGCGACGCCTGGCACCCCCCGCACCGGTCTCAGCCCGCGGCCCCAGCGCGGCCGGCGTCGCATCGCGAGTCCGTGGAGCGGGTCGGCAGCCGGCTCGACGAAGACCACCCGCAGCCCAGGATCGGCGCGCAGGAGGCCTGCGACGAGGTACTGGTTCCGCCGCCACACGCCGTCCCACGCTTCGAGCGAGGCGACGACGAGGTCCGTCCGCCCCGTCTCGGACCTCTCAACCTCGGCCAAGCGCGTCATCGCAGCACACTCCGGTAGACCGCGACGGTCGCCTCTTCCTGCGCGCGGAGTGTGAAATGGGCCCGCTGGTAGTCACGGAGCGCATCGCCGTAGGCGAACCGCACTGACGGGTTTCCGGCGAGCGCTACGAGCGCGCGCCCGGCCGTCCAAGCATCTCCTGGGGGGAAGAGCGCCGCGCCACCGACGGCGCCGACCGTCTCCACATGCCCGCCCGCCTCGGCGGCTACCACCGGTAGACCCGCGGCCATTGCCTCCACCACGGTGAGGCCCAGACCCTCCGCAGCGCACGGCGCGAGCAGGATCGATGCCCGCCTCATGAGCAGGCCCATGTCCGCCTGGCGGCCGAGGAATCGCACCGCCCCTTCGATATCGAGGCTGGCGGCGAGCGCCTCGAGCGCGTCTCGCTGCGCGCCATTGCCGGCAATCTCCAGGCGCCATCCCGAGGCAGCGAGCCCGGAAGCGGCGAATGCACGGATCGCGACATCGGTGTCCTTCTCGCCCTCGAGTCGCTGAGCCACGAGAATGACCGGCTCCCGGCCCGCGGAAGGCGCACCCGGCACAACGGGAACCCCGGGATGGATGACCACGCTTCGCCCTTCCACATGATCGGCCACATAGCGACTAATGGCGATCTGCGCCGATACCCGCGGCGCAACGGCCAACCCGACCGCCTTTCCGGCCGGTCCCGTGCCACGCCGGGCGGCGAAGTGCCGGGTGGTCACGACGGGCACGCGGAGCGCCCGGGGTGCGAGGAGTGCAGCGAATTCGGCCGCCGTCATGTGGACATGGAGGATGTCGCAGTCCGCGAAGGCCTCGATGCCTCGCGCCGTCGCCCAGGTGGTCACGGCCGGACGCCTAGGCACAGGCCTCCGGCCGATGGCGGTCGCCATGAGGTCCGGGTCGCCTCCGATCACCGCCACCTGGTGGCCGGCGTCGGACTGCGCGGCAGCGAGCGACGCCACGTGCCGCTCCACGCCCGCGAAACCGTCCGACCGCACCGCGTGCAGGATCCGCAGAGGCGCCATCGTCCGGCCACGCGCGCCGGGAATGTCACTCACATGGCCTCCCGCGCGGCCCGCACCTGGTCCACGAGGGTCAGGTACTGCTCGGCGATGCGCGGCCAGGCATGCCGCTCGGCCGACGCGCGTGAGCGCTCGCGCCACCCGACCCGGTCACCCGCCGCCACGTCCCGCCATCGCCTCGCAAGGTCCGCGGCCGTCCGTTCGATGAGGTAGCCGTTCTCGCCGTCGCGAATGAGGTCCGGCGCGTAGCCCACTCGGGTGGACAGTACGGGCAGACCGCAGGCGAGCGCCTCGAGCACCACCAGGGCATTGGCCTCGTAGGCGCTCGGCAGAACGAGCACGTCCGCGGCGTGGAGGAAGGGTCGCGGATCGGCCTGCGTTCCGACCAGACGCACGTGGGAGGCCACGCCGAGGGCCTCGGCCGACCGCCGCGCCTCGGCGACCATCGGCGGAGTGCCGCCCACCACCAGCAGGTGAACGTCGAGCGAGACCTCGGGGAGCGCCGCCAGCGCCACGTCGAGGCCCTTGCGCTCGAACTCGTGCCCCACGAAGACCGCCACCATCTGGTCCTTACCCAGCCCGAGCGCCGCGCGGGCCTCGGCGCGCTCGACGGCCGTGGGCGGGGCGAATCTCTCGGTGTCCACCCCGTTGCTGATGACCACGGCCCGCGGCCGGACGCGTCGATAGGTGTGGAGCAGCAGACGCCGCTCGCCCTCCGTCAGGTTGACGACGACGTCGTGGATGCGGCTTGCGTACCGGATCGTGTCGCGCAGGGCGGTGAAGAGGTGGAGGGGGTTGCGGGTCATCCGCCAGGCGTAGCCGCCGCGCGCCTTCATGGCCGCGCGCAGGATCCCGTGGTTGACGTAGATGTGGCCGGCGAGGGCATCGTTGTGGCAGATGGCGACGGCGTGCGGTCGTCGACGCAGGTAGCGGCGGGCCAGGACCGTGCCCACCGTGGAGAACCACCCCACGCGCAGGGCCAGCGCGACCTTGCCGCGCGCCCCCGGACCGGGTTGCGGCAGCCGGTCACCTCGGGCCTCGGTCATGGTGAAGCGCTCGGTCTGCACTCCCGCCCGGCGGAACTCGCGCTCCAGGTGGTAGGCCACGCCCTCGGCGCCGGTCCCGGGCGAGACGAATGGCACGATCTGCACGATGCGTGTCATCCCGATGCCACCGCGGACCAGACGGCCGCGTGCCCGGCGGCGCTCCGCTCCCAGGTGAACTCGCGGGCGCGGTCTCGCCCACGGGCAACCGTCGCGGCCACGCCCGCTCCTCCCGAGACCGCCCACAGCACGCCCTGCGCGATGTCGTCCGGTGACGGTTCGACGAGGACAGCGCCGTCGCCCACCACCTCGGGCAGGGAACTTGTCCGAGCCGCGACCACGGGCACGCCTGCGGCCATGCCTTCCAGCGCGGGCAGTCCGAACCCCTCGTAGAGCGAGGGGACCACCACTGCCGCGGCCGCGGCGATCACCCGGGTCAGGAGGCCCTCCGGAAGTCGGCCAACGAGCCTGACCCGCGGCGCCCCCGCGAACAACTCGGTGCGCCGCGGGTGCGCCGGCCCCGAGAGGACGAGCGTGAGATCCGGCCGTGAACTGTGGATCTTGATCCACGCCGCCGCGAGGCCGTCGAGGTTCTTGCGGATCGACGCACCTCCCGCGTGCAGCACGTAGGGGCCGGTAATGCCCAGGCCCGAGAGGGCTGCCTGATCCGCGGGTTCGGCGTCGAAGAACCGGCGGTCCACGCCGTTGTGCACCACGTGCGGATCGGCAATGCCGAGAAGGTCCACCGCCTCCTGGGCGCTGAAGTTCGAGACGCAGATCACGGCCGCCGCCCGGCGGGCTTCCTGGGCAGCCGCCCGCACCGGAGCGGACTCGTCCGCGAACTTCCACGCCACCACATCGTGCAGAGTGATGACCTCGCGGTCCGATGCAGGAGGCAACTCGAGGTTCATCCGATGGACGACGGCGCCGCGCGGGTACACCACACGACCGAGCGCGCGGCGGGGTCCGGCGCCGGCGGTCGTCAGGCGGCCCATCGGGAGGCGGACGGTCCCGGGGAGCGGCGAGCGCAGGGATCGGGCGATCATCCGGTCCACCCGCCAGGGCGTCCCGTGGGCGGCCAGTGCCGCCGTCGCCCGCGACGCGATCTGCTCCTGGTACGCCTGGGCTCCCATGGGTGCATCGACGGCACTCGTGGCGATGACCAGGCGCGGCATCCGGGAGACCCCTGCTTCGAGACGGCAATGGACAGCTCGCTCATGATGTCACGCAGGCCGTAGGGTCGCCCGGTGAGGCCCTCCACCCCGGCCACGACGGCACGGGCGCCAGGCCGGCGGTCGCGCCGCATCGCGCTCGTGTCCTCGTCCTACCACCCCTACACCGGGGGCGTCGAGGAGCACACCCGCAACGTCGCCAAGGAACTCCGCTCCCGGGGGCACCGGGTGGTCGTGTGGACCACAGACCGCGGAGAGCACCTCGGCGTTCGTCGCGTGGATGGCGTCGAGGTGCGGTACCTCGCGTGCCCCCAACCGAGCGGTTCGATCCGGGGCGTGGCGCGCTTCGTTTGGGAGTTCCCGCGGGCGGCATGGGACTGGCTCCAGGCCTGGCGAGCCGCTCGTCCCGAGGTGCTGCACGTCCAGTGTTTCGGACCGAACGGACTGTACGCGCTCGCCCTGCACGCGCTCACGCGCACCCCGCTGATCGTGTCCGCCCACGGCGAGACGTTCATGGACGATCACGACGTCTTCGAGACCTCTCGGATCGTCCGGTCCGGCCTCGTGCGCTCCCTCCGGGCCGCAGCCGCGGTCACCGGGTGCTCGCAGATGGTGCTGGACGACCTGCGGGACCGCTTCGGCGGGACGGGTGGCGTGGTGGTGCCCAATGGCGTGGACCTCGAGGAGCCGTCCCAGGTGGGCGGAGGGCGGGACACAGGACCGCAGGAGGAGCCAGACCGTGCCAAGGCGCCCCTTGTCCTTGCGCTCGGTCGCGTCCAGCGGGTGAAGGGGTTCGACCTCCTCTTGCGGGCCTTCGCGCACGCCGACCTGCCCGACGACGCACGCCTGGTGATCGGAGGCGACGGCGAGGCACTCTCATCGCTGAAGTCTCTTGCAGCGATGCTCGGGCTCACCGACCGGGTGGACTTCCCCGGGCGCCTCTCCCGACCTCAGGTTGCCGCCGTTATGGCTCGGGCGACCGTGTTGGTGGTCCCCAGCCGCCTGGAGGCGTTCGGCATCGTGGTCCTGGAGGGCTGGCGGGCCGGGGTCCCCGTGATCGCGACGAATCGCGGTGGACCGAGCGAGTTCGTCACGCATGGTGTGGACGGCCTGCTGGTGGACCCGGAGGACATCCGCGCCCTGGCCGAGGCGATCTCCGCCGTCGTCCGCGACGTCGCCATGGCCGGGCGCCTCGGTGCCGCCGGCGCGGCCCGCGTCCGCGACTTCACGTGGATGCGGACCGCGCGGATGTACGAGGGGATCTACCGGGAACTCGTCGGCAGGCAGGAGCGGTAGACGGCGCCGAGGCGCGGAGCCTGCGTTTTCGCCGAGTATCTCTCGTGGAAGAGCGCGTGCGCGGCCAGGGAGGCCCGCGCCCATGTGGACGGATCGAGGAGCTCCTCCACCGCCGACTCGACGGCGTGCGGGTCTCCGGTCCGCGCCACGCGCCCGGCGCCGCCGGTCACCATCTCCGGAAGGGCGCGGTAGTCGGAGACGACGAGCGGGATCCCGAGCGCGAGCGCCTCCATCGGCCCGTACGGCAGGCCGTCGAAGCGCGAGGGGTAGACGAACAGGTCGATCCCGGGCAGGACCTCGCCCAGGAGCTGCTCCCGGGGGACGAACGGCAGCCACCGGACGCCCCGCGCCTCGAGGTCCTGCGCGGACTCGCGCGGCGCGGACCCGACCACGGTCAGTCGCAGGTCGGGATGGCGCCGCCGCAGCTCGGCGTGCGCCGCGAGGACCAGCGGCCCACCCTTCGCGTCGAAGTCCTTCGCCACGAACCCCAGGTGGGCCGGGCGGGCACCGGGCGCCCGGATCGGCACAGGTCCGGGGGCGGGTAGGTAGTTGGGCACGACGTCGACGAGGGCGCCCGGGAAGCCCCGCTGTACCACCCAGTCCCGCAGGTAATCGCTGAAGGCCACGAACCGACTCGCGCGGCCGAGCCGGCGAGCGCAGAGCGCCGCGTCCCAGACCCGCCCCACGGCGTCGTCAAATCGCTCGGCACGGGTGATGCGGGACCGGCCCCACCCCCAGGCGTCCCGGTAGACCCACTCCAGAGGCCCAGCCGCGCTGGCCACGAGGGGTGGCGTCGGCCCGAGGAAGCGGGTGTGGAAGACGTGGACATGGATCACGTCGTACACCCCGGAGGCCACCTGGAAGATCCGCAGGCTCTCCCGGTACGCCCCGGCCGCCCGGCGCAGTCCGGCCTCTCCCTTGCGCCAGGCGGCGGCGCCGAGGTGCCGTGCCACGGACCGCGGGCCCTCCCGGCGCCGGACGCTCGCCGCGAGTGCCCCGCGCGAGCCGACGTCGGTGAGGGTGCCGTCCCGAAGCGCCCGGTCGTAGGTGGTGTACGCGACGCCCTCCGGCGGGTTGGCCAGGAGCTGCTCGGTGTAGGTGACGTCGCCGGAGTGCGGGTCCACACCGCCCACGGCGCTGACGAGCAGCACGCGTATCGGCTCCACTGCACCCCTCTCGCCTCGCGGCCGTCCTGGAGCCGAGAGTAGTTCCGCCGGACCGGGGCAGGGCACCTGCCCGGGGTAGGGTCCGCACCGTGCCCCAGGTAAGCGTGGTCGTTCCCGCGTACAACCCGGGCGCCTTCCTAGCGCGCGCGCTGGACAGCGTCCTGGCCCAGACGTTCGGCGACCTCGAGTGCATCGTGGTGGATGACGGGTCAGCCGAGGACCTGGGGTGGGTTCAGCGGCACGCAGACCCTCGTGTGGTGCTGCACCGTCAGCCCAATCGCGGCGTCTCCGTGGCCCGGAACGTCGGCGTCACCCTGGCCCGCTCCCCGATCATCGCGTTCCTCGACCAGGACGACGAATGGCTGCCGGACAAGCTCGGCCGCCAGATGGCCGCATACGCCGCGGAACCCACCGCGTCATTCGCGCACACCGGGCTGATCTGGGTGCTGCCCACCGGCTCCCTGACGGCCCCAGCCCCGGCCGTCACCTATCTCGAGTTGTTGCGCGGCGCACAGCACGTCTGCCTCAGCAGCCTCCTCGTTCCCGCGGAGCATTACTGGGCCGTGGGCGGCCATTCCCCGCTCCTGGCGCAGCAGCAGGACTTCGACCTCTTCCTGCGGCTCCTCCGCGTCTTCGGCCCGCCGGTGCGCGTCGCCGAGCCCCTGGTCCGCTACCACGTGCACGGCCAGAACGCCTCAGCGGACTACCGGACGGCCGTCCGCGAGTCGCGCGGAGTGCTCGAGGCCCATCGCCTGCGCGGTGCTCAGTCCGGGGACCGGCTGGCGGCCGAGGCGGCCGCGCAGGGACTGGCCAACGCACAGCGCCTGTACGCCTTCCAGGCCCTGGACGCCGCACGGGAGACCTGGCGCGAAGGCCCACGACTGCGCGCGCTCGGCCACCTGCGCGACGCGTGGCGCCTGAGCCGCGCCACAGTCGCCGCGAGCGCGGCAGACCACCTGCGGCGATCTGGCCCCCCTACCGCACCGGGCCCTCGGTGAGCCTGAGGCGGAAGACGACGGCGGACCCTACAGCCACCCCGCCCAACCCCGCCGCGGCCCTCGCCACGCCCGACGCGAGCCCGCGAAGGCGCCGTCGCGGCGCCGGATCCGGGCGTCCAGCCAGCGCAGTGGCACCGCGCCTGAGCTCCGCGCCGATCGTCCGGGCGGCCGTACCGTAGTAGCGGCGGAAGTGGCTGTCCCTCATCCCGAGCGTCCGCGCGAGCAGCACCAGGTGGTTGCGCTCGCCGTAGTAGGCGTATCGCAGGTCGAACCGCTGGCCCTTCGCGTACGGCCCGGGGATGTGGTCGACGGCGGCGTCCGGGGTGAAGACGATGCGGTATCCGGCCCGGCCCATGCGCAGGACGATGTCTGTCTCCTCGCGCAGGCACGTGCCCGGGTAGTGATCGTGGATACCGCCGAGGCGTTCCACGAGGGAGCGCCGGACGGACATGTTCGCACCGAGGAGGTGATCGACGTCGACGTCGTGGCCCGGGTTGGCCGCGAAGTTGCCGGTAAGGCGCCCGTCAGGAAGGAGCAACCCGATCTCGTCGAGGCCTTCGCTCTCCTCACCCGGACGGCGGTTGCGAGCGAGCCCGCCCACCGCACCGACGTCAGGGGCGTCGTACCTCGCGACGAGTTCGGCAAGCCAGGTCGGGTCGGCGAACGCGTCGTCGTCGATGAAGGCCACCACGTCGCCGGTGCAGGCGGTCATGCCGATGGCCCGGGAAGTGGCGGTGCTCCCGCGTCCGCGTTCGTTGCGCAGGTACACCACCTCGTCGAACTGGGCGACGACGTCTCGGGTCGCGGGACCGGGCGATGCGTCGACTACCACCGTCTCCACGGGGCGCAGCGTCTGGCGCCGCAGGTGCTCCAGGCACGTCCGCACGTAGTCCGGGCGGTTGTAGGTGGCGACCACCACGGACGCAGCTATCGGCTCTTCCGTCTCCATGATGGCCCAGTCTCGCAGGCACCGAGACCTCCCGGTCGTGGGCGGCCCCGGTTGGCGTGCGCCGGATCCGATCTGCGACCATCGGCATCGACCCGGCCGCTCAGCCGAGCCCATGCAACCGCCCCGACGGGAATTCCACTCACCCTGCGGCTCCAGGGAAGGACAGCGGAGAGATGTCGCCGACCTCAGCGAAGGACGCCGGCGAAGCTCGCGGGTGGCCACTTCTCTGGCGCCTTGTCCGTCCCTACCGCCGACGGGTCGTCCTCATCGCTCTGCTGTCCCTTGCGGGCGCCGCACTCGAGGCGGGCTTCCTGGTCCTCATGACCACCACGGCCCTCGCGATCACGGACGGCGTCGGCACGGTGGGCCCGTATGCGGGCCGGACACTCGCCGTCGATACAGCCCTCGCCCTTACGGCGGGGCTCCTCGCCGTGCGCCTGGCGCTTGCCATCGTGACCGTCCGCGCCTCGACCTCCTTGTCCGTCGAGGTGCTGACTCAGTCTCGGTTGACGCTCGGCGAGGCCTACCTCAATGCCAGCTGGGCACTTCAGCAGTCGCAGCCGCCCGGCCGCCTGCAGGAACTCATGACGACCTTCGCTAGTCGGTCGAGTGCTGCGGTGGCGCAGTTCACCTCTATCCTCACGTCCGCGCTCAGCCTCGTCGCGTTCCTGGCGGCGGCCGCCTTGGTCGACCGCGAGGCTACGCTTGCCGTGATTGGGGCTCTCGTTGTGCTGGGGCTCGTCCTCACTCCGCTGCGGCTCCGAATCAAGTCGAGGTCCGCCATCTCGGCGCGTCTGGGCCTGGACTTCACGACCGCCGTCTCCGAGTTCGGCTCCCTTGGACTCGAGATGCAGACCTTTGGTGTCAGGCAGGCGTTCGCCTCGCGCATCGACGACCTCGCACGTGACGTCGGGCGGGCGAACTACGGCGTTTCGTTCGCCGCAGGAGTGCTCCCCCACGTGTACATCTCTCTCGCGTATGCAGCCTTCGTGGGAGGTGTCGCCCTTCTGCTGGGCATGTCCGGGGCTGCAGATCTCGCCGGGCTCGGGGCCGTTGTGCTGCTCATGCTTCGCTCACTCAGTTACGGCCAGGCGCTGCAGACGGACTCTGCCAACATCGCTGCCTCGGTGCCGTTCCTCGAGCGAACGGACCTGGCCATTCGTGAGTACCTCGCCGCCCACGCTACGGACGGGTCCGAGACGCCGGTGCGGGTTACGCCGCTCGATGTCTCAGGCGTGACCTTCGCCTACACGCCCGGGCGCAACGTCCTGCGTGACGTGACCTTTCGAGTGGAGCCTCAGGAGGCGCTCGGGATCATCGGGCCGTCGGGCTCCGGCAAGTCGACCCTCGTGCAACTCCTCCTCGGACTGCGCGATCCCACCGAGGGCGTCATCACGGCAGGGGGGGTCGACCTTGATGACGTCAGTCGCGAGACCTGGACCCGGCGAATCGCCTACGTACCACAGGACGCCCTCCTCTTCACTGGCACGGTCGCTGAGAACATCCGCTTCTTCCGCGAGGGAATCGACGACGACGACCTCCGTCGCGCCGCCGCAGAGGCCAACCTGCTCGCGGACATCGAGCGGCTCCCCCACGGCTTCGACACCCATCTGGGTCAACGCGGAAGCCAGTTGTCCGGCGGGCAGCGGCAGCGGCTCTCGATCGCGCGAGCGCTCGCGGGCGCGCCGGAACTCATCATCCTGGACGAACCCACCTCCGCTCTGGACGGCCGCAGCGAGGCGCTGGTCAAGGAAGCACTCATGCGGATCCATGGCGCGGTCACCGTCATCATCATCGCCCACCGCCTGTCCACCCTGGAGGTCTGCGACCGCATCCTCGTGGTCGAGGACGGCCGGGTGACAGGGTGGGGATCCCCTGAGTCGCTCCGTTCGAGCAACGACTTCTACAGGGCCTCCCTGGAACTGTCCCGGATACCGTGATCATGAGAGTCTCGACGCTGCATCGTTCGGAGCCACGCTCCAACGGAGGGGCACATGCGGTGGGCGGTAGGCCCCCGTCGGTCGTCTCGCTCGGCGCGTACCTGCCCTACGACGGGATCGACCACGCCGGCGGGCGATACGTACAGATCCTCCACCGGACGCTCCTCGAAGACGCCGATGTCACCTTCGTCGTTCCGGACGAGCCGCGCAACCGCGAGGCACTCGGGAAGCCCGGCGTCCCCGGTGATGCCGTCCTGCTGGGGGTCGATCGGCCACGGGTGATCCGATCGGCGCTCTGGCGCGTCCGAAAAGTCGCGCCCACACTCCCCGACATGGGTTTCACGGTCCGCCTGGTGACGTCCCGGGAGGTTCGACGCAGGATTCGTGGCGCGGACGTCATAGACATTCAGTGGGCAGAGTACGCGTGGCTCGCCGGTTTTCTCCGTCGGATCAATCCCGACGCCCGAATCGTTTGCACCTTGCATGACGTACTTTCGCAGAAGCACGACAGGCTCGCGGCGCTCGCGGCGGGTCGTCGAGAACGCTTCCTGCACCGCACTGCCGCGCGAACCGCACGCGGGACGCAGCGGAGGGCACTCCGCCTTGTCGACCGGATCGTGGTTTTCAGCAAGAAGGACGCAGAACTGCTGGCCGGAGGATCCGAGGGCTCCGTCAGTGTGATTCCCCCGCCTCTTTCTCGAGCAGATCAGCCCGAACGCGCGGTGTGGCCCGACGAACCCGAGGTCCTCTTTGTCGGGGCGATGTCGAGGCCGGAGAACCACGATGCCGCCTGCTGGCTTCTCGACGAGATCTGGCCCGCCGTCCACCGCGCTGTCCCCTCGGCGCGACTCACGATCGCCGGGAGCGCTCCACGTGAGGACCTCATCCGGCTCGCGAAGGCACGTCCCGCCGTCGAAGTCACAGGACGGGTCGCCTCCCTCGATCCCTACTATGCGCGGGCGAGCGCCCTGGTGGTTCCCCTCCGGCGTGGGGCTGGCGTGAAATTCAAGACGATCGATGCGATGCTTTGGGGAATTCCGGTGGTCGCAACGGATATTGGCGTGGAGGGAATCGGTGACCCGACCATGTTCGCGGGCGTGCACAACGCGGCGGACGAGATCGCCGACACCCTCGTCCGTGTCCTGCTCGAGCCGGCGCCAGAGGCAGACCGCGCCCGAGAAGCAAGGCGGTGGGCGATGCAGGAATTCGACTCCGAACGTACCCTCCGCGATCTGAGCGTCCTCTATCTCGACGGCGGACAGCGAGGGCATGCTGGGGGTGAGAACACGTGACTACTCGGCCTGGGGCGCGGCGAGAGGCTCCGAAACGCCGGTCGCCACTGTGGGCTTTGGGGGCCCGCGGGGAGGCGCGACGACTCGCGATCAAGGCATGGGACCGCGCGGTGACGCTTTCGATCCCCCGGAATCGGCCGGCAGCGGCGGTAGCCGAGACTCCGTCGGTGTCTGTGTACGGCATCTACCGCCCCCAGAACGAGAGGCTCGTGTCCGCCCTGACCGCAGGGCTCCCCAAGGACTCGGCAGTTCATCTCCACGCCCTGGGACACGTCGCGGCGCCGCTCTCCCACCTCACACACAGTTCTGGATCCGGCTTCCGAACCCCACTCCTCCAATCTCTGATCGACACACACCCACCACGCCCCGGAGACTGGGTTCTGATCTTCGACGATGACGTGGAGTTCGCCGGCAAGAGTGCCCGGGACTTCGTGGCCCTCGCTGCAGCGGCGGGCCTGGACATCTCGCAGCCGGCACACGTCCCGACTAGCGCCTGGTCATTCCCAGTCACTGTGGCGCGGCCGTTCTCGGTGGCACGCCTGACCACATTCGTCGAAGTGGGGCCTGTGCTCCTCCTCTCCCCGCGTGGCGCTTCGCGGACGTTGCCATTCCGTCGTGAGTCCCGCATGGGGTGGGGCGACGACGTCCTCTGGTCGGCCTTGCGTTCCGAGGGCCTACGGCTCGGCGTCGTTGACCGGAGCCCGATCAGGCACCTCGGGGCGGTGGGCGCAGCGTATGCCGTTCCCGAGGAGGCGGAGGCCCTCAAATCGGCCCTCTCGACCGTCGGCGAGCCCTCGATCCGCTCCTTCGCCCGCACAGTGGGCCGCCCGTGGCGGCCCTGGCGCCGGACCCCCACCTGGCGAAACGGCCCCGCCTGAGTCGGTCTATCCCCGTACGTGAACCGCACCCACAGCCCGGTGCGCAAGGCGGCGGAGCTCAGAGGCGAGCCACCGGGCGATTCCCTTCCGATCGATCGACTCCAAGCGGCTATAGCGACGCAGCAACGGCTTCATGGCGGACACGAACACCGCAACGTCTCGGGCGTGGACCGCCCTCTGAAAGCTCACGTGGCTGTACTCGCTGATCTCGCGACGCAACCGGACCATTTGCCTCCGCACGAAGGTAACGCCACTGTAACTCGCCTCAACACGCTTTCGGGGTGCCGGTCTGCCCGCTCTCTCGTCGTCCTTCAGCCGCACCGCCAGACCAGTTCTTCGGTGTCGATAGTTGCCCGCTTGGCTTTCGCGAACGGAGACGAGGTCAAGTGACTCCAGCTCGATCTCCCCTCTGTCCCGGCCGTCCCTCAGGATCGCGTCGATCTCGGCGTTCCTCGTGACGATGACGTTCGTGCCCATCCAGTCGCCGCGGTACTCCGGCAACCACGCGTCACCGAGGACTACGTCGGCGGTCTCAGCGAAGACGTCGTCGCAGTAGTTGCAGGCGTTCGGCTGGAACATCGCATGGCCCCAGTTGGTCCCGAGTAGATCAGCCGATCGCACGGATACTGACGTCCCGCGATCACCGCGAGCCGCGAAATCGTAGTCTGAAGATTCGCGCCCGGGAACCTTGACCCGGAAGTCCACCGAAACGCACTTCTCTGGAGAGATTCCGGCCTGCCACGCAAGGGCGAGCCCGTAAGCCGGGCTCTTCATGTGGCCGCACACGAGTCCGACGTGGAAGCGCACGTCCGCTATCCCTGGCTCGAGCCTCTCGACGCTCCGCATTGCCCGGACGATACACGGCACGCCAATGAATGCGAACCTCCGCCCATCCGCTCCCAAATCATTGACCAGGTCCCGGAGGGAGGCGGCACTATAGTGAGAACGCTTTGCCGAATCGATCTCCATTTCGGTGGTCGAGATCCTGTACTCGAACATCGCCCCCGGCGGGCTGGCCGGCCGGACGTGGATCACCGCGTCGACCTGCTCCTCTCGCAGGAGCTCGCGCACCAGCCACGTGGTCAGGCCCCCGGAACTGCTCCGCAGCCGGGATGCGTGATCCCGGACCCGCCCCGCGTACGTGGTCAGATGGCGCCCTACGAAGTCGTCCTCAGGGAGACCGCCGAAGAGAGTCTCTGCAAGCACCGACTCGTCAAGTGAGTCATCCGAGAACGGGCAGACACGACTCGCTCGCTCGAGTGCCGCGTCATCGGCGTCGTCGAGGACGGGCAGGAAGGCACCGCCCGGCAGCGAGGCGAGCGTCACTGAACCACGCGTCGCGAGCACGCATACGCCGCACCCGATGCACATGTCGCGAGCAGCGACCTCGCGGATCGTGAAAGGGCCGCTTATGCGCACCCCCTCACCGGTTCGGACCCGCCTAGGAGCGTCACGCGCGCGCGCCGCCGAGCCTTCGACACTGCGCCCGAGATCCGTGGCCAAAACGCCGCGCGACCCTCGATCATGGCGCTCAGGAGGTTCGCCGCGGCAGCGGCATCGGAAAGGAGCTCCGGCGGGACTTCAGCCTCTTCCACGCCGAGGTCGGCCAGGACACCCCGCGTCTTCTTCTGAAACGCCAAGAAGGCTGCCGGCGTGCCGACCGAAAGGGCGGCGATTCCCGCGTGCATCCGCCCCGCGAGCTGAACGTCCGCGAGCGCCAGCACCCCGCGGGATGCCGGGAAGCTGCGCACCTTCGCGATAGCCAGCCGTCCTGCCGGAAGGCGCCCGTCGATCTCCGAGATCACCCGCTCAGCCACCACCGCGTCTTCTTGCCCCCGACGGTGGTCATGAGGGACGAGGAGAACAGCAGCGTCCTCGAGGGCGGGGTGCACGAGCGTCTCAGTCAGTCGTGTGACGAGGTCCGGATACGCCTGGTGCCACAGACCGTTGGGGGTGACGGCGACGATCCTCCTGCCCTCAGCCCGCCACCCCGAAATGGCTTCCGCGATTGGAGCGGGGGGCGGGATCACAGCGTCCACCAGGAGGGCGAGGTCCGCTCCGTGCATCACGGGAAGGCGGGTGTCCTTCGCGAAGCGCGCACAACTGGCCGCATCGCGCGCAGCAAAGGTCGCGTGGTCCAGGCCACGGAGGAAATTGATCACGACGGGGTGTGATCGCTCCCAACTGAACCCGACAAAGTGCAGATGTGTTGCGCCAGAGAACATCTTCACGACGGCATCCAGGCGAGCCACGGCCTCCACAGGGCCGTAGAAGCCGTCGAGGATGTCGGTAGACGGAAGGATCACGTCACGCGCGACCGACGCGACTGCCGCAACCACAGCCTTGTTGACGGCGGATCGGAGTCGAATCGGGGCTCGCCTCGGCGCAAGCGCGCTCGTTCGCAGCCCTGAGGCGTCTCGATGCCACGGCCGATCCTGCTCCAGCACAACACCGTTCCGATGCTGTGCGTGCAAAGCCGCGATCACGCCCCGAACGACTCCGTCATCACCGAGAGAGCCACCGCCGGTGGGCGGAACCACTGGAACCGGTGCCAGATCCCTCGCGCCGGAGGCCGTCATCGCCCCTCACTCCCGAGGTGGGAGAGCGTCCGCGCCAGGATCCTGCGCTGAAGGCCGCTCAGGTGAGACGAACGTGCCTCGACGAGCGCCCTGAAGTTGCCCAGTGCAGCCGCGCGCTCCGCCGCGTCGACGGCTTCTCGCGGCCACAGCCCCCCAAGCCACGTCGGTTCCACCCCGAGGACACGGCGGGCCAACGCGGTGTAGGAGTCCTGGAAGTCGGTCTGGTTGAGGGCCTTCAGCGCAAAGCCAGGATCGCCGGAGAGCTGCGCCGGGTGCTGGCGATAGGCCAGGAACGGGACGGCAATCCGGACCATGCGCAGTCCCGCCGCAAGGGCACGCAGCCACAGGTCATGGTCCTCCGCGAGTACAGCCCGGTACGAGCCTGCCGCCACCACTGCGTCCCGGGTGGCCACCAGGGTCGGGTGACACAAGGGGTTGTGCACGAGCATGTGGAACGGCATGGCCTCGGCCGAGATCGGCGCCGGGAGCCCGGGACGGAGGCGGAACGGTTTGGTCCGGAATCGGACGATCGGCGTGAAGCAGAAGTCCGCATCACGCCGGAGTTCCCCGAGTTCCCAGGTGAAGCGGCCTGGGAGGGTGACATCATCGGCGTCCATACGGGCGACGACCGCGCTGTCGGTGGAGTCAACGAGTCTCCGAAGACCCTCGCCTACCCCGACGGGGACAGGGCTGGTCAGAACGCGGAACCGACGGTCAGCATGGG
The DNA here is from genome assembly GCA_029975645.1 of Actinomycetales bacterium. Classification (GTDB taxonomy): domain Bacteria; phylum Actinomycetota; class Actinomycetes; order Actinomycetales; family JAHECE01; genus JAHECE01. The sequence continues at coordinate 28,452 of JARKOU010000152.1, forward strand.
CTGCGAGTAGGTCACGGGTTCGGTCGGTGGAGGCATCGTCGAGAACCACGAGTTCCGAATCACGTGGCATCGCGCGGAGCGTCGACCGCACGGCGAGCCCAACAGTAGCCTCACCGTTGCGGACGGGCATCAGAACGGACAGGCGAGGCACGTCCCTACCCTGCCCCATTCCTCGGCCACGTGCAGAACGGCGAGACGTGTGGGGTTCTGAGGAGGTGGCATCGGAGCGCTGGGATAGGCTCGGTGTCCGCGCTTTCGGGTCGAGAAGTAGCGCCGCACAGCAAACCTCGCCTCCGTCGCTCCGCTGCGAGCGCAGGCCGACTTGCGGGGGGCGAGCGAGGGAGATCTGTCATGGACCAGGAACAGCCACCGGTGGTGACCGTGGTGCTGCCGACCAATCGAGGCGGCAAGTACCTTACGCCAGCGGTGGATTCCGTCCTCCAGCAGACGGTCGAGTCGTGGGAACTGATCGTCGTCGATGACGGGGCGCCACCGGACGTCGCGCGAGGGCTCGACGGCCTTGCGCGACGGGATCCACGGATCAGGGTTCACCACCAGGCAAACCTCGGACTCTCGGTGGCAAGGAACGTCGGCGCGTCGATCGGACGAGGGGTGTACGTCACCTACCTCGACGACGACGACATCTGGCGTGGCGATCGCCTCGAGAAGCAGATTGCGGAGCTGGGGAAGCACCCCGAGGCGCTCCTGTGCTACTCGGCCGGCTGGACGATCGGCCCGGACGGCGAGACTCTCGATGAAGGCTGGCTGCCCACGGGGGTGCCGCGGGAAGACATCCTCGCAGGCGTCGTCGACCTGCCACGAATCGTCACGATGGTCATGCGCAGAGATGCGCTGCTCGCCTTCGGTGGTTTCAACCCTGCCTTCCGCTACTGCGAGGACGACGAGTTCATCCTCCGAATGCTCCTCCACGGGGACTTCGCGTCAGTTCCGGACGCCCTGGTCGGCTATCGGCGACACGCAGGAAACGCATCCGGGAGCAACCCTGTGTTGCGGCAACTCACGGGTGAGCGAATCCGACTCCTCCAGCGGTGGTCCGCCGAGGCCATGGGCGATACCCACCTTGTGGACCTCGTCGACGCGAACCTGGCACGGTTCCGGAGACGACTGGCGGACTTCTCCGCGAGCCAGTCACTCGCCCTCGCCCGTAGGGGCCGCTTCCGCACGGCTTCACAGGAACTACGCCGGGCACTCGCGTTCTCACCCGCGGGTACGGCCCACACCTACCGACGCAAGATCGCGCGAGCGCTTGCCGGGGAACTGGACCGGTGACCCAGTCCCTCGTCGGGGCAGGCGTGACACTGGCCTGATCGTCGCGTCGGTGGATCAACCGCGAACTTCACACGGCGTTCACGTCGGCAGGACTCGGCCCGGATCGGGCCCAAGGAGCACGGCCCAGAAGCGATCGAGCGAGCACCGCTCAAGGATCTCCTCGCGGGCGGCCGTGCCGAGGCGCTCGCGAAGGATGGGATCCGAGTCCAACCGCAGGAGGGCGGCGGCGAGCGCCTCGGGGTCGCCGGCCGGCACCACGAGCCCTGTTTCGCCGTCGCGGACGTAGTCGCGGTTGCCGTTGACGTCCGTGGCGACCACGGCCTTGCCCATGGCCATCGCGTCGAGAAGCACCAGAGGCCCGGCCGGCAGGTCGGTGTCCGCGAGGGCCACCACAACGGAGCGCGCGGCGGCGGTGAGGAGGCGTCCCTCTGCCGGCGGTGGCATGGGCACAACCTGGATCGATCCGCGTGCCGTCTCGGGGACGTCGACGACGCGGCCGGGTGCGATCCGAGCCGCGAGTCCGGTGGCTGCCAGTGCCGCGATGACCATGTCCCACTCGCGGTGCGCCCAACCCGCGGAGTAGACGTAGCCCCCGTCCGTCGTCGAGGCTGGCAACGTGTCCGCCCGCACGGGCCAGGCCACAAACTCACATCGTTCGGCAGGAACGCGGAACCGGCGCCCCAGCATGGTCACATCGCCCGATCTGATGACAAGGAACCGGTCGACGAGGCGCATGCCCGGCCCCGCCAGCCGGGCTGCGCGAGAAGATCTCGGGGCGAGGTAGTCGAACGCCACGATGAGGGGACGGCGACGGCGGAGCCTCAGGAGGAACGGGTACAACGCCGCCTCCATGCCGACAGTGGCCAGCACGACGACGTCGGCTCCCCGAGCGGATCGGACGAGAGCCCCGGCATCGCGCACGACGAGTAACCGGGCCCTCCATGCCGGTAGACCCCAATCGCTCGAGCGACGAACGACCCGGATCGGGTGTCCTGACGGCGGGTCGAACGGCCACGACCAGGGCACCGAGAGGAGCACGCGGCGTCGATCGACCTCGGTCGTAGCCGGCCGGCGCCTCAATACGCCCCCGCCCCGGTCACCACGGCCCGGATCGTCCGCCAGAGGATCATGAGGTCACCGACGATCGACCAGTTCTCCACGTAGTACAGGTCGTACCGGATGGACTCGGCGAGCGAGAGGTCGGACCGCCCGCTCACCTGCCACAGCCCGGTCATCCCCGGCTTCACGAGCAACCGCCGCGAGATCGCGTCGTCGTACTTCGACACCTCGCTCTCGAGCGGCGGCCGCGGACCCACCAGGCTCATCTCCCCGCGCAGCACGTTGAGCAACTGGGGCATCTCGTCCACGCTGAACCGGCGCATCCACCGACCCACGCCGGTCACGCGCGGGTCGTCCCGCATCTTGAACAGCAGCGCGTTGCCGTCGCTGCGTTCGGCGAGTTCGTCCAGCCGCGTGTCCGCCCCGGTGTCCATCGACCGGAACTTGTACATGACGAACGGCCTGCCGTCCTTGCCCACCCGCTTCTGCCGGTAGAGCACCGGACCGGGGCTGGTCGCCTTGATGGCGATGGCGACGCCGAGCATGAGCGGCGCACTGACCGCGAGCAGCACGGCCGCCGCCACCGTGTCGACGAGCGACTTCACGAAGTACTTGGGCCCGGAGAAGCGCGGGGCGTCCACGTGCACCAGGCGCGCGCCGGGCACCGGCGCGGTCATGATGCGCGGGCCGGCGATCTCGGCCAAGGGGCTGGAGAGGAGGAGGTCCGTTCGCGTGGGTTCGAGGGACCAGCCGAGACGCCGCACGAAGTCGGCCGTCACGGTGTCGTAGCCGGAGACGGCCACGGTGTCCACACCCAGTTCTTCGATGAGCGCGGGCACCTGGCTGAAGTCGCCGACGATGGGCACCCCGAGCACATCGTCCCCTCGGGAGTACTCCGCTCCTGGAGCGCAGACGGCCACGGGGCGATAGCCGATGTCGACGTGTTCCTGGAGGTTGCGGATGAGGTCCTCGGCCCGATGCCGGTGGCCCACCACAAGTACGGCGGCCTGCAACTCGCCCCGCAGGCGCATCCGGAGCAGCGCCCGGCGCCAGACGAAGCGCCCCACGAGCAGAAGCACCAGCCCCACGGGCAGGGCGATCGCCACGTACGAGCGCGCAAGGTTCAACTTGAAGACGAACGAGACCAACCCGAGCACCGCGAAGGTCCACCACGTGGCCAGCGCCACGCGGCTGTACTCGTCCGGCCCGGCGCCGATGAGCCGGCGGTCCCGGGTGCGCATGAGTCGAAGCGCCCACATCCACCCCACCAACAGCCCGGCGGTGACCAGCACTCCGCGCGCCGACCAGTGCAAGGCGTCTTCCGGCCCGTACCACGGCAGGCGCAGCACGATCGCGGCCGCCTCGGCGGTCACGATCGCCGCGAGGTCCGTGAGGGCGATCCGCCAGATGTGCCGCTTCCACTGGCGCTCCCGTTCGGCGGGCGCGACCACGGACGGGGTCGTCATGGCGGACTGCACCTCGGGGGCCAAGATGATCTCTCCAGGTGGAGCGGGGGCCGCAGGAAACTAAGCAATCCTATACAGGAACTCTCCAGAACCCCTCCCCACAAAGATCCGTGGCACGGCGATTAGGCCCTCGTCGTTGGCGCGATTCAGTTCACCGCCTCGGCGAGAAAGTCCACCTCGCCGGCATGCTCGAGCAGGTAGTCCGCCAACCGGTCCTCGGCCACCGCGCGCATCAGCGGGTCGAGTCGCTCGTGGTCCACCACCACGATCGACTGCCGCCCATCGGGGCTGCGTCCCGTGCCGGCCGTCGGAACTGTGAGAAACATCACGTTCTCGGGTTCCACGTCCGAAAGGGTCATCGCCAGCCCCCGCATCGCACTCAGGCCGAACCCCTCGTCCACGGCCACCGACTGCGCCGCGGTGCGCAGGAACACGAGCAACTCGGCAGGATTCGAGAGAACACCCCGCTGGAACGCCGCGCGCGCGATCGCCCGCATCCAGTTCTGTTGCCGCTGGATCCGGTCGAAGTCGCCGCCGGGGAGCCCGTACCGCTGCCGTGCGTACGCGAGCGCCTGCTCGCCGTCCATGAGGTACGTGCCGGCGGCAAAGGTCCGCTGACCGAACGCGTACGTGTCCGCCGGAATGGTGATCTCCACGCCCCCGACGGCGTCCGTGAGCGCCGCGAAAGAGTCGAAGTCGGCCACCATGAAGTGGTCGATCCGCACCCCGGTCAACTGCTCCACCGTCTGGATCATGAGGCTCGGCCCGCCCCACGAGAACGCGGCGTTGATCTTCGCCTCGCCGTGTCCGGGGATCGGGACCCACGAGTCGCGCGGGATGGACAGCACGTACGCGCCCTGCCGGTCGCCGGGGATGTGCAGGAGCATGATCGCGTCGGTGCGCTGCGCGCCATAGGACCACTGCGAGGGGTCCCCGGCGGAGATTCGACTGTCGGATCCCAGCATCAGGATGTTGACCGGCGCCCGCTCGCTCGGCGAAGCAGTGACGGGCGGCCTGGTGGGCAGAGCCGCGAAGGGGTCGTCCAGCGTCTCCACGCGATTCAGAGTCGACCGCAGCGCGAGGTACCCGGCTACTGAACCCGCGGCGACCAGCCCGAGCAGGCAGACGGCCACGATCACGGCCGCCCGCCCTCTGCGACGCTCGCGCCGCTCGCGCCGGTCCCCTTCCGGGACCTCGGCTACCAGGTCACACCGCCGTCGGTCGAGCGAGCGACGAGGTCGCCGGACCAGACCCAGAGCGTCGAGCCCGAGGCGGCGAGCGCCACCTGACCGGGCACCGGTGCCGGCCCGGGCGCGCAGACCGGTGCCGCGCCGTCGAGCCCGGTGCCGTCGTTCGCCACGGTGAGTACCGCGACGCCCTCGCACGGCGCCCGCAGCGCCCCGACCACGTAGCCGTCGGCCGTCGGCGCGATGGCGAGCGCATCGGGCGCCGCGCCCACCTGGGACCAGGTGGCGCCGCCGTCGTCGGTGGTCTGGAGAGCGCCGTCGGTGCACAGCAGTGCGGCCCGGTTGTTGTCGAGGCCGGCGAGGTCCACCACGCCCGTGGGACACGGCGCGGGGACCTGGCCGCGCGGGCCGTGGACCTCGGCGGTCAGCGCCGCGCGCGAGGCCGGGAGGAGGTACCAGGAGCCGGCCAGTTCCCCGTCCTGGGTGCTCCAGGTCTGGCCGGCGGTGCCGGAGAAGCGGAAGGACGGTGCGCAGTCGGCGCCGCCGCCGATAGCGAAGACGTTGCGGGACGAGGTCGCCTTGAGCCGGGCGATCGGGGTGACGCCCGCGTCTTGGGAGGTCCAGGTGACGCCGCCGTCGGTCGTGGCCTCGAGCGCCGCCGGGATGTCGCAGGCGCCGACGACGGCGCGCCAGGCCACCAGGTCCGAGGCCGCGGCGAGGAGCCGCTCGGTGGGGACCGGCTGGAGCGGGGGCGGGGCTTCCTCGACCGGCGCCTCCTCGGTGGGGACGGCCTCGGCGGTCTCCGCGGGGGTGGCGACGGCGCTCTCGACCGCCACCGCCGACGCGGCACGCTGGTCGGGCCGCAGGAGCAGAACGACCAGCACCACGTTCAGCAGGACCAGTGCGGCAAGGCCCGCGTACGCCCACTTCCTCCCGACAGACACCGCCCCAGGATACGGGGCGTTCACGCGCGGTCCCCTGTACGGTGCGCTGACGTGGCTCCTTTCACAGTTCTCGCGGTGTGTACGGGCAACATCTGCCGGTCACCGGCCGTGGAGTTGTGGCTGCGGGAGGCCTTCGGAAACGAACGGGAGTCAGGCGTCCGCCTTGTCAGCGCCGGCGTACGAGCCGTGGTGGGTTCGGGCATGTGCCCGAACATGGCTCGCTTCGTGGAACTCGGCGGCGCGTCTCCTGCTGGCTTCCACGCCCAGCAGCTCACGGGCGAGTTGGTCCGAGAGGCGGGCTTGATCCTTGCGCTCTCTCGCGGACACCGTTCCGCTGTTGTCGAGGGCACCCCCGCCGCCCTGCGCCGCACGTTCACGCTGCGCGAGTTCGCGCGCCTGGTCGGCCTCGTTGACCCTTCGGACCTCACGGCCGCGCTCGGCGGGCCCGACGGCGCCGCGAGGGCCACGCCGGGCGAACGGCTCGCGGCCCTCACGCCCCTGGCAGCGGCACGGCGAGGACAGGTCCGCGTCAGGCCTGAGGACGACGACGTGGTAGACCCCATCGGCCAGCCGACACCAGTCGCGGAGCAGGCGGCCGACCACATCTGGGCGGCTGTCCGGACGATCGCAGCCGCAGCGGTGGGTCCGTAGGGACGTCGAGGCGAGAGGAGCGTGAGAGATGCGCGCGCTACGGGCCCGCCGAGCGCGGTAGGTCCAGCCGGCCGCTCGCCGAGCGAGCCGGGTCCGCTACGTTCCGCCCGTCGGAGAATGCGCCTCCACGACGCCTGCAAGCGCCACCGGCTCGAGCGCGGTGTACTCCCGCCATTAGGTGAGCAGGAGGACGACGTCGGCGCCCGCCGCCGCCCCCGGCCCCCACAGAGATCGCGAAAAGGGGCAACGATTCGCAACTGAGGCGCATGTGGACAGAGACGACTTCCTGCCGACAGCGCTGCGCCTGCTCCTACCCAGTGAGCCATGACTCCGGTACCCGCAGATGGCACACGACTATCGGCTACGTTTCGACGAATGGCTCGTCGGAGTCAAGCCGCTGATCGATCTGGTACGCTGAACCCAGAGAGTTATTCATGTAGCCAACGCGCGCTTCGATTGCGGGTGGGGTGTTCAGCCCAGGGCCCCCTCTCGTTCCATCGGGAACGGATCGGGCATTGTAGGGAGTTCTGACAGAGCGAGGACGCCTGCCTCGCTTGTTGGCGCCTCAGGGGCAGGTGCGCGAATCGGACGGGAGTCGATTGTGCCTACCAACAAACCTCTGATCATAGGTTTGCTATCACACTACTTTGAGGACGCAAATCTAGGTTGCGTCGCACTTTCTGTCAGCAACGTGATCCTCATGGATCAGGTAGCCCAGAGCATGGGAATTCCTCTTGAGTACCGCATTCTAGTCACTGAGAAGCACCCCGATATCACCCTCGAGTTCACCCAGAACCCGTACGTCTACCGGCGCTACACCGGCGCGAAGCAGACCGTCCGGCATCCAGTTCGGTTGCTCCGTACGGACATATTTGACGACTGCGACCTGGTGACAAACATTAACGCCGGAGACGGGTTCACCGACCTGTACGGCTGGGGTCGCGTGCTGACCGAGACGTACATGTCCACGCTCGCTCAGATGCGCCACAAGCCAGTCATCATGGCGCCGCAGACGATCGGCCCATTCGACCACGTCATCTCGCGACGGATCGCCAGTCGAGTGCTGAGCCGATGCGAGCAGGTGTACGCGCGGGACGAGCAGTCCACTGCCCTTGCCCGGCGGCTGGGCGCGCTCAACACCACGATCGAGGTCATCGACGTCGCCTTCGCCCTTCCGTTCGACAAGCCGGACGCATCCCGGGGCGATCGGCCACTGAGCGTGGGAATCAACGTCTCCGGGCTGCTCCACCGCGGCGGGTACAACCGGGACAACTACTTCAACCTTTCGTTCGAGTATCGAGACTTCATCACGCTCCTCGTCGACCGGCTCAGCTCGGAGGGGTGCGAGATCCACCTGATCCCGCATGTCATTGCCGAGGCCGGGACCATCGAGGATGATTACTCGGCCTGTGAGGAGGTGCACAAGGAGCACCCGGAGACGATCCTCGCTCCACGCTTCGAGGACCCGACCGAGGCGAAGTCCTACATCGCCGCTCTCGACTTCTTCAGTGGAGCGCGCATGCACTCGACGATCGGGGCGATCTCCAGTCACGTGCCCGTTGTCCCGATCGGGTACAGCAAGAAACTCAAGGGCCTCTACGACACGCTCCGCTATCCCTACTACATCGATGCGCGCGAGGACTGGACTGCGGAAAGTGCGGTCGACCAGTTCATAGAGTGGTTGCGGCAACGCGACCAGCTCCGTGACGCCATCGAGGCGGGGGCAGAAATCGTCGAGAGTCGTCTTGAGTTGTACCGACAGGGCCTGGAGGCCACCTTCCGTGAAGCGCTCTCACGCAAGTAGGCAGTACAACCGGACACTGCAGTACGCCCGGCCCGAAGCCCGCCCGGCGGCGAGCCTGTGTGCCTTCAATCTGGACTTCCTCTTCGCCCCGGCGAGTCAGTTGACCCTCAATCCTCCTGGGGCCAGTTCGTCGGCGCATCGTCATGATCGTAAGAGACGCCTACTTGAGATGCGATCGCATCTTCGTGACCGCTTTAGCGATATTCTCGGCGGTCGCAACTGTGATCACCAACCTGTTCGAGCCCCCCATCGTCGGCGCAGTGCTCGCGATTGCGCTCGCCGCGGTGGGCCGCCAACCGCAGAGAGGCACGCTTGATGAAGATCTTGGCGCTGTACCTGCCGCAGTACCACGAAGTCCACGAAAACAACTTGTGGTGGGGTGAGGGCTTCACCGAGTGGACCAACGTGCGCAGGGCCCGGCCGCTATTCGAAGGCCATCAGCAGCCGGTCCACCCGCTGGACGACAACTACTACGACCTGACCAAACCGGAAGTCCTCGAATGGCAGGCCGGTCTTGCACGCGAGTACGGAGTCTCTGGGTTCGTGTTCTTCCACTACTGGTACTCAGGGCACCGGCTCCTGGAGAAGCCCGTCGAGTTATGGCGGGACACCCCCGCCGCGGACCTTAGCTACTGTCTGTGCTGGGCAAACCATTCATGGACGCGCTCATGGGATGGCAAGGACCACGAGGTCTTACAGGCGCAGACCTACGGCGGGAAAATGGACTGGGATGCGCACCTGGACTACCTCCTGCCGTTCTTCCGCGACAATCGGTACATCGTGCGTAATGGACGCCCGATGCTCGTGCTGTACAACACGGGTGCGATACCGGACGTCGACAAGATGGTGACCCACTGGACTGAGCGCCTGAAGCAAGAGGGCTTCAGTGGGATTGAGATCGTGGAGTACATCAGTACCAAGAACCCAGAACCGTCGTGCAGCCTCTCCACGGCGGTCTACGAGGACGAGCCGGTATACGCATTGCGGTTCGAGCTGTCGTTCTGGGGCAAACTGAAGCGCTTCCTAGTCAAGCGCACGGACCGACCGGACCTGCAAGACTACGACGACATCTGGGGGCGGATCCTGCGAAAACGCAGGACCTACTCTGGACGGGAGATCATCCAGGGTGCTTTTGTCGCATGGGACAACTCGCCGCGTCGCGGGGCGAAGGGGCCGATGATAGTGCGTAACGCAAACCCGGAAAGCTTTGGAAAGTATCTGCGACGCCTAGTGAACCTGAAGCGCCAAGACGCCTCTACGGACTTCATCCTGCTGAACGCATGGAACGAGTGGGGCGAGGGGGCGATGCTCGAGCCAACCGCAGAGGCCGGCTACAGCTACCTAGAAGCTGTTCGCTACGCGCTAGCGGGTCGGCAGGAGACCGGGGGGCCGTCCCGTGCTCGGAGCTAGGCTCCCGAGAGCGGCTCCGGGCGAGTGGAGGATCTGAAATGGACCTGAGGGTGTTCATCGCCGCGCACAAGGATTATTCGTTCCCGTCGGACCCCGTGTACCAGCCGATCCATGTGGGTCGGGCGACCGCGAAGGCAGCGCTGCCTTTCCCGGGTGACGACTCAGGCGAGAGCATCTCGTCCAGGAACGACACCTACTGCGAACTCACCGGGCTGTACTGGATCTGGAAGAACTCCGACCACGATGCGTACGGACTTGTTCATTACCGGCGCTACTTTGCGGGTTCGGAGGATCATCCGGCCACCGGTGCGGATCTGGAGAACTTGCTGGATCGCTGCGACGTGGTCGTGCCGAAACGACGTCACTACGTGGTGCAGACGGTGCGTCAGCAGTACGCAGGCGCTCACCACAGGAGCGACCTGGAGGTGACTCGCGAGGCCGTTGTCGCGGTTGATACGTGCTACGCCAAGGCGTTTGACCGCGTTCTCAGTGCGCGGTCCCTTTCACTCTACAACATGTTCGTGATGCGGCGGGCCCTTCTGGACGAATATTGCGACTGGCTGTTCCAGGTGTTGGACATCGCTGGATCGCGGATCCCGCTGAACTCCTATGGCCCGGGACAACGTCGGGTGCTCGGCTACCTTGGCGAGAGGCTCCTCAACGTCTGGCTTGCGGCTCACCCCAACCTCAGCGTGCTGCATCAACCTGTGCACGAAACAGAGAAGAGGTCGCTGCTGCGGGCCGGGAGCGGGATGCTCGGGCGGATGGTCGGAGTTGGCAGGGTCGACTAGCACTGCTCAGACTGATGGTGCAGGGCTCAGGTTATGGCCCGATCCCCATGCTTCGAAGTCAGAATTGGAGGTTTCTCAGGCGATGACTGGTTCCGGTAGCGGGGCAGACAAAGACGCGTCGAGGCTCATCCGCAGGGTGGTGAGTAAGGAACTGTGTTCGGGATGTGGCGCATGTGCCGCTCTCGATCCGAAGATCTCCATGCAATTGAATGCCGATGGCTATCTGCGACCGTTCGCGCCCGAAGACCAGACGCTCTCGCTACAGGCCGACGAATTTCGCATGATCTGCCCCGGGCTGGGCCTGACGGCTCCCATGAAGTCGCAGTCGCAAGACCCGGTATTCGGGCGATACGTCACCGTATGGGCCGGATACGCCACAGACCCGGGAACGCGATTCAGCGGGGCGAGCGGCGGTGTACTGACCGCTCTCGAGCGCTGGCTGCTCGAGACCGGGAGGTCAAGCTCAGTGGTCGGTGCGCGTTCTCAGGCTACGAACCCGTTGATCACCGAGCCGGCACGGGTGGAGACTTCGGACGGCGTGACGGAACTCGCGGGTTCTCGGTACGCCCCCGTCGCGGTGGCCAGCGTATTCAAGGCCCAGGGAGACACGACGGCGTGGTGTGGCAAGCCATGCGAGGTCGCGGCGATCAGTTCGATGGAACGAATCGGAGGGGCCGAACACGGCTCGATCAAACTCTCCTTCTTCTGCGCCGGAGTACCGAGTCAAGATGCTACGGCGGAGTTTGCGAAGCAGGTCGCGAGCACCCCGGTCGAGATGCGGTACCGGGGCCAGGGCTGGCCAGGGAACATGTACGTCAGGGACGACGAAGGCACGGAGTACCAGGAGAGATACATTGACGCCTGGCACACGCGTCTCGGCCCGACCACGCAGTGGCGGTGCAAGCTCTGCGTTGACGGAACCGGCGAGTGGGCCGACATCGCCGCGGGCGACTACTGGATCCGAGACGATGCGGGCCAACCCACCTTCGAGGAAGCAGAGGGGGAGTCGGTGGTCATCGCCCGGACGCAGCGCGGAGATGCGCTCCTACGGGAAGCGATCGCGGACGGTGTACTGACACTCCGTCCGATCGAGATGTCCGGCCTCGCTCAGATCCAACGGCACCAGTTCATCCGGCGGGTTAGTCTAGGTGCTCGATTGTTCACTGCGGGTCTCCTGGGAAAGGGTGTGCCCCACTATTCGGGGTTCGGGATCCTGCGGAGCACGCTACGCAACCCGGCTCAAAACGTGAAGGCGGGGGTCGGCACCTTCTGGCGGCTGACCTTCAAGCGCCTCCGATCAAGGTGATCGCAAATCTGAGCGGATTTCAGGGACCTTCCGAACCCTCGGAGGCGGACCCACATCAGGAGCCGTTGGCCGCAGCGTCGCCGCGCCATAGTCCTCGCAGACCCTTGCGGAATGCGTGCGTTGTGGGGAGGATACCCCCGACCCGAAGGCGGAGCGCCACCAGTTGGCCGATCAGGAGCAGAACGTATGAAACCGTAGATGCGAGTGCGGCACCGTTGGCTAGAAGCGTCGGACCGAGAAGGATGAGAAGGCCCATCCCTACTGCCAGCCCGGCAATTTGCAGCGTCGTCATCGCGGCACCCCGCCCTTGGGCGGCAAGCAGCATCGACGCTACGAAGCCGACTGTCAAAGCAATTGACCCTGGAATCAGGATCAGGAACGCCGGGATCGAGTTGCGGAATTCCTCGCCAAACACGACCGGGATGGAAGGTGCAGCGACTGCCGCGAAAAGGAGGCAGGCGGGCACTACCACCGCTAGTGACTCGCGGATCGCCCGCTGGTTGATCGCCTGGGTCTCGCTCGCAGACGTGCTCGCCGCCGCGGCGCGGAAGTGGTCGGCTGCTAACGAATGTCCGAGCGCGAGCGGCAGCAGGGCGATGCTTGCGGCGATCGAGTAGTACCCCGCGGCTGTCGCGCCGATAAGGGGCAACACGACCACCTGGTCCAGCCTCGAAGACGCTGACTCGGCAATGACGCTGCCCGCATAGCGAGCGCCGTCGCGCAGCAGCGCGGGGCGCCCGGCACGGACTCCTCGTATGCCGACGCGGCAGAAAATCAGGCCCAGCGCGCCAGTTGTCACCGTTCCGAGCATGCTTGCGACCAAGACCGCCGGTGCGGTCAGCTCCTGGATCAGAGCAGTTGCCCAGACCATCACGAATGTAACCGCCGGCTGGGCAATACGCATCCAGAAAACCGCGCGGTATCGACCCATTCCTGTCAGGATGCCCGCGTCGGTAGCCCAGCCGACGCTGACGGGGGTGAGCAGAAGTCCGAGGAAAGCACACAGTCGCAACTGTCGGTCGACGCCGGAGTAAATGGTCTCGATAAACAAGAAGGCGATGCCCACTGCTGGGATGATCGAGAGCAGTACAAGGTCACGTCCAGCGCGGACCGAGTCGGCGTCGATGCCGCTTGCAGATCGGCGACGGAGTTCGAGCGGCAGACCGAGGCCGAGGATCGTCGGTACGATCGCGAATGCGGCCAGGGCAGCCGCCGTCTCGCCGCGCCCGTCCGGCCCGATACTACGAGCAATTACTGGGATCGTCATCAGTGTCAGCCCGTAGGCGATGCCGTTGGCGATGGAAATGTGCGCGGGAGTGTCATTGCGCAGGAGGCGGGACAGGGCCTTACGCATGGTCCTGCGCAATCGCCTCCAGGAGTCGTTGACACTCAGTGGGTGGCAGCCTCCACGGCCGAGCCGCCAGCAGCGCCTCGCGCAGCGCTGGAGAAAGCCTCTTGCCCTTCTCCTTCGCAGGCACTCCCATCACGATCGCGAAATCCTCGACATCACGGGTCACGATCGCGCCGGCCCCTACGACCGCGCCCACGCCGATCCGAGTGCATCCAGGGAGGATCACAACATTCGCACCGATCCACGAATCGTCGTCGATCACGATTGCAGTCCTAGGCATATCGTGGGACGGGCCGGAGAAGCGCAGAATCGGGTTGTACCAGTATGGGTGAAGTGACGCTGCGTCAATCGGATGGTGGGTGTTGTACCGACGCACGTTCGGGCCGATCGACACGTAACGGCCGATCGTGGTCCCGGCTTGCGCCATCCCTGGGACCAGGAGCGAACCGTAACTGAAGGCGCCGACGTTGACGCCGTGGCAATCCTTCAGCAGCCGCCGAGTGGTCCCCGACCTTAGTTGACCGCCCTCAAGCCGCCAGATAACGGCCATCAGCGAACGTCGAAGGCTCTCTGGACCGAGACGATAGATGAGTGCCAGAACCCGGTTGATCGGGTGGTACCTCAACTCGGGCAAGGCGAACTCAGAGCGTTCCCTTGCGTTCATCTCCACTCCCCTTCTCACCGCGCGAACCACGCGGCCAGTTCGTCCTCCATGAGGTCCACGGTGATGCGATGCCCACGGGCCTGTTGAGGTGCTGGAACGAGCCAACGCGACCGCAGAATGACACGTCACATTCCCCCGCAGCAAGCTCCTTCGTGCGTTGGCAGGCGCCGGGAAATCGTGTAGGTCCAATTTTGCGAGAAGCCCGACGGGCTCGGCCGGTGAAGGCTTTGCACAATCGAGCGCTTCGTCGAAGATTGCGCTCCAGCGCAGAGAATTGACTGGTCGACTGTAGCAATGGTACCGGATTGCCGCAGAGTGAACGTGCCTGACTCCAGGGCTCTCGACAGGCCTCGATCTCTCATGGGGTGGCCGCGCCGGGTGTGGTTGGTCTGACGGCGTGGTCTCGGACGGATTGCATTGAACTGCGAGCGGCATCACCGCGAGCCCCGAAGAGCAGGTCCGACGCCTTCGGAGGGACGAGTCCCTGCTCGCCGGCTCTGCATAGCACCGGTTCGTTCGGATCCACCTTCGACATCAAGAGTTGCGGCCGCCAGAACCAATGCGAGGAAGGGGCTATTGAGGGTGACACCGTTGAAGAAGACAGTGAAGACTATGATTGCGAGACCCACAAAATGCTTGCTCGCTCGCAGAACCCGAAGGATCAAGGCGTAGTATACGATTGCGAGTATCCCCAGCTGGAAGAGAAGTTGTCCATGGACTGATAGGATGCTATAACGCGAGACCGCGCCCGAGTAATCTGCCGCAGCAACGCTGAGGTTGGTTCGGCCAATCAAATCGGCCAACACGCTGGGCCACTCGTCAATCGCATGAGGTAGGCCACGATTCTCAAACAAAGCCCTAACGGGGTAGACGATGTCGACGAGCCGCGCCGCCACGCTGACATCGCGATTTACCAAGCCCGTCGGATCCGTCGTGAGTCCCCTGAGGGTCCAGCTCAGACGGAGTTGAGGGGCAGAAATGACCATGAAGGTCAATCCCCCGATCGCCGTCAGAATGCCGATCAACTTCTTCGGCAACGAGGTCGGATAGAAGCAGAGTAGGGTGACCAAAGCGTAGATTGATCCCACGCCGGAACGCGCCACGAGCACGGTGCCGAGAGTGGCGACCAGGAGAATCCTCGACGAGCCTCCGAGTAGCGCAATTGCGATCGCAAGAAGGATCAGAGCGAACGCGAAATAGGCCGGTTCGGTGGCGAGCGACAAAGACCCTCGACCCGCCGACATGATCAGCTTCTCTCTGCCGAAGGTCGCGAACGACGGCGCGAAGAGTTGCACCACCCCGATGGCTAGCCAGGTCCAGAAAAACACCTCCAACGCCCGTCGGAAGTTCTGAATCCCGTACCGGCGGGCTAGCAGGATCCAAGCAAGCGTTAATGGCGCAATAGCCAGGTATCCGTACAGCCCTCGTAGAATAATCCCGGAGGCCGAGCTGGCGAGAATGACTTGCAGCGCCGAGATGAATAGAGCGGCGACAAAGAGGGCTCCGACTGCCCGGTCGCTCCTCCGCAGGAGCCTGAAGTTGAGGCCGATTACGAGTATCGATACGACCAGCGGGTACGGCTGCACATCGCTCTGGGTGCCGACACCAAGCCACATTATGTACGGCGTCGTCAACACCAGTCCCGCGGCAAGGAGTCCAACGGGAATCGACCTGGTGGCCTCGCTTGCGATCTCGGGTTTCATCCGACATCCCACATTCTTGAAGTTCGGAGCGATGAGGCTGTTGACGACGACCTCATCGCGCGGTCCCCCAGACCTCCGACAGTCGGGTCCGTGTGGGAGTCTGATTGCCCCAGCCTTTGGCGAGGGTGTCGGTGATCGGCCGTGGTTCGCCGGGGATCTGGAGGGTCTCGTTCATCTCCTCGACGAGGAGGTCGAGGGCGCGGGCGAGGTGGGGTGAGATGGGGTGGTCGAGGGGAACGTCGATATTCTCGGGTGAGGTGAACGTCCCGGACGTGCCGCGCAGGATTGTGGTCCGGGTCAGGGCGCGGTATCCGTTCTCGTCGCGCAGGTAGGCGTTCAGCGCGGTGGCGAGGTGTGCTCGTCGTTGTTGGCCAGCAATCGCAGGACCATCTGCAGGGCCCGGCGGCGGGTTCGCAGCATGGCGCGCGTCGGCTCGGGGTCGATCTCGTTCGCGGGCAGCATCGCAGGGGTGGAGTCTCGTTTGACGTGCGATTCGGCAAGGGCCGCGGTGGCGCGGGTAATCCGCTGCTGGATCGTCGGGATCGCCTCGTCCTTGACCCTGATCGTCAGCGCTGGGGTCGGCTAGAAGGATGGCCAGTGTGCGTTCGGCGTCGGCGACCTCGTTCTCGGCGACGGCGAGGGCGGCGGCGGCCCTCTTGCGGGCCGGGTTGGGCACGGGCCGTGTGTTGGTCTCGATGTCGGCGAGGTAGTCCGCCATAGCGTCGGTCCCGAGGAGGTCGCTTGCGTTCTTGAACGCGCTTTCGATCCGCCACCGCGACTTCAACCTCCGAAATGGCGCGACCGGGCACACGGTGAGATCCGACGTCAGGACCTGCATGGCAGGAGTCCCGTTCTCGAACCAGGTGATCTGCCGGGGCGATGCCGTACCCGTCGATGTGCACGGGCTCGTCCGCGTAGACCCGCGTCCGGGCGGGCGCCTCGACGGCATCTCGGGGCGTGGTGGCGCGTCTCGGGGCGTGGTGGCGACCAGGGGAAGGCGTGTCGGCGCGACCAGCGGGGCGCGGCGGTAGGCGACACAGTCAGCACCGGCGTCCCGGCACGCGGTGAACACCGACGGGTTGGCCCCGCCGCGGTCGAAAACGGCCAGGATCGGCGCGCCTGGCCCAGTGACCGCACGCCCCTCGGCCAGCGCGGGGGGCAGGGTCTTGGTCAGCCCGGACAGCTCACCACTGGTGAAGACCAGGGCCCGACCCCGGGAGTCGACCACGTAGGTCACCCCCCGTCCGCTGGCGACGCGCCGGTGCTTGGCATCCCACCCCTTGCCTACGGGTTTCGCACCTGCGTACGGGACGAAGTGGTCGTCTACGCAGTAGGTCCCACTCGCGTCCGGGTCGGCTGCCAGTAGCGCGGTGGCCAGGACCCGCTGAAACGAAATGGAGTCGACGCGCTCGGCCATGGCGGCAAGCCGCGGGCGCGACGTCGACAGCGCTCGCATCCGGGCCAGGGCGCACAACGCCCCGGCCTGGCCGATCGCCAGGTTCTTGATGCCCTCCACCGTGCCCGCGCCGAGGGTGAACGCCATCGACGTGGCGGCCAGCACGGCCAAGTCGCTATTCCGGGCGCCCTCGTTGCCGGCAGCCCCCCCGAGCCGGGCGTCGATCTTCACGTCCGTCCAGCCCTGCGCCCGCCACCTGGCGGCCTGCTCCAACAACTCCGGGGTGAGTCTGCGCGGTCGGCCCCGATCTCGGACCAGACCGGCCGAGCCCTCGTCCCGGACGCGGCCCCGCAACTGCGACACATACGTCGGCGTCAGCCCGAACAACGTCGCGACATCCGTGCCCCTGAATCGCATGTTCGAGAACGCCACCACCGCGACGTTCCGCATCCCCAGATCGGACGGCTCGAACGCAAACAACGCCCGAGCCCCAACCATCACCACCCGACGCCCCTCGACCTCCACCAAACGCAAGTGCGAGGCGTCCGGAACATCCGCCAGCTCCTGCAACGGCGACCGCCACCCTCTCAGACTAACCATGCTCGAGCCGCTTCCGCAGCGTCACCTCGGCATGCACACAGGTCACAGAACCGACACCATACGGCTGTCACAGATCTGGTGCCCGGTCCTCGATCGCTCTCAGCGGTGCCCGCCATCTGTCGGCTTCGCCACATAGGCGCGCCCGGGAGCGAGCAGTCTTGTGTGAGAGACTTGACCCCTATCTGAGGTCGTATCGTTCCTGGGGGAAAGTCGCATGGAAATGCGCGAATACCTGTTGACCGTGCGGAAGCGCTGGGCGACGGTGGCTCTCATCACACTTCTCGCGACCGCGGGCGCGCTCGGTGTGACATTGCTCGCAACGCCCCAGTATGAAGCGACGACTCGACTGTTCTTCGCAGTTCAGGCGGGCGAGTCGGTTAGCGATCTCGCGCAAGGCTCGTCCTTCACAGAGAAGCAGATGAGCTCATACGCTCAGGTCGCCAGGTCTCCCCTGGTACTTGAACCAGTGATCGACCAGCTCGGCCTTGACGTCGAGTTGACCCGGCTTACAAGTATGGTCCGCGCCACGGTGCCACTAAACACGGTGATCCTTGAGGTGACCGCGACGAGTTCCGATCCAGACCAAGCAGCGCTGATCGCCAACGCCGTCGGTGTCCAGCTGTCTGAGACGGTCTCCGGTCTTTCTCCGGAGCGCCCCGACGGCTCGCAGGCGGTCCTTGCGACCACCCTGACACCCGCCACTGCTCCAGAAGCGCCGTCGTCCCCCAACGCCAAGCAGAACCTCGCGCTGGGACTCCTCTTTGGACTCGCGCTCGGCGTAGGCGTCGCCCTTCTACGGGAGAGTCTCGACACGAAGATCCGTTCTGAGCGGGATCTCGCAGCCGTGTCCGACCGCTCGCTGCTGGGTTCAATCGTGTTCGACCCCGAGGCGTCGACCCACCCCGTCGTGATGCAAGACGATCCCCACGGGCAGCGTGCCGAGTCGATTCGCCGGCTTCGCACCAACCTGCAGTTTGTCGACATCGCCGACTCGCCCCACTCGATCGTCGTCACGTCCTCCGTCCCCGCGGAGGGCAAGACGACCACAGTGGTCAACCTCGCGATCGCCCTTGCCGATGCGGGCTCGCGTGTGGTTCTCGTGGATGCCGACCTGCGACGGCCCTCCGTCGCCAGGACCATGGGCCTTGAGGGGTCTGTGGGCCTGACGACCGTGCTCATCGGCCGCGCTGAGCTTTCCGACGTGGTCCAGCCCTGGAACCGGACGTCGCTCGACGTTCTCACGACGGGTCAGATCCCGCCTAACCCGAGCGAACTCCTCGGTTCGCATGCCATGGCGACGTTACTAGGGCAACTCACCCAGCAGTACGACGTCGTGCTGATCGACAGCGCTCCGCTCCTCCCCGTCGCCGACACCGTGATCCTTAGCAAGATCGCTGGTGGCACTCTCATGGTGGTCGGCACGGACCGCATCCACAAGGACGAGTTGCGCTCCGCGCTCGAGGCCCTCGACGCGGTCGACGCCCACGTGCTCGGGCTGGTGCTCAACAAGGTCGAGGCACGCGAGATGGGGTACTACGGCTACGGGTACA
Organism: Actinomycetales bacterium; assembly: GCA_029975645.1. Lineage (GTDB taxonomy): Bacteria > Actinomycetota > Actinomycetes > Actinomycetales > JAHECE01 > JAHECE01. Next base: position 47,624 of record JARKOU010000152.1, read on the forward strand.
CCTACTCAACCGACCGGAGCCAGAAGGATCCCGCCATTCCCGAGCCCCCGGTCGCGACGTCCGCTCGGGGCGAGGTCGAGTCATCGGCGGTCGCCGCGCCAGGCACACGACCCAGCGAGCCACTGACCACCCGCCGGGCACGCTAGTCTCCGCACGGAGCGCACCCGTCGGGATTCCGCTTACCAGGTGAGGCCACCGTCGGAGGACCTGAGCACGGCGTCCCCGGCCCACATCCACACCTCCGAACCCGCGACCGCCAAAGCGACCTCACCGGGCGCCGCGCCCTCGATCGGGGCGCACCCGAGGGGGGCGGCGCCAGCAGCCGCTGCCTCTGACGTTCCAGCGCCGTCGGATGCCACCGGGAATACGCCGACCCCTCCACACGTGTCAGGTCGCAGGACGGCGAGCAGGAAGCCGTCGGCGGTTGGGGCTATCGCGACCGCGTCCGCGACGGTCCCCGCCTGCGCCCAGGTCGCGCCGCCGTCGGCCGTGAGCCAGACACCGCCGTCGGTGCAGAGCAGGCCGGCGTGGATGAGGTCGAGGCCGGCCAGGTCGACGGCGGCCACGCAGGGCCGCGGCACCTCCGCCCTGGGGCCGTGCACCGTCGCGCGGTCCTGCGGGGCGAGGTACCAGGAACCGGCCAACTCGCCGTCGTCCGCTACCCATGAGTCCCCCGAGGTGCGGGAGAAGGCGAAGGTAGGCGAGCACCCCCCGGCGGGGTTGCCGCCGATCACGAACACCTGCGTGTCCGATGACGCCTTCATCCGCACCGCGGGCGCCACTCCCGGGGTGATAGGCCTCCACGTCGCGCCGCCGTCGTCCGTGCGCTCGAGGACCGCCGGTTCCTCGCAGGTGCCCGTGCTCGCGCGCCACGCGACTCGATCATTCGCTGCGGTCAAGAGCCGCGTGGCAGGGACCGGCGTGACAGCCGGGGCAGGGGTCGCCTCCGGCGTCGGGCTCGAGGTCGCACCCGCGACCGCGCCCGGTGTGACAGGGACCGGCGAGAAGGTGGGAACCGGCTGGTCCGACGACGGCGGCGTACTCGGGCGCAGAACCAGAATCAGGAGAACCGCGTTGAGGACCACGAGCGCCGCGAGTGCCGCCAATGTCCAACGACTTGTTCCTCGAAGCATTCGGCCACCATAACCGACCGTTCCGCCGCCCGCGCCGCGCCGGCCCCACCTGCGACGACATACGCCGGAAACACGGTGCACGGAGCGGGCCGCGCCCGTCGTCGTCGGGCTACGGGACCCCAGCTTGGGCCACGGTTCCCCGCCCCCGCACCGTGATCCGGCCCTCATCGGCGGGGACGAATACCGCCTCGCCCCGTTTGAGCGTCACCGCGTCGCCCGGAGAAGTGAGACGAACGTCACCCTCCAGGCACAACACGATGCGCGGACCACGCCCTGGGAGCGGCGCGTCCTCGGCCGGACCGCCAACATCCGTGACGGACAACTCGAAGTCGTCCACCGGCACGTAGAACACCCGGGTGTCATCACGGAACTCCTCCGCGGCGATCCGGATGGGCGGAGCGGCGATGAAGTCCACCACCTCGCACAACTCCGCTACATCCACGTGCTTGGAGGTGAGCGCGGCCCGGAGCACGTTGTCCGAGTTCGCCATCAACTCCACGCCCATCCCGCTCAGGTACGCGTGCACGCCGCCGGCCGGGATGAACAGCGCCTGCCCGGGTCGCAGCGTGACCGGGTTGAGCAGGAGCGATGCCACCACGCCCGGGTCCGCCGGGCAGTGCCGGGCCAGAAGCGCGACGATCGCGTCCGCGCGCGGCGAGGTCGAACCTCGCGCCGTCCGATCTGCTGAGGCTCGCACCACCGCGGCAACCTGGTCCGCGTCGGGACGCGTCGCCGGGTCCAGGAGGCGGCTGAACGCCGCCCGGACGCCGTGCGCGGATGGATCGTCTCTCAGCGTGGTGAGGATCTCCCGAGCAAGTGGCGCGTGGAGGTCCGCGAAGAGTTCGGCCGCGCGTCGCGGCGCCCGGAATCCGGACACCGCCTCGAAGGTGGTGAGAGCGTACACCAGTTCCGGCTTGTGATTCTCGTCACGGTAGTTGCGGCTCGGCGCATCAATCGGGATGCCCGCCGCGTTCTCGGCCTCGAAGCCCTCGCGCGCCCGCCCCAGGCTCGGGTGCACCTGGAGGGATAGCGGACGGTCCGGGGCGATCACCTTGAGCAGGAAGGGCAACCTCGGGCCGAAGCGCGCGAGCACGTCCTGACCGAGCGTCTCCACGGGGTGGCGCTCGATGAGGACCGCCAGGTCCGAAACGGGATACGGGTGACCGAGCACGGACGGGGCGCTGGGATGCGCGCCGAACCACAACTCTGCCACTGGGGCGCCCGTTGGCTGCTGCCCGAGGAACTCGGGGATCGCCGTCGTCGAGCCCCACGAGTAGTCGCGGACGTTAGGCCGCAGCCTGAGCACAGTTGACGGTCCTCTCGGGTCTCGGGCGCGCGAAGGCGGCCAGAAGCGCGACCGGACCAGTATCTCCCGGAGCGACCCGTCAGGCGGGGTGCCGGGCCTAGTAAGCGCCCGCGCCGGCGACGACGGCGCGCAACGTTCGCGTGAGGATCATGAGGTCCCCCATGAGGGTCCAGTTCTCGACGTACGTCAGGTCGCAGCGGATGCTCTCCTCGATGGAGAGGTTGGAGCGCCCGCTCACCTGCCAGAGGCCCGTGAGGCCGGGCTTCACGAGGAGGCGCCGCGAGATCACGCCGTCATAGAGGGCGACCTCGCGCTCCACCTGCGGGCGCGGGCCCACGAGGCTCATGTCGCCCTTGAGGACGTTGAAGAGCTGGGGCAACTCGTCGATAGATGTCCGGCGGATGATCTTGCCCACGCGGGTGACCCGCGGATCGTCCTTCGCCTTGTAGAAGAGGCCGACGTCGCCGTCGATCACGTCATCCAGGCGCTTGTCCGATCCCTGGGCCATCGAGCGGAACTTGAACATCGTGAACGGCACGCCGTTGCGTCCGATGCGGGTCTGCTTGAAGATCACCGCGCCGGGGCTCGTGACCTTGACGGCGATCGCCGTCGCGATGAGCAGGGGTGAGAGGACGAGGATGATGGCGGCCGCGGTGACCATGTCCAGGCCGGTCTTCACCACGTAGCGCCATCCCGTGAACCGCGGCGCGTCCACGTGGACCAGGCGCGTGCCGTCCGCCGGGGTCACGATGATGCGCGGGCCCGCAACGTCCGTGAGGGAACTCGCGAGCATGAGGTCGATCTTGTAGGGGCTCAGGGCCCAGCCCAGGCGTCGCACGAACGCCGCGGTGGTGGCATCTGACCCGGTCACCGCGACCACGTCCACACCCAGTTCCGAGGCGAGGCCGGCCGCGGCGTCCAACGTGCCGACCACCGGGACGCCGTGGAACTCCCGGGCCGCCGGGAGTTCGCCGCTCGGCAGGCAGGCGGCGACCACCCGGTATCCGAATTGGGGCCGCTTCCGCAGGCGGGTGATCAGATCCCCGACGGAGTCTCCGTGGCCGGCGACGAGCACCGAGGCGAGCGCCTGCCCGTTCTGTCGCATGCGGTCGAGCCGCCGGCGGCAGATGTTGCGGGAGCCGAGCAGGAGCGCGAGGCCCAGTGGGAGGGCGACCGCCACGTGGCTCCGCGCGATGCTCAACTGGAAGGCGTAGCTCACGACGGCGACCACGGCGAAGGTCATCCACGTCGCCTGCGCCACCCGGCTGTACTCCGCGGGCCCGAAGCCCACGATCCGGCGGTCCCGCGTCCTCGCCAGGGAGAGGGCCCACATCCAGCCCGCCACCACCAGAGCCGAGACCGCGAGGGCGAACGGCGAGGCGTACCGGACGGGCGACCAACCGCCGTCGTTCAGGTCGATGCCGAGGCCCACGGTGACGGCGATGAGCACCATCGCAAGGTCCATCGCGGCGATCTTGCGGGCGTGGGTGCGCCACCAATCGGCGAACGTGCGCTCCGGCTGGGCCGAGTATTCGGCCGGTGATCGTGAGCCCAGAGACGTCTCGACTGCCATGTCTCTCCTCCATCCTAAACAGCGCGAGCGAGGATCTGGCTCCGCGTCAGAATGCCGCCGATGGCCCGAACCTCGCTCGCTTCCACCGTAGCGCGACGGTTTCTTCCAGCACAACTCAATGGGCGTGGCTTGGGCGGGAGATCCAGCGGGATGTGATAGCGGTCACGCGGATGACAGGCGCTCTGAGCAGCGGCTTTACTCGTGGCTGGCCGGTGGCGGCGGCGCTGACCGTGACTGGTTAACGCAGCCGATACCGCCTCGAAACGGCTCTGTCAAATCGACGTTTTCTCGCACCGCGGGGGGCGTGTGACGCGGCGGCTCGCTTGGAACGCTAGACCTAGAGATCAGTTTCCTGCGTGGGCGTCAACCTGGGCGGCGGGTTGTTGATCATTGCCCTGCGGCCACGTTCGCGCGCCGGGCCGCCTGAACCTGGAGGGAATACTTCGGAGAGGGCCGGTGAATTCTTGGGGCGGGGCGCCGGTGGGCGTTCCACCGGACCGACGGAGTCAGGACCTTGTCCGGGCTTCTTGTGGTCCGAGGATCCGGGGTCCGGCGTCGACGGCGGTGCCCTCGGGCCCGTCAGGGAACGGTGGGGCCGACCCAGGCGCGCAGTTCCGTGCGGAAGCGCTCGGCGGAGAAGGAGGCCGCGCGCGCGAGGGCGGCGGCGCCGTCGAGCGACGCGGCCCGATCGACGGCGGCGGCGACCTCGGCCGGATCGTCGAATGACCTGACGTGCACGCCCGTGACGCCGTCGACTACCGACTCCGCCGCCCCGCCGCGGGCGTTGACCACCACGGGCGTCCCGAACGCCATCGCCTCGACCGGCATGATCCCGAAGTCCTCCACCGGCGGGAACACGAACACGGCCGCTCGCTGGAACAACGCCGCGAGCAGGGCGTCGCTCGGGGCGATCACCACGTGCGCCGGCACCCGTGCGTCCTGGACGCGACGGCGCAGGTCCGGCTCCAGCGGTCCGGACCCGGCGAGGACCACGGGCAGGCCGACCGCCTCCGCCGCGGCGACCACCTGGTCCAGGCGCTTGTACGCGACGAACCGGGAGGCGCCGAACACGAAGCGCTCCGGAAGCCGCTCGAGGATCGCGCGTTCGGACCCCTCGAGGTGGGCCGACCAGTCCGGGGCAGCGGTCAGGCGGGCCACGTCCACCGGCGGGTAGATCACCCGAGCCTCGACGTCCCACGCGCGCCGGATCCGCTCGGCGACGAAGCGGGAGTTGGCGGCGAAGGAGGTGCCGCTCTCCTGTGCCCGACGGCGGTCGAGCGCCTTGAGGGGAACCGCGCCGGCCCGCACCACGCGGCGGGCGCCGCGCGCGTCGTGCTCCGGGGCCCACAGG